>NZ_CP033970.1:1200000-1548864 GCF_003854935.1 Cupriavidus pauculus
CCAGATCGCCGCGCGCATAGTGTTCCCAGGCCCGCACCACGTGGGCCATGGCCGCAAAGGTCGGCAGCGCGGCATTGACGCCGCCGGCCACCACGATGCGCTCGAAGCGGCGCAGCGCGGCGCGGCTCTTGTCCAGGCGGTCGCTGCGGCGCCAGGCCAGGCTTTCCTTGAGCAGTGACAGCGCCTGCTGGAAGTCGTCGGCCGCCGAACGCTGCGCCGCGCGAAACGACTCGGCCACGCCATGGTCGATCTCGCCCGCAAAGCCGTCCTGCGCGCCCCGCATGGCCTGCGTCAGGTGCCGCCAGAACGCCATGTCCCGCATCACGTACTGCAACCCCTGGCTGGCCGGTGCGGGCGCCGCGTCGCCGCCGTCGGGCGCCTGGCCCAGCCAGCGCGCCACGCCGGCCGTGCCCAGGGCCTTGCCGTGCGCGACGAAGCGCAGCCGGCGGGCCGTGGCCGCTGTCATCCAGAACGGCCCCCGGCTGCGGCCTTCCGCGCGCAGCGCGGACGCGCCCACGGCCTTGTCGTGGCCCCAGCCAACCGGCACGCCCCAGCGCGCGAAATCGGCGAACGCGCGAGAGACGATCATCCGCACGTTGGCCGCGTCCGCAAAGCGCGTGCGCACGGCCGTCGCGCCCAGGTCTTCCTGGTCGCGCGACACGGCCAGCCAGATGCGCGCCAGCAGCCAGACGGACTGGTAGCGCGCCGCGTGCCCGCCCACGCGGTAGGGCGGCGACAGGTCGATCGGGATCACGGTGGTGGCTGGCATGGCCGCCATGTTACGCGTGTTACAGCGGCGCCGGTTGGCGTTCCGCGCGCCGCCACCTATGCTCCGCACCACGATCCGGGCCTGGATTGCCAACCGTCGACATGGACGACACCCACAACCAAGAACCATAGCGTGCAGATATGCCAAACCGACTCCTCCGCTGGCTCCTGATGCCCCTGATCGCGGCCTGTGCCGCCACGGCCGTGCAGGCGGCCGAGACCCCGCTCGACGCCAGATCGCTGTTCGACGCCGCCGGCGTGGACGGCACGATGGTCGTCTACGACGTGCGCCAGCAGCGCACGATGACCTACAACCCGCGCCGCGCGGCCACGCCGTACTCGCCGGCGTCGACGTTCAAGATCTTCAATTCGCTGATCGGGCTGGAAACCGGCGCCGTGGCCGACGTGGACCACGACAAGCTGCCGTGGGACGGCAAGGTCTGGATGCACCACGGCAAGCCGATCCTGCCGCCCGTCTGCAACGGCGAGGTGGCGCTGCGCGTGGCGCTGAAGAACTCGTGCGTGCCGGCGTACCAGGCGCTGGCGCGCCGCGTGGGCACGGCGCAGTACCGCAAGTACCTGGGCGCCGCGCACTTCGGCAACGCCGACGTGGGCGGCCCGGTGGACCGCTTCTGGCTCAACGGCCGCCTGCAGGTCACCACCTACCAGCAGATCGACTTCCTGCGCGCCGCGGCGGCTCACAAGGTGCCGCTGATCTCCGAGCGCAGCTTCGAGGCGCTGGACGATATCCTGACGATCGAGCGCACGCCGGCGTACACGCTGCGCGCCAAGACCGGCTGGGCCACGTCGGGCAAGATGGATGTGGGCTGGTGGGTGGGCTGGGTGACGCGCGGCGACGATACCTACGTGTTCGCGATGAACCTGGACATGCCACAGCCGGAAGTTGGCGCCAGGCGCCAGGAAATCGCCCGCGCGGTGCTGCGCCAGGTGGGCGCGCTGCCGTAAGCCGGCGGGCCGCCGCTACGGGGCGAGCTGGTCGATGACCGAGGCGGCGGTCTGCAGCCCGGTATCGACCAGATGCTGCATGTAGACGCCCATCTGCGGCATGCACAGCGCCAGCACCAGCATGCCGCCCAGCAGCGTCACCGGAAAGCCGACCGCGAAGATCGACAACTGCGGCGACGCGCGGTTCAGGATACCCATCGCCAGGTTCAGCGTCAGCAGCGCGGCAATCATCGGCAGCGACAGCAGCATGCCCGAGGCAAAGACCGTGCCGCCGGCGCGCGCCACCATGCCCCAGCCGTGGCCGGACAGCGGCACGGCGGCAATCGGCACGCCCTGGAAGCTGTCGACCAGCGCGGCCAGCATCATCAGGTGGCCGTCCAGCGACAGGAACATCAGCGTGGCGACGATGTTCAGGAAGCGCGACAGCACCATGGTCTGCCCGCCGGACGAGCGGTCGTAGAACGCGGCGAACGACAGGCCCATCTGCAGGCCGATGATTTCGCCGGCCATCTGTACCGCGGCAAACATCAGCCGCATGGTGAAGCCCATGGCCACGCCGATGCCAACCTCGTTCAGGATGATCAGCAGGCCCTCGTACGAATAGACCGGCGCGGCCGGGATGGCGCCGATGGTGGGCGAGACCACCGTGGACAGCGCCGCCGCCAGCAGCACCTTGGCGCGGCGCGGAATGGTCGACTCGCTGAAGACGGGCGCGGTGGCGATCAGCGCCAGCAGCCGGAACATCGGCCACAGGAAGGCGGCGATCCACCCGTAGAGCTGGTCGGTGGTGACCTCTAGCACGGCGCCGGTTTCCTGCGGATAGACTGGGGGAGCGGGCGCGTCAGTGCGCCAGGGCGGGGATGCCCTGGAAGACTTCGCGCATGTAGTCGACGAACGTGTTGAGCATCCACGGGCCGACCAGCACCATCGTCACGAACAGTGCCACCAGCTTGGGGATGAACGTCAGCGTCATCTCGTTGATCTGGGTGGCGGCCTGGAACAGGCTCACCACCAGGCCGGCGGCCAGCGCCACCAACAGCAGCGGGGCAGACAGCATCAGCGTCATCTTCATCGCCTGCGTGGCGATCGTCATGACCATCTCGGGCGTCATCTCGGGCTCCGCGTCAATTCATGAAGCTCTGCGCCAGGGACCCCAGCAGCAGTTGCCAGCCATCGACCAGCACGAACAGCATCAGCTTGAACGGCAGCGAAATGGTGGCGGGTGGCACCATCATCATCCCCATGGCCATCAGCACGCTGGCGACGACGAGGTCGATGATCAGGAACGGAATGAAGATCGTGAAGCCGATCTGGAACGCGGTCTTCAGCTCGCTGGTGACAAAGGCCGGCACCAGCACCGCGAATGGCACGTCGTCCGGGCTCTGCATCTCGGGCGTCTTGGCCATCTGCGCGAACAGCGCCAGGTCCTTCTCGCGCGTCTGGCGCAGCATGAACGCGCGCACCGGCACGGCGGCGCGCTGGGCGGCCGTCTCCAGGCTGATGCGGTTTTCGGACAGCGGCTTGTAGGCGTCGGTGTAGACCTTGTCGAAGACCGGCGACATCACGAAGAACGTGAGGAACAGCGACAGGCCCACCAGCACCTGGTTGGGCGGCGACGAGGCCGTGCCCAGCGCGTTGCGCAGCAGGCCCAGCACGATGATGATGCGCGTGAAGCCGGTCATCATCAGCATGGCGGCCGGCAGGAACGACAGCGACGTGAGCAGCACCAGCGTCTGGATCGACAGCGACCAGATCTGGCCGCCGCCAGCGGCCGGCTTGCTCGTCACGCCCGGCAGCGACTGCGCCAGCGCGGCGTCCGGCACGAGGCAGAGCGCCAGCGGCAGCAGCGCCAGCAGGGCGCCCGCCACGTGCGGCGGACGCACGAAGGGCTTCACGGGTAGCCGCTGGACAGCGGCGGCACGCGGCGTGTTCATTTCTTGAGGTTTTCCTGCATGGCGCGCATCAGCCGTTCGCCAAAGCTGCCTTGCATCGGCGGCATGGGGGTCGAACCGGCGGGCGCGCTGGTGTCCGGCTGGGCCGGCAGCGTATGGAGCGGGCGGATTTCGTTGGGCGAGACACCGAGCACCAGCCAGGTATCGCCCACTTCCACGGTCACCACCTTCTGGCGCGTGCTCAGCGCCAGGCTGTTGACGACCTTGATCGATGCATTGCCGGTGCCGTGGCGCACCAGGCCCACGCGGCGCGCCAGCCAGGCCATGCCCAGGATCAGCGCGATGACGGCAAACAGCCCCAGGCCGGCCTGCGCCAGGCTGGCGCCGCTGCTGATGGCCGGCGCGTTGCCCGCGATGGCGGGGCTGGCGGCGGCACCGCTGGCGGCATGGGCCGTGCCGGGCACGACGTCGGCGGCCTGCGCACCGGCGGCGGCAAGGCCGCTGGCGGCCGTGCCGAGGATCATGCGCGCGGCAGCTGCAAGCCGGCGCGGGGCGGCTGTCATTTGTTGAGCTTCCGGATGCGTTCGGACGGCGTGATGATGTCCGTCAGGCGAATGCCGAACTTGTCGTTCACCACTACCACCTCGCCCTGGGCGATCAGGTAGCCGTTCACGAGCACGTCCATCGGTTCGCCGGCCAGGCCGTCCAGTTCCACCACCGAGCCCTGCGCCAGTTGCAGCAGGTTCTTGATGGGTACCTTTGTGCGGCCCAGTTCGACGGTCAGCTGCACGGGGATATCGAGGATCATCCCGATATCGTTGTGGAAGCCGCTCGGTGCGTCCTGCGCCAGGGGCGGGAACACCGTGGAAGCCGCCGGCGTGGCCGTGGCCATGGCCGAAGCGGGAGCCACCGGCGCTGCCGTGGCGGTGGCGTCGGCCGCAGGTGCCGCCTGTTCGGCGCTGGTCTGCTCAGCCAGGGCGCTGGCCCAGTCGTCCATCGGATCGACCGGCTTGTCCTGAGTGCCGTCAGTCATGATCGGTTTCCTTGTTGGAATCGCTGTCTTGGTAATTGATCATTCGTTCCACGCGCAGTGCGTACTGGCCGTTCATCGTGCCGAAGCCGCACTGCATGACGGGTACGCCGTCGACCTTGCCGAAGATCTTCTCCGGCAGCTCGATCGGCAGCACGTCGCCCTCGCGCATGGCCAGAACCTCGGCCACGGTGCTGCGCAGGTGTGCGAATTCGGCCACCAGTTCCACTTCGGCGGCACGTAGCTGGTTGGAAAGCTGGCCGAGCCAGCGTTTGTCCACCTCGACCTCGTCCTGCAGCGGATTCATCAGCAGATCACGCAGCGGCTCGATCATCGAGAAGGGGATACAGATGTGCAACTGCCCGCCAACCGCGCCCAGTTCGATATGGAACGCGGTGGTGACCACGGCGTCGTTCGGGCCGGCCACGTTGGCAAACTTGGTGTGCATCTCCGAGCGGACGTAGTCGAACTCGATGGGATGCACCGTGCCCCATGCCTGGCTGTAGCTGTTCAGCGTCAGGTCCAGCATGCGGCGGATGATGCGCTGCTCGGTCTGGGTGAAGTCGCGGCCTTCCACACGGGTGTGGAAGCGGCCGTCGCCGCCAAACAGGTTGTCGACCACCAGGAACACGAGGTTCGGGTCGTACACGAACAGCGCGGTGCCCCGCAGCGGCTTCATGTGGACCAGGTTCAGGTTGGTCGGCACCGGCAGGTTGCGCACGAAGTCGCCGTACTTCTCGATCCTGACCGAGCCCACCGAGATGTCGGCGCCGCGGCGGATGAAGTTGAACAGCGCGGTGCGCAGTGCCCGGGCAAATCGCTCGTTGATGATTTCGAGCGTATGCAGGCGGCCGCGAACCACGCGCTCCTGGTTGGCCAGGTTGTACGGGCGCACGCCGCCTTCTTCGACGACTGGCGCGCTCGCCGCCGGCGTATCGGTTTCGCCCGATACGCCCTTGAGTAGTTCGTCTACCTCGTCCTGCGAGAGGAACTTGTCGTAGGCCATCTAGTGTCCTGCCCCGTGAACGGCTGTAAGGATGAAACGGTCCATGTCCGGCTTCAGGCGTCGCGCATGACGCGGCGGCAGGAAGGAAGGTCGGCGGGCAGTTTCATGGCTATCGGTTTGGCTCGGGGTTCGCGGCGGCAGGGTACGGCTTACTGCACCACGAACGATGTAAACAAGACATCCAGGATCTTCTGGGGCGGCAGGCCGGGGGCAAACGGCTGGCTGATCGCCGCCTGGATGTCCTGGGCCAGCTTGCGCTTGCCTTCCACCGTGGCCAGATCGCCTGGCTGGCGTGCCGAGAGCAGCAGCAGGATGCGGCTGCGTGCTTCCGGCTGGTACTGCGCCAGACGACCCTGCGTGTCGGCGTCCGCCACCTTCAGCGAAAGGCCGGTGTGCAGGAAGCGGTCGCCGTCCTCGCTCTTGAGGTTGACGGTGAACGCATCGAGCGGCACGAAGATCGGCGGCGGCACCACCGGGGCAGCCGGCGCAGCCGGTTGATGATTGCTGCTGAGAATGCTGCCCAGGAAAAAGCCGCCAGCGGCCAGCACCACCACCAGCACGCCGCCGCCAATCAGCAGCAGTCGGCCGCGCTTGCTCGAAGTGCCGCCAGTCTGGGAGGGGGAAAGCGTGTTCGCCATGAGATGCCTGTGTCGGAATGCCTGCCATTCTTCCCGAATCGCAGGCAAGCAAAGGGCCGATAAAAAGGGGGAAACCCGCTCAGCTTGGCCGTTTGAGCTGAACGGGCATCGGGCGCAGGGGCGCGTCGGCGCGCCATTTGCGCCTGCATGCTGGTTAACGAATACCGGCAGCCGAACTTAAGACGCGCGTGGCGGTTCCGTAGGCTTTGGCGTCGAAATGTGGCCTAAAAGACTCTTACGCCGAGATGCAGGCCATCTCGGGCGTCCGCTCGGGAGATCGCCCGCGATGCGTGCCCATCTGCAAATCCGCAACAGTCCTTCACCCGCCAGCCGTTGTCCTGCCGTCGTTCACGCCGTTTAACTCTTATATAAGATATAAGACATTTGATCTCGGCCAGACTTAGGATTACAATCACGCGGCAGCGACGGCCCCCAGGGGTCGCCAGCCCACAAGAGACAAGGCCGTACCCGTTACAACCCTATTAACAGCAGGTTCCCATGCTTGATACCTATCGCGCCCATGTTGCCGAACGCGCCGCGCTTGGCATTCCCCCTCTGCCGCTGACTGCCAAGCAGACCGCCGAGCTGATCGAACTGATCAAGAACCCGCCGGCGGGCGAGGAGCAGGCCCTGGTGGACCTGATCACCTACCGCGTGCCGGCCGGCGTGGACGACGCCGCGAAGGTCAAGGCGTCGTACCTGGCCGCCGTGGCGCTTGGTTCGGAAAAGACCCCGCTGATCTCGCGCGCCCGTGCCACCGAGCTGCTCGGCACGATGCTGGGCGGCTACAACATCTCGCCGCTGATCGAGCTGCTCGATGACGCCGAGGTGGGCACCGTGGCCGCCAACGCGCTCAAGAAGACCCTGCTGATGTTCGACGCCTTCCACGACGTGAAGGAAAAGGCCGACAAGGGCAACGCCAACGCCAAGGCCGTGCTGCAGAGCTGGGCCGACGCCGAGTGGTTCACGAGCCGCCCCGCGCTGCCGGAATCGCTGACGATCACCGTGTTCAAGGTGCCGGGCGAGACCAACACCGACGACCTGTCGCCGGCCCCGGACGCCACCACGCGCCCGGACATCCCGATGCACGCGCTGGCCATGCTGAAGAACAAGCGCGAAGGCGCCGCGTTCCAGCCCGAGGAAGACGGCAAGCGCGGCCCGGTGAAGTTCATCGAATCGCTCAAGGAAAAGGGCCACCTGGTGGCCTACGTGGGCGACGTGGTGGGTACCGGTTCCAGCCGCAAGTCGGCCACCAACTCGGTGCTGTGGTTCACGGGTGAAGACATTCCGTTCGTGCCGAACAAGCGCTTTGGCGGCGTGTGCCTGGGCAGCAAGATCGCCCCGATCTTCTACAACACGATGGAAGACGCCGGCGCGCTGCCGATCGAGCTGGACGTGTCGCAGATGGAAATGGGCGACGTCGTGGAACTGCGCCCGTACGAAGGCAAGGCGCTCAAGAACGGCGCCGTGATCGCCGAGTTCAAGGTCAAGTCCGACGTGCTGTTCGACGAAGTGCGCGCCGGCGGCCGCATTCCGCTGATCATCGGCCGTGGCCTGACCGCCAAGGCCCGCGAGGCGCTGGGCCTGGCCCCGTCGGACCTGTTCCGCCTGCCGCAGAACCCGGCCGATACCGGCCGCGGCTTCACGCTGGCCCAGAAGATGGTGGGCCGCGCGTGCGGCCTGGCCGAAGGCCAGGGCATCCGCCCGGGCACGTACTGCGAACCGAAGATGACCTCGGTGGGCTCGCAGGACACCACCGGCCCGATGACGCGCGACGAGCTGAAGGACCTGGCCTGCTTGGGCTTCTCGGCCGATCTGGTGATGCAGTCGTTCTGCCACACGGCCGCCTACCCGAAGCCGGTGGACGTCAAGACGCACCACAC
The DNA here is from genome assembly GCF_003854935.1 of Cupriavidus pauculus. Taxonomy (NCBI): domain Bacteria; kingdom Pseudomonadati; phylum Pseudomonadota; class Betaproteobacteria; order Burkholderiales; family Burkholderiaceae; genus Cupriavidus; species Cupriavidus pauculus. The sequence goes on from NZ_CP033970.1 coordinate 1,208,184, forward strand.
GCTGCCGCAGTTCATCAGCACCCGTGGCGGCATCTCGCTGCGCCCCGGTGACGGCGTGATCCACTCGTGGCTGAACCGCATGCTGCTGCCCGACACCGTCGGCACCGGCGGCGATTCGCACACCCGCTTCCCGATCGGCATCAGCTTCCCGGCCGGCTCGGGCCTGGTGGCCTTTGCCGCCGCCACCGGTGTGATGCCGCTGGACATGCCGGAATCGGTGCTGGTCCGCTTCAAGGGCAAGATGCAGCCGGGCGTGACGCTGCGCGACCTGGTCAACGCCATCCCGCTGTACGCGATCAAGCAGGGCCTGCTGACCGTGGCCAAGCAGGGCAAGAAGAACATCTTCTCGGGCCGCATCCTGGAGATCGAGGGCCTGCCGGAACTGAAGGTGGAACAGGCTTTCGAGCTGTCGGACGCCTCGGCCGAGCGCTCGGCCGCCGGTTGCACGGTGCGCCTGAACAAGGAACCGATCATCGAGTACATCAACAGCAACATCACGCTGCTGAAGTGGATGATCGCCGAGGGCTACCAGGACCCGCGCAGCCTGCAGCGCCGCATCAAGGCGATGGAGGCATGGCTGGCCGATCCGAAGCTGCTGGAGCCGGACACCGACGCCGAGTACGCCGCCGTGATCGAGATCGACCTGGCCGACGTGCACGAGCCGATCGTGGCCTGCCCGAACGACCCGGACGACGTGAAAACGCTGTCCGACGTGGCCGGCGCCAAGATCGACGAAGTGTTCATCGGTTCGTGCATGACGAACATCGGCCATTTCCGTGCCGCGTCGAAGCTGCTGGAAGGCAAGCGCGACATCCCCGTGAAGCTGTGGGTCGCCCCGCCGACCAAGATGGACCAGAAGCAGCTGACCGAGGAAGGCCACTACGGCGTGTTCGGCACGGCCGGCGCCCGTACCGAAATGCCGGGCTGCTCGCTGTGCATGGGTAACCAGGCACAGGTGCGCGAAGGCGCCACGGTCATGTCCACGTCGACGCGTAACTTCCCGAACCGTCTGGGCAAGAACACGAACGTGTACCTGGGTTCGGCCGAACTGGCCGCCATCTGCTCGCGCCTGGGCCGTATCCCGACCAAGGACGAGTACATGGCCGACATCGGCGTGATCAACGCCAATGGCGACAAGATCTACAAGTACATGAACTTCGACCAGATCGAGGACTTCAAGGAAGTTGCCGATTCGGTGACGATCTGAGCGACGGTGTTCCGCGCCCGAGGATGGGTGGCGGAACACCAGCCTGATTGATGAACCCCGCGGCGCGCAGGCGCTTGCGGGGTTTTTTGTTTCCGGCCTCCGGCATCGCGGTGGCCGCCAGCCGCCAGCCGCTAGCGGCTAGCCGCTGCGCAACCCCCGCGCCAGCGCGTCCAGCCAAGCCGGGTCGGCAATGCGCCAGTGGCGGCCCCGGCCTTCCAGGTGGCCCAGCTTTTGCCAGTCGGACAGCAGCCGGTTCAGCGTCTCGGCCCGCACGGCCAGCTTGGCGGCCAGCTGGCGCTGGCTGAGCGGCAGTTCGATGGCTGGCCCGGCCTGCGCCCGCAGCTTCAGCAGGTAGGCGGCCAGGCGCTGGGCGGCGCTGGTGCTGGCCAGGCTGTCCACGTCGTCGATCCGCAGCGTCACCGTCTGCGCGGCCAGGTGCAGCATGTTGACGGCCAGCGCCGGATGGTCCAGGCACGCCTGCCGCAGCGCGGCGCGCGGGAACTGGCATAGCGTGCTGTCCACGGCCGCGCGGGCCTCCACGGGATAGCGCGGCTGGTGCAGGAACATCACGATGGCGCCCAGCAACTGGCCCGCTTCCACGTGGTGGATGATGCGGTCCTCGCCATCGATGCCGATGCGCAGCGTGTCCACGCGGCCGCGCATGACCAGGTACCAGAAATCGGCCCGCTCGCCCTGGCTGAACACGTAATCGCCCCGCGCCAGCTCGCGCACCGACGCCTGCGCCAGCAGCCGCCCGCCCTGGGCGGCCGCGTGCAGCACCGGGTGGCCGGCCAGCATCGCCTGCGCCTCGGCTACCCCGCCCGCCGCCGTCTTGACATTTCTCATTGGTGTTTCGACCCACGCCCCGAATAATTCGCAAATGATAATCATTTTCAAGTAGTTGTCGCCCGCCAATCGGGCGATCTTTGATCGGGGATAGATCGTGGTTCGTCATTTCACATCGGGCCGGCGCCGCTGGCCGGCAGGCGTCGCCTTTGGGGTCGCATTGGTCTGGCCGGGCCTGGGGTCGGCAACCGTGGCCGATCAGGTCCATGAACTGGAAAGCGTGACCGTCAGCGCCATGCGCTCGGCCAGCACCGTGGAGGAAACACCGCGCACCGTCACCGTCATCACGGGCGAGCAGGTGCGCGAGCGGGTGGGCAGCGGCGGCATCCAGGGGCTGCTGGCGGACCTGCCCGGCATCGCGTTCGCCCGCACCGGCGGGCTGGGCGGCCAGCTCGTGATGCGCGGCTTCAACACCAACTCGGGCCACTCGATCATGGCCATCGACGGCGACCGCTACCGGGGCCGCAGCACGCTCGAATACAACATGATCGACCCGGCCACCATCGAGCGCATCGAGGTCATCCGCGGCCCGGCGTCGGCGCTGTACGGCTCCGACGCCATGAACGGCGTGGTCAACATCGTCACCCGCCGCGCGAAGGTCGACGCCGACCAGCCGTTCACGCTCAAGCCAAGGCTGCGCTCGCTGGAGTGGAACAGCGTCAACAACATGGTCGGCGGCCGCGTGGAAGTGCTGGGCGGCGGCAACGGCTTCGACGTGATGCTCGGCGTCAACCACCGCGATGGCGACGACTATTCCACGCCCCTCGGCGACGCGCTGAACAGCGGTTTCAACTCGACCGGCGCCGACCTTGCCATCGGATACCGGCCGCACGCGGACGCGCGCTGGGAGCTGTCCGCGCGCTACCAGCGGGTGGTCAGCGAGCGCGCCGGCGGCCTGGGCGCCGCGCCCGGCGAGCCGTGGATGAGCGTGCGCGAGGACCCGATCATCGAGCGCTACGTGCGGCTGGCCTACCAGGGCCGCAAGTTCGGCGCGCTGGCCGACAGCATCGACGCCAGCGTCTACGTGCGCGACTTCGACACCGACATCTACCAGCGCAACGCGCGCTCGCCGGTCTTCACGGCCTACAACCACATCAAGGTCTACACGCCCACCGTCTGGGGCGGGCACCTGACCGTGAACAAGCGGCTCGGCAGCCATGCGCTGAGCTTTGGCGGCGATTTCTTCAACGAGAGCTTCGACGGCCGCATCAACCAGGTCCAGCGCTACAGCAACAGCACCGGCGCGCTGCTGGGCAGCACCGGCTGGCGCCAGATGGAACGCGCGGCCCACCAGACCAACGTGGGCCTGTTCGTCCACGACGACTGGCACGTCGGCGACGCATGGACGCTGTCCGGGTCGCTGCGCGGCGACATGGTCGACATCCGCATCGGCGATACCTACGCGGGCGAGCCGCCCAAGCTGACCGAGGCGTACGCCGGCTCGACCCGCCCCCGGCACTACGCCGTGACCGGCGGGCTGGGCGCGATCTACGAGTTCGTGCCGGGCTGGCAGGTGGTGGGCAACCTGAGCCGGGGCTTCCGGGCGCCGTCGGGCATGAACCTGACGATTTCCAGCGTGGCGGGCACGCAGGCCACGCTGCCATCGCCGCACCTGACGCCCGAGACCAACCTGACCGCCGAGGCCGGCGTGCGCTGGTTCGGCACCGACGGCTGGGCGCGGCTGACGGCCTACCAAAGCAAGTACACGGACCTGATTGCGCTGCAGCGGATCGATGCCAACCTGTTCCAGCGCCAGAACATCGGCAAGGCGACGATCCGGGGCGTGGAGCTGGAAGGCCGCACGAAGATCTTCCGGCGCTGGAGCGTGGGCGCGGCCGCCACGTACACGCACGCCCGCAACGACATCACGGGCCGGCCGCTGCCGTACGTGGCGCCGCTGACGGCCAATGCATCGCTGCGCTACGACGGCGCGGGCTGGCACGCCGAGGGCGTGGTCCGCGCGTTCCGGGCCAAGACCGACATCGACCCGTCGCAGGAGCGGCGTACGGCCGGCTACGGCATGGTCGACCTGTTCGTCGGCATGGACGTCAGCCGCGTGCTGGGCGATGGCTGGCGCGACTGGAAGCTGCTGGCCGGCGTGGAGAACGTGTTCAACAAGGTGGGCCGCAATCCCACCGTGACCGAGAACCTGTCGTACCCGAACACGCTGGTCGGCAACCCGCTCGTGGAACCGGGCCGCGCGGTGACGCTGAAGCTGACGGGGGTCTACTGATGCGGGGCGTGCGTGGTGCGATGGCGCTGGCGGGTATGGCGGGGGTGGCGGCGATGGCGTGGATGGGTGCGGCGACAGCGGCCGATGCGCCCGCTGTCGTCGACCAGAACGGCCACCGCGTGGTGCTGCCGGCGCAGGTGCGGCGCGTGGCGGTAATCCCGATCCCGCTCGCGTCGATGGTGATGGCCGTCGATGGCGGCGCCCAGCGGCTGGCGGCCATGCACACGGCCAGCCGTGCCGACTTCGATTACGGCCTGCTCGGCCGGCTGTTCCCGGACGCGGCCCGCATCCCCGCGCAGATCGCGGGCGAGGGCTTCGTGCCGAACGTGGAGGCGCTGGCCGCCAGCGGCGCCGACGTCGTGATCCAGTGGGGCGACCGGGGCGACGACATCGTGCGGCCGATCCGCGAACTGGGCCTGCCGGTGGTGACCGTGCGCTACGGCGACAGCAGCCTGGCGGCCGGCTGGCTGCGGCTGGTCGGCGCCAGCCTGGGCAAGCCGGCGCGCGGCGAGCGGCTGGCGCAATGGTTCGAGTCGCGCCGCGCCGACGTCGCCGCCCGTACCGCGCCGATTGCCGCCGCCGAGCGCCCGCGCGTGCTGTACCTGCAACGGGCGCGCTCGGGCCTGCGCGCGGCCGGCAAGGGCACCAGCATGGACGGCGATATCCGGCTGGCGGGCGGCGTGAACGTGGCCGCCGGCGTGCCGGGCTTCGCGCAGGTCAGCGTCGAGCAACTGCTGGCCTGGGACCCGCAGGTCGTGCTGCTGAACAACTTCGAGCCCGGCCTGGTGCCGGCCGACCTCTATGGCGATGCGCGGCTGCGCGGGCTGGCCGCGGTGCGCGAGCGGCGCGTCTACAGCTATCCGCACGGCGGTTTTCGCTGGGACCCGCCCAGCCAGGAAACGCCGCTGACGCTCGACTGGCTGTCCAGCCTGTTTCATCCGCAACGGGCCGAGCCCGGCATCCGCGACCGGATTGCCGACGCCTACCGCCTGCTTTACGACTACCGCATGACGCCGCGCGATACCGACGACCTGCTCAAGCTCGACGCCAACGGCGCCAGCGCCTACTACCGCGCACTGTTCGGCCAGGGCGCCGCGCCATGACGCGCACCCGTACCCTGGCCACGCCCGTCTTGCTGACGGCCTTGCCAGTCATCGCGCTGCTGGCCATCGGGCTGGGCCGCTACACCGTGGATCCGGGCACCGTGCTGCGCATCCTGGCGTCGCCGCTGCTGGGGCCGGGCGATGTGGCGCCGATGCAGGCCAGCGTCGTGGCCGGCGTGCGGCTGCCGCGCGTGCTGCTGGCCGGGCTGGTCGGCGCGGGGCTGGCCGGCGCCGGCGCGGCGTTGCAGGCGCTGTTCCGCAACCCGCTGGCCGAGCCGCAGCTGCTGGGCGTGTCGTCCGGCGCGGCGTTCGGCGGCGTGCTGGCGCTGCTCTGGCTGGGCGATGGCTGGCCCGTGGTCTCGGGCGCGCTGCTGTGGGGCATGCTGGCGCTGTTCGCGGTGTACTGGCTCGCGGGGGGCCGGCGCGGCCAGTCCGGCACGGTGCTGCTGGTGCTGGCCGGCATCGTCGTCAACGCGGTGTTCGCGGCCGGCGTGTCGCTGATCAAGCTGATGGCGGACCCGCAGAACCAGTTGCCGGCCATCGTCTTCTGGCTCATGGGCAGCCTTGCGGCGGCCGACTACGCGCGGCTGGCGCTGGCGCTGCCGTGCATCGGCGCCAGCCTGCTGCTGCTGTACGGGCTGCGGTTCCACCTGATGGCGCTGGCCGTGGGGGATGCCGACGCGCGCAGCCTCGGCGTGCCGGTGGTGCGCGTGCGCGTGCTGGCGCTGCTGGCCGTCGGCCTGATCGCGGCGTCCAGCGTGGCCGTCTGCGGCGTGGTGGGCTGGGTGGGGCTGGTGGTGCCGCATCTGGTGCGCATGGCCTGCGGCAGCCACCATCGCCATTTCCTGCTGCATACCGTGCTGGCGGGCGCCGGCTACCTGATCGTCGTCGATACGCTGGCACGCACGCTGACGCCGATGGAGATACCACTCGGCGCGCTGACGGCGTTGCTGGGCGCGCCGGTGTTCGCGGTGCTGATCCGCAGGCTCGGAGGCAGCGCCCATGGCTGACATCGTCCTGTCCTGCGACGGCATCGGGCACCGCTACGGCGACCGCACCGTGCTGCGCGACATCGGCCTGCGGCTGCCGCGTGGCGCGCGCTGCGCGCTGCTGGGCGCCAACGGGGCCGGCAAGTCGACGCTGCTGCGGATTCTGGCCGGACAACTGGCGCCGGCCACGGGGCGGGTCGTGCGCGCGGGCCGCATCGGCTTCGTGCCGCAGGAGGTGCATCCGGCCCTGCCGATCAGCGCGCTGGAAATGGTGCTGCTGGGCCGCGCCGGCGGCATCTCGCTGCTGCGCGCACCGGGCCGGGCCGACTATGACGCGGCGCGCGCCGCGCTGGGCCGCGTGCAGGCGTTGCACCTGGCCGACCGCACGTTCCTGTCGCTCTCCGGCGGCGAACGCCAACTGGTGGTGCTGGCGCGTGCGCTGGCCGCGCAGGCGAGCCTGCTGCTGCTGGACGAGCCGTGTGCGGCGATGGACTGGCACAACCAGGCGCTGACGCTGCGGCTGCTGGCCGAACTGGCCGCCGATGGCATCACCGTGCTGTTCAGCACGCACGTGCCGCAGCACGCGCTGGAATGCGCGAGCCATGCCGTGCTGCTGTTCGGCGATGGCCGCCACGCCTTCGGGCCGCCGGACGCCGTCATGGACGAGGCCGCGCTGTCCCGCCTCTATCGCCTGCCCGTGCGCCGCGTGCGCATGGCCGGGCTGGGCGGCGCCGGCACGGCCGTGCCGGTGTTCTCGCATCCCCCCTCCCAACCGTCTTCTCCACAGCCGGCGCAACCCTGCGCAACATCGTCATGAGTTCTGTCCTGCACGTCCGTGCCATCGCCCACGAGGTGCCGTCGTTCATCGCGCTGCTTCAGGCACGCGGCATGGCGTCGCATTCGCTGCGCGATCTGCACGATGCCGACTTCCTGGGCCGGCGCGCCATCCTGATCGAAGCCCATGTCGACCAGCGCGCGCTGCTGCGCCACCGCGCGGTCCTGCGCACCCATCTGGACGCCGGCGGCACGCTGGTCTTCAACGGCCACCTGGTCTATCCGATCTTCGACGAACTGGCGCCGTTCCGCGTGGCGGCGGGGCGGGGCGTGCGCGACCTGATCGTCGAGCGGGTGCACGCCCACCCGGTCTTCGCCGGCGTGTCGTGCGACGACCTGAGCTTCCGGCGCGGCGTGGCCGGCTTCTACGGCCGGGGCGCCAACCCCGCGCCGCCGGGCGCCGTGGTGCTGCACCGGCTGCGGCAGGACGGCTCGCCGCTGGACTGGGTCTGGCAGCGCCCGGCCGGCGGGCAGGTATTCATGCACGGCGGCAATTCGTGCTGGATGTACGTGGACGACGAGACCAGCGCGGCGCGCATCGGCCCGCAGTTGCTGGACTGGATCCAGGCCGGCGCACCCGCACTGGCCACAGCCAACGGAGACTGAACCGTGCGTATCGCATTCGTGGATGGCGGCACCTATTACCATCACGCAACCTTCAACGACCCCGCGCTGCGCGGGTATTTCGACGCCAACGTCTACGCGCCCGACCTGCCGCAGGCAGACCTGGCCCCGTTCGACTGCCTGTACGTGGCCAGCCGCCAGAACCCGGCGGACCTGGTGGCGGCGCGCCCGGCGATCGACGCCTTCCTGGCGGCCGGCAAGCTCGTGGTGGCGCTGGGCGAATGCCGCGCCGACCTGTGGCTCGACGGCGTGCAATGGCGGCCCACGGTCACCAATTTCTGGTGGTGGCTGGAGCCCGATGCGGACAGCGGGCTGCGCGTCGGCGATCCCGGCCACGGGCTGTTCCGCCGGATGCGGCTGGCCGACGCCACGTGGCACCGCCACGGCGACCTGCTGACGCCACCCGGTGCCGTGTCGGTGGTGGATACCGTCGATGGCCGCTCGGTGCTGTACGACGACGCGGCCACCGGCCCGGGCCGGCGCATCGTGGCGACGCTGGACCCGTGCTACCACCACGGCAGCTACTTCATGCCTGCCGCGTCGCGGTTCCTGCACCACTTCCTGCCGTGGCTCAAGGACGGCGCGCCGCCGACGTGACCGCCAGCCGGCCCCGGACGCAAAAACGCCCGGCGAGGCATCGCCGGGCGTCGGGTGGCGGCGGCAGGCCGCGCGGGGTTACTTGCTGGACTTGGCGCCGTCGGTATAGGGATCGGGCTTGCCGACCCGCGCGCCGTCGGTATAGGGATCGGGCTTGCCGGTGCGGGCGCCGTCCGTGTACGGGTTGTACTTGTCCGACTTCGCACCGTCCGTGTACGGATCGGCCTTGGCCGACGGGGCCAGGTCGGTCCGCGTGGACTGCTTGGCGCCATCGGTGTAGGGGTCGAACTTGCCGGCCTTGGCGCCGTCGGTGTACGGGTCGGCCTTGCCGGCCTTGGCACCCTGCGAGTACGGATCGAACTGCTTGGTTTGCCCGTGTGCAAGCGGGGCCATGGCCACGGCCGCGGCTGCGACGATCAGGCTGGAAAGGAGTGTCTTGCTCATGAGAGCCTCGCCAGTTGAGGGCGCGATTCAGGGGCCCGCCCGAGTGCGCCCACTAAGCCATCGGGCAGGCGGCATGACGCCTGGAATGCAATCTCTGCAAGGATAGTCGCTGACGCCGGAACCTGCCGTTACGGCCGGTAACGGTTCTCGGCGGCTAGTGCGCCGCCGGCTTGCGCGGCCGGGGCGTCTCGCGGACCTGCGCGGCCGGGACATCGACCACCGCATCGGCCGCCGCATCCGTGGCCGCGGTGGCCAGCGCCGGCATGCCCAGCATGTGGCCCCAGGCGTCCATCCAGGCCCGCTGCGTGGCCGCGCCCAGTTCCATCATGGCCGACGCGTAGTGCAGCGGGATCGACAACAGCGGCATCTGGTTGTTCCACTGGCGCGCGTACAGCTCCTCCGGGTCCTGCGGGACAAAGAACGACGCCCAGTCGAACTGCGCCTCCTCGGTCATGGACTTCGTGAAATCGGTGTTCAGGCCCATGAACTTCTGCCACGTTTCCATCACCTTGGCGTCGCCGAACGGCGCAAAGGCGGGGAACGGGAAGGTGGCAGGCATGGCCCAGGTGGCCCAGAAGGTCGTCGGATTGCTTGGCATGCTGGAAACTCCGGTTGAAAAACCTGTGAGGAAAAAAGTGCTGCAAGCGGGGCGCGTGATGGTTGTCTGGCGGTGCGCAGGGCGCGCACATCACGGCAACCCCCGGGGGCGACCACCACATCGTGTGCCCATCCGGCCGATGGGTCAACCGGCAGGCGTGACGCGGTGGCCCGGGCATCACGTGTGCGCCGCGCCGGGGCTCGGGGCGGCCCAGCGTGTGACATATCGCAGGCACAATAGCGGCTCTTCATGACCGGGATGGGAAATGGAACTGCGGCAACTGCGCTACTTCGTGCACGTGGTGGAACTGGGCAGCATGGGGCAGGCGGCCCAGCGGCTCGGCGTGGTCACGTCGGCGCTGAGCCAGCAGATCAGCCGGCTGGAAAGCGAGCTGTCCACGCGCCTGCTGCAGCGTACGTCCACGGGCGTGGTGCCCACCGATGCCGGGCTGGCGTTCTGGCGCCAGGCGCAACTGGCGCTGCGCCATGCCGACGATGCGGCGCTGGCGGCCCGTACCGCGCGGCTGTCGGGCCATGTCAGCGTGGGCATGGCACCGAGCACGCTGGCCGTGCTGGGCCCGTCGTTCATGGTCGCCATGCGCGACCGCTATCCCGATATCCGCCTGCACCTCGTGGAAAGCCTGTCCGGCGGGCTGGCGACGATGATCGGCGCGCGGCAGCTCGACCTTGCCGTGCTGTTCCAGCTTGAGCCGGGGCAGCGCTGGAGCAGCCTGCCGCTGCTGGAAGAGCGGCTGTTCGTGATCGCGCGGGCCGACCAGCCGGGGCTGCCGGCGGCCCGCACCATGCGGCTCGACGAGATTGGCGACCTGCCGCTGATCCTGCCCAGCGGCTCGCATGGGCTGCGGGCGGTGCTCAACGCCGCGTCGGCGCGCAGCCAGCGGCCGCTGAACGTGGTGGCCGAGATCGACGGGCTGGCCGTGCTGATGGATGCGGTGCGCGCCGGCATCGGCGCGACGATCCAGCCCGGCGCGGCCGTGGCGCGCCACCTGGGCGATCCGCTGGCGCTGATCGAGATCTCGGACGCCGGCGTGAGCCGGCCCAACCTGCTGGTCAGCCTGTCCGACGACGAACTGTCGCCGGCCGGCCTGGCCGCGCGCGGCGTGCTGGAGCAGGTGGCGCGCCAGCTGGTGACGGCCGGCCGCTGGCCCGGCGCGACCCTTCACAAATCCTGAACACGGTACGCCGGGGCGGGGCTGGCGCGCCGGGTGCCCGCTTGCGTAGAGTCGGGGGTCCAGCAGATCCCACAAATCCAACGATTCCCGCAGGAGACTCCGCATGACCTCACGCATGCCGCGCCGCGTCGCGCTCAAGGCGCTTGGCACCTTTGCCCTGGCCGCCGCCCTTTCCGGTTCCGCCCTGGCCGCCGACAACTGGCCGTCCAAGCCGATCACGCTGGTCGTGCCGTTCGCGTCGGGCGGCACCACCGACATCATCGGCCGGGCGGTCGGCCAGCGGCTGGGCGAGGCGCTGGGCCAGCCCGTGGTGGTGGACAACCGCCCCGGCGCGGGCGGCACCATCGGCGGCGCCCTGGTGGCGCGCGCCAACCCGGACGGCTACACGTTCCTGCTGGCCACCGTGGCCCACACCATGGCGCCCGGCATCTACAAGTCCCTGCCGTACGACTTCCAGAAGGATCTGGCGCCCATCGGCATGGTGGCGCTGACGCCCAACGTGCTGATCGTCAATCCGTCGATCCCGGCCAAGACCGTGCAGGAGCTGGTGGCCTACATCAAGGCCAATCCGGGCAAGGTCAACTATGGCTCGGCCGGCATCGGCAGCACCGAGCACCTGTCCGGCGAGCTGTTCCGCGCGCTGACCAGGACCGATATTTCGCACGTGCCGTACAAGGGCGGCGCGCCGATGATGACCGACCTGATGGCCGGCCAGATCCAGATGGCCATCGAGACCAGCCCGTCGGCCAATCCCCATATCAAGAGCGGCAAGGTCAAGGCGCTGGCGGTGACGTCGGCCAAGCGCTCGGCGGCCTATCCCGGCGTGCCGACCGTGGCGGAGAGCGGCGTGCCCGGCTACGAGGTGACCACGTGGTACGCGCTGATGGCCCCGCACGGCACGCCGGAGCCGATCCGCCAGCGCATGAGCGCCGAACTGGCCAAGGTGCTGAAGCAGCCCGACGTGCAGAAGCGCTTTGACGAGCAGGGCGTGACCGCCGGCGACATGACGCCGCCGCAGCTGGCCGGCTTCATCAAGACCGAAACCGCCAAGTGGACGCAGGTAGCAAAGGATTCCGGCGCCAAGGCCGAATAACGCCACCCACCGCCGTGGCGCCTACAGCGCGCGGCGGATCTCCGCCACGCCAAACGCGGCCAGCGCCAGCCCGGCCACGCGGTCGATCCACTGGCGCAACCGCGTGCCCAGCGCATGCCGGGCGCCGGTGACCATCGCCACCAGCACGCACCACCACGCGATGGACCCGCAGAACACGCCCAGCACCGTGGTCATGGCGATGGTCGTCGAGAATGCCCCGCGCGGCGCCAGCGTGGCGAACAGCGCGGCGAACATGATCACAGTCTGCGGGTTGGTCAGCGTCAGCAGCAAGGCGCTGCCGAACGCGCGCAGCTTCGACCCATTGGCGCGCAGCGTGGCCACCTGCTCCGTGGGCTTCTGGAAGAACGTGCGCAGCCCCAGGTAGAGCAGGAACAGCCCGGCGGCCACGTGCAGCGGCTTGTCGTAGGCCAGCATGAACTGCGACACCCCCACCAGCCCCAGCGCGGCCACCAGCCCGTAGACCGCGTCGCCGCAGGCAATGCCGAAGCCGATGGCCAGCCCGGCGCGCGGGCCATCGGTCAGTGTGCGGCGGATGCAGAGCATGCCCATCGGGCCGACGGGCGCGGCCACCGCCAGGCCAACGCCGGCAGCGGTCAGGAACAGGGCGGGCAGGGACATCGCGGGGTCTCCGTTCATGGTGGTCGTGGCAGGCCGATCGCAGCGATTCTATCGGCTAGGCCGCCACCTGCGGCGTGGAGCGCGCCAGCAGTTGCGCCAGTTCCACAGCGGGCACCGGGCGCCCGAACAGCCAGCCCTGGCCGTAGTCCACGCCCTGCGCGCGCAGGAAATCGGCCTGGTTGCGGTCCTCGATGCCCTCGGCCACCACCTGCAGGCCCAGCGACTGGGCCATGGCGATGATGTGCGGCGCCACGGTGCTCGACGCCGCCTCCTGCCCGATGGTGTCGACGAACGACTTGTCGATCTTCAGCGCGTCCACCTTGAAGCTCTGCAGGTACGACAGGCTCGAATAGCCGGTGCCGAAGTCGTCGATATAGACCGGGTGGCCGGCGTCGCGGAATGCCTGGATGGTGTCGCGCGCCACGTCGGGCTCCAGAAAGCCGCGCTCGGTGGCCTCGATGCGGATCTGGTCCGGCGCGATGCCGGTGCCGCGCAGCCGCGCCGTCAGCACGCTCAGGAAGCGGCGGCTCTTCAGGTCTTCCACGCCGACGTTGATCGACACGTAGAAGTGCGGATGCCGCCGCAGCAGCGTGCCCAGTTCGGCCAGCACGATGTCCAGCACCTGGTCCGTGATCTGCTGGATCAGCCCGGCGTTCTCGGCCATCGGGATGAACAGGTTCGGGCGCACCAGCCGCCCGTGGCGGCGCCAGCGGACCAGCGCCTCGACGCCCACCGGCTGGTTGTCGGCCAGCGACACGATGGGCTGGTAGTGGACGGCCATCTCGTGCCGCCGCACCGCGCCGCGCAGTTCGCCCTCCAGGCTGAAGCGCCGCGTGGCGCGCCGCCAGACCAGGATGCCCAGCGGCATGCCGGCCGCCAGCCCCACGCCCAGGCCACCCACCAGCAGCGCCTTCCAGTTGGCCAGCAGCGCCGTGCGCGGCGCCAGCACCACCACGGCCAGCGGCATGGTGCGCGAGCGGCGCAGCACGATCGACGCATCGTCGTCGCTGCCCACGTCCTTGCCCGACCCGTAGGCATGGTCGGCGTAGGCGCGCTGCAGGCGCGGCACGCTGGCGCCCTGCGACGCCGCGAAGATGCGTCCGGCATCGGTCTGCACGGCGGCCAGCATGCGCGTCTCGCGGTCCACCACGTCGACGAAGGTCTGCGGGTCCATGCCGACGTAGCTGCCGTTGCGCCCCAGCAGCATCGACCGGCGCGGCGCCGCGAACGGGTTGGGCTGGTCGAACCAGTAGTCCAGGCCGTCGGGCGTGCGCCAGTCGGGCGGCGGCAGCAGGAACTGGTTGGCCTGCACGGCGCCCAGCAGCGCCGAGCACAGCCGCTTGCCGCCGCGGTAGGCGCCGGCGTCCTGGATATGGCGGTAGGTGTAGGTGATGCGCCGCATCTCCACCAGGTGCGACGCCGAGCAGGGGTCGTCGCGCAGCGATTCCAGGTCCTGCAGCGCGTTCAGGGCCTGGGTCATGACCGTTTCGGCACGGGCCACGGCGGCGTCCGCGAACACGCTGAGCTGCTCGGATTCGCGCCGGTTGGCTTCGAGCTGGGCCATGAACACGCCGATCCCGACCGGGAACAGCGTGGCCATCGTCGCCAGCACGATTGTCACAACCACGAACCAGCTACGCTGCATCGGGTGCCCTCAGGAGACGCGCCGCGGCGGCGCCGTCCCGTCTCAACGGAAGTGAAAGTGCCGCCGCGCCAGCCGTGGCCCCGGGCCGGCGGCAGGGGCCCGGGATCATCTACCCGCTCTGGGGAGCATAGCTAACAATCGGCCTGCCCGTCTGTCATGCCGGCCCGGCGGTTGCATTTTTGCAGGCCGGCGACGGCGCGCCCAGGGGCGGAACCTGCGCACAGGGTAAGGGAATTTGCGCTACGCCCGAATCCATCCAGATGGCGGGGGGTGGGCTGGCGCACGGTGGCGGCGCGCCCAGGGGGGCCGGGCGCGCGGAGGGGGCGGCTCAGCGGGGGATGCCCGGCAGCCGCGCCGCGCCGCGGGCCGGGCCGCGCGCGCGGGTTTGGGCCGGGAGTCGACCCGGCTACGCTTTTTCAGCGCCTCAGATCGCGGACCGCAGGACGGCCCCGGTGGCAAAGAAGCTCTGCAGGTTGTCGAACACCAGCCCGGCCATGGCGGCGCGGGTCTCGTGCGTGCCGCTGGCCACGTGGGGCAGCAGCACCACGTTGTCCAGCGCGAACAGCGCGGGCGGCACGTTGGGCTCGTCCTCGAACACGTCCAGCCCGGCGCCGGCGATGCGCTGGTTCGCCAGCGCATCGACCAGCGCGGCCTCGTCGACCACGGTGCCGCGCGCGATGTTGATCAGGTAGCCCTGCGGGCCAAGCGCCTTGAGTACGTCGGCCGACACAAGGTGGCGCGTTTCGGGCCCGCCCGAGGCGGCAATCACCAGAAAGTCGGCCCATTCGGCCAGCGCCGGCAGCGACGGCTCGAAGCCGTACGGCACGCCGTCCTGCGCCTTGCGGCCGAAGTAGCGTACTTCCATGTCGAACCCGCTGGACCGCTTGGCGATGACCCGGCCGATGCGGCCCATGCCGACGATGCCCAGCCGCTTGCCGCTCACGCGCGTGGTCAGCGGGTACGGGCCGCGCGGCCATGCGCCGCGCCGCACGTAGCGGTCGGCGGCGCTGACCTGGCGCGCCGCGTCCATCAGCAGCGCGAAGGCGGTGTCGGCCACGCAGTCGTTGAGCACGTCGGGCGTGTAGCCCACGGCGATGCCGCGCGCGCGGGCCGTGTCGAGGTCGAGCTTGTCCAGGCCCACGCCGAAGCTGGAAACGACGCGCAGATTCGGCAGCGCGGCCAGCATCGTGGCGTCCACGCCCGTGGCGGCGCGCGTGGTCATCGCCACGAACTCGCCGCCGTGTTGCGCCAGGTAGGCGGCCGGGTCGCTTTCGGCCCAGAACGGATGCACGTCGAAATGCTCGGCCAGGCGGGCTTCGGTCTGTTCGGGCAGCCGGCCATGCTGCAGGAGGCGGGGTTTCATGCGGAAGGGGTCCTTGGTGTCCGTTGGGTGGGAAAGGGCGCGGTCAGTCGGCGCTCAGGTGATTATCGGCGATGATCCTTGCGTAACGCTTGCGGTCATTGGCGATGGTCTCGGCAAACTGCTGCGGCGTGCTGCCCACCGGAATCGCGCCCTGTTCCACGAGCTGCTTCTTCACCTCGGGCATGGCCACCACCTTCTTCACGTCGGCGGCGATCTTGTCGACGACGTCCTTCGGCGTGCCGGCCGGGGCCAGCAGGCCCACCCACGAGCCGGATTCCGCGTTCTGGATGCCGGCCTCGGCCAGCGTCGGCACGTCGGGCATCGACGGCGAGCGCACCGACCCCGTCACCGCCAGCGCGCGCAGCTTGCCGGCCTTGACGTGGCCCGTGGTCTCCAGGATCGACGCGAACAGCATGTCGACGTTGCCGGCCATCAGGTCGGTCATCGCGGCGCCGCCGCCCTTGTAGGGCACGTGCAGCATGTCGGTGCCGGTGGCGGCTTTGAAGATCTCGCCCGACAGGTGCGGCGAGCCGCCCGTGCCGGAGCTGGCAAACGTCAGCTTGCCCGGCTTGGCCTTGGCCAGCGCCACCAGTTCCTTCGGCGTTCTGGCGGGCAGCCCCGGCGTGACCACCAGCGCGAACGGCAGCTCGGCCATCATCGTCACGGGTACGAAGCTGTCGGGCTTGTAGTTGAGCTTCTTGTAGAGAAACGGGTTGATCGACTGCGTGCCGACGTTGCCGGCCACCAGCGTGTAGCCGTCCGGCTTGGCCCGGGCGGTCAGTTCCAGCCCCACGTTGCCGGCCGCGCCGGGACGGTTGTCCACCACGACGGGCTGGCCCCAGAGCTGCGCCAGCCGCTGCGCCACCAGCCGCGTGCCGATGTCGGTGCCGCCCCCGGGCGTGAACGGCACGATGATGGTCACCGACCGCGTGGGCCACGGGTCCTGCGCGTGCGCGGGCAGGGCAAGCGTGGCAGCGGCCAGGGCGAGGGCGGCGATGCGGGGGAGGGTGGGCATGGGGATCTCCGGGGTGTTCTTGTGGTGGTGTCGTTTCGATTTTTCCCCCTCCCGCGTGCGGGAGAGGGGAGCAAACAGTGGGGGTGTTTCCAGCCGCCGCCTCAGCGGCCGGCTGCCTTTCGCCATGCGGCAAAGTCCTCGCGGGCCTGCTCGGATGTCGGGGGGTAGAGGCCGATGATCGAGCGGCCGTTGCGGACCTGTTCGGTCACGAAATCCTCGAACGCGGTCATCTCCACCGCCTCGGCGGCGATTTCCTCGGCCATGTGGCGCGGGATGACGACCACGCCCTCGGCGTCGCCGACCATCACGTCGCCGGGGAACACCGCCACGTCGCCGCAGCCGATCGGCACGTCGAACTCCAGCGCCTGGTGCAGCGTCAGGTTGGTCGGTGCCGACGGGCGGTGGTGGTAGGCCGGCATCGCCATCTGCGCGATCTCGGGCGAGTCGCGGAAGCCGCCGTCGGTGACGATGCCCGCGCCGCCGCGCTGCATCAGCCGCGTGACCAGGATGGACCCGGCGCTGGCGGCGCGGGCGTCCTTGCGGCTGTCGATCACCAGCACGGCGCCGGGCGGGCACTGCTCGATGGCCTGGCGCTGCGGGTGGTTCGGGTCCTGGAACACCGTGATCGGGTTCAGGTCCTCGCGGGCGGGGATGTAGCGCAGCGTGAAGGCCGGGCCGACCATCGTGCCGCCGGCCGGGTTCAGCGGCCGCACGTCCTGGATGAACTGGTTGCGCAGGCCGCGCTTGAACAGCGCGGTGCACAGCGTGGCCGTGCTGACGGTCTTCAGCGCATCGCGCAGGCTGGAACTGAGCGGGGTCATCGGTCGGGCCTCAGTAGATGCTCGGTTCGCCCACGGGGGCGCCGAAGTCGGTTTGCAGGAAGTCGAAGTCGCAGCCGTCGTTGGCCTGCCGCACGTGCTGCGAAAAGATGTAGCCGTAGCCGCGCGCGTAGCGCGGCGGCGGCGGGGTCCAGGCGGCGCGGCGGGCCGCCAGTTCCTCGTCGGACACTTCCAGGTGGATGCGGCGCTGGTCGATATCCACGGTGATCAGATCGCCGGTGCGGACCAGTGCGAACGGGCCGCCGATGTACGCCTCGGGCGCCACGTGCAGGATGCAGGCGCCGTAGCTGGTGCCGCTCATGCGCGCGTCGGACATCCGCAGCATGTCGCGCACGCCCTGCTTCACCAGCTTCTTCGGAATCGGCAGCATGCCCCACTCGGGCATGCCGGGGCCGCCCAGCGGGCCGGCGTTGCGCAGGATCAGGATGTGGTCGGCGGTCACGTCCAGCGTCTCGTCCTCGACGGCTGCCTTCATCGACGGATAGTCGTCGAACACCAGCGCCGGCCCCGTATGCCGGAAAAACCGCTTCTCGCAGGCGCTGGGCTTGATCACGCAGCCGTCGGGGGCGATGTTGCCGCGCAGGACGGCCAGCGCGCCTTCCTGGTACAGCGCGTTGGCCGGGGTGCGGATCACGTCGTCGTTGTGTACCTCGGCGCCGGCGATGTTCTCGCCCAGCGTGCGGCCCGTGACCGTGGGCGCGTCCAGGTGCAGCTTGTCCCGGATGCGCGTCATCAGCGCCGGCAGCCCGCCCGCGTAGAAGAAGTCCTCCATCAGGTACTTGTCGCCGCTGGGCCGGATATTGGCAATCACGGGCACGTGGCGGCTCATGCGGTCGAAGTCGTCCAGGCCGATATCGTGGCCGGCGCGGCGGGCCATGGCGATGACGTGGATGATGGCGTTGGTGGAGCAGCCCATCGCCATGGCCACCGCGATGGCGTTCTCGAACGACGCGCGCGTCTGGATGCGCTGCGGCGTCAGGTCTTCCCAGACCATGTCGACGATGCGGCGGCCGGCCTCGGAGCACATGCGGATGTGGTTGGCGTCGGCGGCCGGGATCGACGACGCGCCGGGCAGCGTCATGCCGATGGTCTCGGCGATGGCCGTCATCGTGCTGGCCGTGCCCATCGTCATGCAGGTGCCGTGGCTGCGCGCGATGCCGCCCTCGATGCCGATCCATTCGGTCTTGCTGATGTTGCCCGCGCGGCGCTCGTCCCAGAACTTCCAGGCGTCGGAGCCCGACCCCAGCACCTGGCCCTTGTAGTTGCCGCGCAGCATGGGGCCGGCGGGCACGTAGATGGCCGGCACGCCGGCGCTGGTGGCGCCCATCAGCAGGCCCGGCGTGGTCTTGTCGCAGCCGCCCATCAGCACGGCGCCGTCGATGGGGTGGGAGCGGATCAGCTCCTCGGTCTCGATGGCCAGCAGGTTGCGGTAGAGCATGGTGGTCGGCTTGACCGAGCTCTCGGACAACGAAATGGCCGGCAGTTCCATGGGGAAACCGCCGGCCTGCAGGATGCCGCGCTTCACGTCGTCCACGCGCTGCTTGAAGTGCGCGTGGCAGGGGTTGATGTCGGACCAGGTGTTGATGATCGCGATGAGCGGCTTGCCCATCCATTCATCGGGCGCGTAGCCCATCTGCATGATCCGCGAGCGATGCCCGGACGAACGCAAGTCGTCGGGCGCGAACCAGCGCGCGCTGCGTAGCTGGTCCGGCGTCTTCTTCGGTGCCGTCATGGTTGTCTCTTCCACTTGGTAATCGTTCGGCCGTTCAGTTGTACGACGACCGTGTTTCGATGGATTAAAGCACTAATATATTAGTACGTCAACGCGATCTTCCCGTCGTTCGTTCAGCTAGAATCGCGCCCAACGCACTTGTCACCTTCGCATGGCCGCCACGCTACCCAACCCCGCCCAGTTCCAGTTCGACCGTACGCGCCAGGCGGCGCCGCAGGTGTTCGAGCACATGCGCGACCAGATCATCTCGCTGGCGCTGCCCCCCGGCACGGTGCTGTCCCGCCCGGAGCTGGCGCTGCAGTACGGCATCAGCCAGACGCCGGTGCGTGACGCGCTGATGCGGCTGGCCGAGGAAGGGCTGGTCGACGTGTTCCCGCAGCACGCCACGCGCGTGAGTCGGATCGACGTGGCGCTGGCACGGCAGGCGCACTTCCTGCGCCGGTCGGTGGAGGTGGAGATCGTTCGCGCGCTGGCCGGCGCGCCCGACGCCGCCCTGGTGGACCGGCTGCGGGCCACCATCGCGCGCCAGCAGCGCATGCTGGAACTCGACGACCTGGCCGAATTCACGGCCAACGACCAGTATTTCCATCGCCAGCTCTACGAGGCCGCCGCCGTGCCCGACCTGTTCGGGCTGGTGCGCCGCCAGAGCGGCCACCTGGACCGCCTGCGCCGCCTGCACCTGCCGATTCCGGGCAAGGCTCATGCGGTGCTGCGCGACCATGCGGCCATCGTCGATGCCATTGGGGCCGGTGACGTGCCCGGTGCCGAGGCGGCGCTGCGCGGCCACCTGACCGGCACGCTGGCCAACGTCGAGGAAATCCGCGCCAGCTTCCGCGACTACCTGCGCTGACCGCGCGCCGTTTGTTTTTGGCAACGACTGCGCGCAAATCTACCCATCGGATGGGTATTGGCAGCATCTCCGCAAACGTCAGCCACGAAGAATTTGTCGATTGCCGGTGGAAATTGATAGATTCGGGAGGTACCTACTGCCGGGTAGACCGAGATGTCCGCCAGAGTCACCATTACCACCAGCGAGCAATTGGGGCAGGTGCTCCAGGGCGCGCGCAAGATCGCCGGCCTGACCCAGGCCGACGCCGCCGCGCGGCTGGCCATCAGCCAGAGCCGCGTGTCCCATATGGAACTGAATCCCGAAACCATCAGCGTGGCGCAACTGCTGGCGCTGCTGGGCGCCTACGACCTGGACCTCGTCATCGAGCCGCGCGTGATGAGCGATGCGCTGCTGGACAAGCTGGAGTGGTAGGCGCCGCGCATCAGGGCAGGTAGCCCAGCAGCTTCCACCAGAAGTAGTCGAGCGGCAGCAGCAGCACGATCGTCAGCGCCGCCATCGCCAGGCACAGCCGCGTGCCATGCCGCAGCCCCACGCCGCCAAGCTGCATCGCAATCACGATCGGCGGCGACTGGTACGGAAAGAACACGGTCGAGAACACCGGCACCTGCAGCATCAGCACCGTTTCCAGCGGCAGCCCCGTGGCGGTTGCCAGGTCGCGCGCCAGCGGCGTGAGCACGGCCGGCAGCGCCGGCAGCGTCGACATCATCCCCAGCACCGCCCCCATCGCCCCGATCGTGCCGACATTGGCCGCCGTGTGGCCCGGCGTCAGCGGCAGCACGTGCAGCAGCCCCGCGCTGATGGCGCTGCCCAGGCCCGTGGATTCCACCACGGCGCCCAGCCCCAGAAAGCCCGCCACGTAGATCAGCGGCACCAGGTGGACCTGCTCGGACAGCGCCTTTGGCGACACTAGCCCGATGCCGGGCAGCAGGCACACGATGCAGGCGGCCAGCGAGATCCAGGCGGGCGAGATGCCGTGCCACGCATCGGTGGCGAACCCGGCCACGGCCAGCGCCAGGATGATGGCCAGCACCCGCTCCTGCGCGCCCATCGCCGTGGCCGTGACGGGCGCCTGCGCCGGCAGCGGGCCTTTTTCCGGGAACAGCTTGCAGATCATCCAGATCAGCAGCACGGTCTTCAGCGCGCCTAGCACCGGAAAATGCAGCAGCAGGTAGCTGCCGTAGCTGAGGTTGATGTGGTACAGCGAACTGGCCGCGCCCAGCAGCACGCTGTTCGGGATATTGGCCGGCAGGATCGTGGTGGGCGGCATGTAGCTGGCCAGCGCCACGGTCATCACCATGCCGATGCGGCCGTTGGACGCCGGGGCAAAGCCCAGCCGGTCCGCCAGCGCCAGCACGATCGGCATCAGCAGCAGCACGCGGCCCGTGGTGGACGGCATCAGGAACGCCAGCCCCACCGCGCTGAGCGCCACGGTGGTGATCACCTGCGGATAGGTGCCCACGCGCTTGCGGAAGATGATGTCGGCCAGCCGCAGCGCCAGCCCCGTGCTGCGCAGCGCCACGCCGGTCACGGCGCCGCCGAACATCAGCCACCACGCGGTGGACGTGAAACCGGAGAACACCACGGTTGGCGGCGCGATGTGGAACACCACGGCGGCCAGGAAGAACAGCAGCGTGGCCGTGGGCTCGGGCAGCACGCCCACGGCCCAGCAGCAGACCGTCGACAGGACCAGCGCCCCGGCCCAGATCAGTGCGGGCGGCGCATGCAGCGCACTGCCGGCGATCCAGACGGCGGCAATGCAGGCGCCGATCAGCAGGGCGGCGCGCAGCGAATCGGCGGGACGGCCGGCAAGCGGGGGCGACGGGGGAGGGGGCGGCGGGGCGCCGGGCCGCACGTCGGCACGGCCGGGGGTAATCGACATCGGGATCTGTCTCGGAGCGCCCGTCGATGCGGGTCTTGTTTGATGAGCGGAAGTGCTGAGTCGCTATCGTAGGATTGTCTCGACAGGCAGGCAACTGCCGCGTGACCCCGCTAGCGCGTCTTGCGGAAGGTCAGGTTGATGCGCTCGGCCCCGGTCAGTGGGTGGTCACCTGCGGCCAGCGGCGCGATCCCATGGAACACCAGCCGCGACGGGCCACCCCAGACCACCACGTCGCCATGCGCCAGCCGCACCCGCGCCGGCCCGTCGGCCCGCCGCAGCCCGCCCCAGAGGAACGTGGCCGGCAGGCCCAGCGACACCGACACGATCGGCGCGCGCAGGTCCAACTCGTCACGATCCTGGTGCAGCGACAGCCGCGTGCCGGGCAGGTAGCGGTTGATCAGGCAGGCGTCGGGCCGGAAATCGGCATACCCGGCCGCAGCGGCGGCATCGCGCGCCAGTTGGCGGAACGGCTCGGGCATCGGCGGCCAGGGCCGGCCCGAATCGGGATCGACGCCATCGTAGCGGTAGCCCGTGCGATCCGACACCCACCCCCGCTCGCCGCAATTGGTCATCGCCACCGACATCCGCAGCCCGCCCGGCGTCACCAGATGCCGGAAAGGTGAGCCCGCGCTGACTTCGCCCACGGCGCCCAGCAGCGCCGGCCCGGCCTCGCGCGCAAAGCCGCGCAGCACCACCGCGCCGGGCGCCAGGGGCTCGGCGGCCGGCGCGGCGTCGGGGTCGGTGGGAAGGGCGTCGAAGAGGTCGAAAGTCATGTCAAAGGGCAGCGTTTCGTTTGTTGCGAATGGCGATTGTTTCACGCTGGATGCCGCCGCCGTCGTAACGGCCCCCCGGAAGTCACGCGCCAGCCCCTACCTGCCCTTCATCCCCTCCAGCAACGCCTTGTGGAACGCCGCCGGGTCCTGCATCTGCGGCGCGTGGCCCAGTTCGGGGAATTGCACCAGCGTCGTGTTCGGGATGGCCTTCGCCGTGCGCTGGGCCAGTTCGGGGTAGCGGCCCAGCGTGGGCTGGATCTCGGGCGGGGCGGCGTCCTTGCCGATGGCCGTGGTGTCCTTGTCGCCGATCATCAGCAGCGTGGGGGCCTGGATGGCGCCCATTTCGTAGACCACGGGCTGGGTGTAGATCATGTCGTACAGCAGCGCGGAGTTCCAGGCGACGATCTGCTTGCCGGGGCCGCGGTACATGCCGGCCAGCATCTGCACCCAAGGTTCGTACGCCGGCTTCCACTGGTTCACGTAGTACGTGGATTTCTCGTAGTTGCGGATGCGGTCGGCCGTGGTGTTCAGCTCGCGGGCGTACCACTGGTCCACTGACAGCGGCGGCACGCCCTTGGCCTTCCAGTCCTCCAGCCCGATCGGGTTGACCAGCACCAGCTGGCGGGTCTCCTTCGGATACATCAGCGCGTAACGCATCGCCAGCATCCCGCCGGTGGAGTGGCCCATCACCGTGACGTCGCGGATGCCGATCGATGCCAGCAGGTCATGCGTGTTACGCGCCAGTTGCTGGAACGTGTACTGATAGTGCGCCGGCTTGGTCGACTTGCAGAAGCCGACCTGGTCGGGCGCCACCACGCGGTAGCCGGCACCGCTCAGTTCGCGGATCGTCTCCTGCCACGTGGCGCCGCAGAAGTTCTTGCCATGCAGCAGCACCACGGCGCGGCCGTTTGGCTTTTCCGGCTGGATGTCCATGAACGCCATGTCGAGCGGCTGGCCCTGCGACGTGAAGCGGTAGTGCTGGACGGGGTAGGGGTAGTCGAAACCTTCGAGCTGCGGGCCGTAGGCGGGGCCGTCATCGGCAGCGTGGGCAAGCGGGGCGATGGCAAGGGCTGCCAGGAGCAGGAGACGGCGTGCGGGCATGGTCGGGGGCGGCTTGTGGATGGGACGCACAAGTGACCATGCGGGGGTGGGGGAAGTTCCGGGTGGGGCTTGAAGGGCTGAGGGTTTGCTCCCCTCTCCCGCGCGGGAGAGGGGCCGGGGGTGAGGGCAGGCCGCTCAAGATGCCAAGATGCGGGTGTCGCGGTTTGGACCGCTGGCCCTCACCCCCAAGCCCTCTCCCGCATGGCAGGAGAGGGGAGCAAACCGGCGACGTTGCGATACGTCGCCATGTACCGACTCAAGCGAACGTATCCACCTCGCCCCGTGCCAGCGGGCGCGGGGTGCGGGGGGTGGCGGCGACCGGGGTGGCTGGTTCGTTGCCGAAGCCCGTGGTCTGGCCAAAGCTGCTGCCGCTGGCCTGGCGTTGCGGCTGCTGTTGCTGGCCGCCCGAGTTGGCCTGGGCAAAGCCGTCGGCGCCCACCGAGGTCTGGCCGAGCTGGATGCCGGCTTCGGCCATCGACGTGCGCAGTTGAGGCAGCGCCGCTTCCACGGCGGCGCGCACGGCCTGGTGGGGCGATACGAACAGGGCCTGGGCCTGGTCGTTGACCACGTTCAGCACCACCTTCAGCGGGCCCAGGTTGGGCGGGTTCAGGTCCAGCTCGGCGGTCTGGTTGCCTTGCGTCGACAGGCGCACCATCTGCTGGCCCAGCGCCTGCGACCACTGGCTGTCGCCGACGTTCGGCGCGATGACCGGGCGGGCTGCTGCGGCGGCGGCGCTGGCATGGCCGGCGTGGTTCGGGGCCTGGGCCGCCGCCAGGGCGGATGCCAGCGTGGCGGCGCTGCTGCTGTTGGTGGCGCCCGTGTCAGCCGCCTCGCCGGTGCGGGCGGCGGCCTGTGCGGCGGCGAACGGCGTGGCGGACGGCTGGGTCGACGGAGCAGCCTGCGTGTTGTCCGCGATGGTCGGCGCCGGCTGGTTCGACTGGCCGAGGTTGCCCTGCTGCTGGCCGGCGCCCTGGCCGCCTGCGTGCTGCGGCGCGCCCTGCGCGGGTGCGGCGGTGGTGGCCGCGGCGGCCAGCTTGTCGGCCGTGGTCGGCGAGGCGTTCTGCAGCGCGGCGCGTTGCTGGGCGATCAGCGCCAGCGTGTCGCCCGCGTTCGGCACGCTGCCCTTGGGGGCTTCCGTGACGATGCCGGCCGGCACGTTGGCGTCCACCTGCGCCTGCAGCGCGGCGGCGTCCGGTGCGGCGGCCGGCGCGGCGTTGGCTGCGGTGGCGGGTGCCGTGGCGGCAGGCTGGCCGGGCAGTCCCGGCAGGCCGGTCAGCGCGGTGCCATCGGCGCCGGTGCCGGTGGGCTGGGCCTGCTGCGGATTGGGCAGCGGGGCCAGCAGCGCGGCGGCGGCCAGTGCGGCGGCCACGGCGGCGGCGTCGGCGCTGGCCGTGGCCGTGTCGTCCTTGTCGGCCGTCTCGGGGTCGGCAGCGTCAGCCGTATCGGCCGCGCCATCCTTCTTCGCCACCTTGGCGTCGTCCTGCTTGGGCAGCGCGTTGTTCGTGCCGGCCTGTTCGGGCTGGGGCTTCTGGGTGTTCTGCCCGGCGTCGGGCTTGCTGTCCCTGGCGGGCACCTTGGCCTGCTGGGCGGCCGGCTGGCCGTCCTGGCGCGCGCGGGTCAGCGTGTCCTTGAACAGGTTGGCATCGGTGCCCTTGCCGCCGGCGTCCGGCGACTTGAGGCTGTTCAGGGCTGCGGCGGCGTTGCCGGCCAACTGGCTGATATCGATCATGGTGGTATGGGGCAGGTCAGTTGTGGCCGCTTGCCGGCTGGCGGGCGATGCGGGCGGCGTATTCGTCGTTGGCGCGCTGTTCGCGGCGCGTGGCTACCTGCTGCTCGCGCACCTCGGCGCGCGTGATCAGCGTGTCGAACGAGTTCTGGCGGCGCTTCTGCTGCTGCCAGTGGGTGCGGCCGGCCAGCAGGTCGGCCTCGGCCTTGGCCAGCGTGGCGGTCTGCTGGCGGATGGCGTGGTCCAGCGAATCCAGGAAGCGCGAGAAATCCTGCCAGCGGCTGGACGTCATGCCCTCGGCGGCAATCGCCTGCATGCGCGCGCGGTACTCGTGGCGGTACTCGGTCAGCGCGTGCAGTTGCTGCTCGGCCTGCGTGCGCAGCCCCTGCAGGCGGCCCAGCTCGCGCGCGGCCTTGTCCGTGTTGTCCTGGGCGATGTCGGCCAGCGTGTTCAGCGGCGAAGTCTTAGCCATGGTGGGTTGCTCCGATGGTCGCGTGCAGCTGGGCAATCGACGCCTCGTAGTCGGCGCGCTCGTGGATGTCCTGCTGCAGGAATGCCTCCATGCGCGGATGCAGGCGGATCGCGAGGTCCAGCTCCGGGTCGTTGCCGGGCACGTAGGCGCCGACGCTGATCAGGTCGCGATTGCGCTGGTAGCGCGACATCAACTGCTTGAACCGCCGCACGGAGGCAAACTGCGGCGGCTCGATCAGCGCGGTCATGGCGCGGCTGATCGACGCTTCCACGTCAATGGCCGGGTAGTGGCCGGCCTCGGCCAGGCTGCGGGACAGCACGATATGGCCGTCCAGGATGGCGCGGGCCGAGTCGGCGATCGGGTCCTGCTGGTCGTCGCCCTCGGTCAGCACCGTGTAGAACGCGGTGATCGATCCGCCGCCTTCGGGGCCGTTGCCGGTGCGTTCCACCAGCGTCGGCAGCTTGGCGAACACCGACGGCGGGTAGCCCTTGGTGGCGGGCGGCTCGCCGATGGCCAGCGCAATCTCGCGCTGGGCCATCGCGTAGCGGGTCAGCGAATCCATGATCAGCAGCACGTGCTGGCCCTTGTCGCGGAAGTACTCGGCCAGCCGCGTGGCGTAGGCCGCGCCCTGCATGCGCAGCAGCGGCGAGCAGTCGGCCGGCGCCGCCACCACCACGGACCGCTTGCGGCCTTCCTCGCCCAGGATGTTCTCGATGAATTCCTTCACTTCGCGGCCGCGCTCGCCGATCAGGCCGACGACGATCACGTCGGCGTTCGTGTAGCGCGCCATCATGCCCAGCAGCACCGACTTGCCCACGCCCGAGCCCGCGAACAGGCCCATGCGCTGGCCGCGGCCCACGGTCAGCATGCCGTTGATGGCGCGCACGCCGGTGTCCAGCACCGTTTCGATCGGCGCGCGCATCAGCGGGTTGATCTGGGCGCCCGACAGCGGCACCTCGCTGGCGGCCGTGATCGGGCCCAGACCATCGAGCGGACGGCCGGCGGCGTCGAGCACGCGGCCCAGCAGGCCGTCGCCCACGGGCAGCCGCTTGGAGCCCGGCTCGCGCGGCGCGCTGACGCCCTTGGGCAGCGGCGACGGTTCCAGCGGATAGACGCGCGCGCCCGGCACCAGGCCGGCCACGTCGGATTGCGGCATCAGGTAGAGGCGGTCGGCGCCAAAGCCCACCACTTCGGCCTCGGCCGTGCGCGGCCCGCCATGCGAATGCTGGCCCGCCGGCAGTTCTATCAGACAGTCGCTGCCCACGGGCATGCGCAGGCCCACGGCTTCCAGCACCAGCCCGGCGGCGCGCGTCAGGCGGCCACAGGTGCGCTTGCTGTCGATCTCGGCGATGCTCGACGACGCGGACGCCAGCGCGTCGCGCCAGCGGCCGGTGTGCGCGGCGGCGGCGTCGGGGGCGGGTGCGGCGGCCGGGGTGTCATGCATGGGGCGGCTCCCACGGGTCGTTGCGGCCCAGCGCCTTGATCACGCGCTCCCAGCGCGTGGCCAGCGTGCCGTCCAGTTCGCCGCTGGCCGCGCTGGCGATGCAGCCGCCACGTGCCACGGCGGGGTCGGCGCGCAGCGTCCAGCCGGCGGCCTGGAGTTCGCCCTGCAGGTGAGTTTCCACCAGCGCGACATCGTCGGGATTGAGCAGCAGGCACGGCGCGCCAGACAGCGGCGGCTCGGCGTTGATCAGTTCGCGCGCGGCGGGCACCAGCGCGGCGGGGTCGATTTCCATCGTCTTGCGCACCAGTTGGCGCGCCACGTCCAGCGCCAGCGAGATCAGCGCATCGGCAATCTCGGTGTCGACGCGGCCCAGCGCGTCGCGGAAGTTGCCGGCCAGCTCCTGCAGCCGGGCCGCTTCGCTGCGGGCCGATTCGAGGCCGCGCGCGTAGCCTTCGCGGTGGCCGTCGCCGTAGCCCTGCGTCTGGCCCTGCGTGTAGCCCTGGGCGTAGCCTTCCTTGCGGGCGCCGTCGCGCATGGCGTCGAGCGCGGCGAAGTCGATCGGCGGCGGGGGCGGCGGCTCCACCGGCAACTGCGCGGCCAGCACCTTCTTCAGGGCGTCGCGCGGGTCGAGCGATTCGGGCTGCCAGCGCTTCCAGGCGTCGCCGCCGGTGTGGCGGCGCCCGGGCGGCTCGAAGCCCTGGAAGCCTTCGTCGCTGCGATGCAGGTTGCCGAGGCCGCGCGGCGCCTGCGGCGTGCCGCCCGCGTCGCGCATGTCGTGCATGTCGGACCGGTCCGGCGTGCGGCCGCCTTGGCCGCTGCCGGGCGCCGCCGGCGCGCCGAAGAACCCCGGGTCGCCGCGGCCCGGGCCGCGGCCTGCGGCAAAGCCGCGTTCAAACGTAGGCATCGTCGCCTCCGCCAATCTGGATTTCGCCGGCCTCGGCCAGGCGTCTCACCACCTGCAGGATGGCCTTCTGCTCGGCCTCCACCTGCGACACGCGCACCGGACCCAGCGCGTCCAGGTCCTCGCGCAGCATCTCGCCGGCCCGGGTCGACATGTTGCGGATGAACTTGTCGCGCAGCTCCTGCGGCGCGCCCTTGAGCGCGACGATGAGCGATTCGGTGGCGATTTCCTTGAGCACGCGCTGGATGCCGCGGTCGTCCACTTCCAGCAGGTTCTCGAACAGGAACATCTCGTCGATGATCTTCTGTGCCAGGTCGGCGTCGTGCGTGCGCACGCCGTCGATGACCGCTTCCTCGTGGGCCGTGCTCATCAGGTTGATGATCTCGGCCGCCGTGCGTACGCCGCCCATGCGGCTGCGCTTCAGGCTCTGGCCCGCCAGCAGCTTGGTCAGCACGTCGGTCAGCTCCTGCAGCGCGCCCGGCTGCACGCCGCCGAACGTGGCAATACGCAGCACCACGTCGTTGCGCAGGCGCTCGGTGAAGAAGCCCAGCACCTCGGACGACTTCTGGCGGTCCAGGTGGATCAGGATCGTGGCGATGATCTGCGGGTGCTCGTCCTTGATCAGCTCGGCCACCGACGTGGCTTCCATCCAGTTCAGCGAGTCGATGCCGCCGCCCGGGTCGCGGGCTTCCAGGATGTCCTCGATCACGGACAGCGCGCGTTCCTCGCCCAGCGCCTTGTTCAGCACGCTCTTGATGAACGAGCTGGAGTCCACGTTCAGCGCCAGGTACTGCTCGGTCTCGCCGCGGAACTCGGCCAGCACCTCGGCCATTTCCTCGCGGGTCACGGCCGACAGGTTGGCCATGGCCGAGCCCAGCTGCTGCACTTCGCGCGGCGACAGATGCTTGAAGACCTCGGCGGCCGAATCCTCGCCCACCGCCATCATCAGGATGGCGCTCTTCTGCAGGCCCTTCTCGGGCGCTCCCTTGTTAGCCTTCGTCATTTGCCATCCAGGTCTTGATTACGCTGGCGACCAGGCGCGGGTCGCGTTGCGCGGCGTCGCGCACCAGGGCGAGATCGCTTTCGTATTTGGCCGCCAGGCGCAGCACTTCCGGATTGGTTTCCTCTTCCGGCGGCGGCAGCGCGGCGTCCGCTGCGGCGGCGTCCGCGGTGTCGATCGTGGGCGGCAGCGGCGGCGCGGTGTACTTGCGCAGCACCGGACGCGCCACCTTGAACCACAGGAACATCGCCAGCAGGGCCAGCAGCAGGTAGCCAACGCCGGTCTTGGCCAGGTCGATCATCTGCGGCTGCTTCCAGAGCGGCAGTTCCGGTTCCTTGTTGTTCTCGGCCGTGAACGGGCTGTTGACCACGTTCAGCGAATCGCCGCGCTCGGCGGAAAAGCCCATCGCTTCCTTGGTCAGGTTCTCGATCTGGGCCAGTTCCTTGGCGGTCAGCGCCTCGGTGACCGGCTTGCCCTTGGCGTCCACCTTGCTGCGGTAGTTCACGACCACGGCCACCGACAGGCGCTTGACACCGCCCGGGGCCTGCTGCACGTGGCGCACGGTGCGGTCCAGCTCGTAGTTGGTGGTGGCGTCGCGGCGGTTGCTGCTCGGGCCGGTCTTCTCGGCCGTCTGCGTGGCCTGGTTGGCCTGCGCCTGGGCCGGCGGGTTCGGCTGGCCGGGCTGGCGCGGCGGCTGCGGCGTGGTCACCGGGGCCACGGCGGCGGCGGGCGGCTGGTTCGACAGCGCGCCGGGCACGCCGCCGACGGCCGAGCCGCCCTGCTGGTTCGATTCGCTGGTCTGCTGGCTGCGGATGGCGGCCTTGGTCGGGTCCTGGTTCGGCTTGAAGCTTTCGTCGGTGTGCTCGACCGACGAGAAATCGATGTCGGCCGTGACCTGGGCGTGGACGTTGTCCTTGCCCAGGATCGGCAGCAGGATCGATTCCACGCGCTTCACGTACGCCTGTTCCACCTGCTGCACGAACTTGAGCTGGGTGGCGTCCATCGAGCGGTCGTTGCTGCCCGACAGCAGGTTGCCGTGCTGGTCGACGATGGAAATGGACTTGGGCGTCAGTTCCGGCACGCTGGACGACACCAGGTGTGTGATGGCGGCCACCTGGCCTTCATCGACGGCGCGGCCCGGGTAGAGCTGCAGCACCACCGACGCGGTGGGCTTCTGGCGCTCGCGCACGAACAGCGTGGGCTTGGGGATGGCCAGGTGCACGCGGGCCGACTGCACGGCGCCGATGGATTCGATCGAACGGGCCAGCTCGCCTTCCAGGCCGCGCTGGTAGTTCACCTGCTCGGCAAACTGGCTGATGCCGAACTTCTGGTTGTCCATCAGTTCCATGCCCGTGGTGCCGCTCTTGGGCAGGCCCTGGCTGGCCAGGCGCAGGCGCGTCTCGGCCACCTTGTCGGCCGGCACCATCACCGCACCGCCGCCTTCGGCGAACTTGTACGGGACGTTCATCTGCTGCAGCGACTGGATCACCGCGCCGCCGTCGCGTTCGGACAGGTTCGTGTACAGGACCTTGTAGTCGGGCTGGCGCGACCACATCACGCCCACGGCGATGGCGGCAACCAGCGCCGCGCCGCCCAGCATCAGCGGCAGGCGCGGGTTGCCCTTGAGTTTTTCGACCAGGGCCGCGCCGTTCGGCAGGGTGGCGGCCGCGTTCATGCGCGCATCTCCGGCTTGGCCGGGCATACCCTGCCCTTACCACTCTGGCCTTCGCTGCCGTTAATCATTCCGGCACGGCTCACATTACGCTGCAGACAAAACACGCGCACTCCCCGCGATAGTTGATGTTCCCTGGCCGTGGGCGGTAAGGCAAAAACGCGGCGAACCGCCAGATCCGGCACGGTAGCGATGATCGGTCAGACGGCTGATGGACAATCGGCTGAATAGGCCATGTTTTCCCGCCGATTTCAGCCTTTGGGAGGAGGCGGGCCGCCAGTACAGTGCGAGGGCTGAAACAGGGACGGACGTGACGTTTTAGGCACGTTGGGCGACTTCAGGTCGCATTTCCCCCTGTCTCCCCTTCATCCAACCTGTACGAGCCATGACCATTTCCTCTATCGAAGGCATGCTCCAGCAACTGCGCGGCCTTGCGCAGGTGGCTGGCGGCGGCACCGCGTCCCAGGCCACGGCGGCGGCGTCCACGTCCGGCTTTGCCGGCGAGCTGCAACGATCGCTGCAACGGCTGAACACCAGCCAGGAACGCGCCTACGGCCAGGCCGAGGCATTTGAAGTGGGCAAGCCCGGCGTGTCGCTGAACGACGTGATGATCGACATGCAGAAGGCCAACATTTCGTTCCAGACGGCCGTCCAGGTACGCAACCGCCTGGCGGCGGCGTACCAGGAAATGATGAACATGCCGGTGTAAGCCCGCGCGGCACGGCAGCAGTACGGATTTCCAGAGCACAGAAGGAACGCCATGGCGACACAGAACATGACGGTTGACGATGCCATGCAGCTCGCGGCCAACGCCTGGGTGCAGGGCAACCCCGCCCAGGCGGCCGACATCGCGCGGCAGATCCTGGCGAACCGGCCCGGCCATGTGGGTGCCCGCCATCTGGACCTGACGATCCGGCACGGCGTGAACCACCTGCAGTTCACCGCCATCGGGCTGCACCGGCCCGACCTGTACGACATCGGCGACTTCAGCTACGGCGTGCCGGCCGTGTTCCCGCACAACCAGGCGGACCAGCCGGCGCGGCTGCGCGTGGGCCGCTATTGCACGATCGCGCACGACGTCAAGGTCATCCTGGGCAGCTACCACCGTCACGACTGGCACACGATCTACCCGTTCACGGCGCCCAACTTCGGCACGCTGTTCCGGCCGGCCCGGCCCGTGCCGGACTTCTCGTCCACGCGCGGCGGGGTCAGCATCGGCAACGACGTCTGGATCGGCGCGCATTCGGTGATCCTGTCGGGCGTGACGATTGGCGACGGCGCGGTGATCGGCGCCGGCTCGGTGGTGTCGCGCGACGTGGGCGCCTACGAGGTCTGGGCCGGCAATCCTGCCCAGTTCGTCAAGCGCCGCTTCGACGAGGCCACCAGCGCCCGGCTGCAGGCGCTGCGCTGGTGGGACTGGCCGAAAGAGGAAGTGGAAGCCAGCATCGGCTGGATCATGAACGAAGGCGGCCCCGCGCTGGACAAGCTCGCGCAGCACAAGGCCGCGATGATCCACAAGATGCGCGCCACCACCAAGGGCGAGCGCATCGTGGCCGGTGCCAGCGGCATCGTCCGGCTGCGGCTGCCGCAGCAGTGGAAGGCCGGCGCGCCCACCTGGGTGGTGCTGCATGGCTCGCTGGGCTCGATCGATGGCGTGAAGGACTTCGAGGCCGCCGCGCCCGGCGTCAACCTGGTCTTTGCCGATCTGCCGGGCTCGGGTGCGTCGTGGTGCCCGGCCGACTACTCGGCCGAAGGGTTCGCGCGCGAGCTGCGCCCGGCCATCGACCAGGCCATCGACGGCGACTACCGCATCGTGGGCGTCAGCTTTGGCGGCGCGGTGGGCCTGGCGATGGCGCGCGACAACGGCCGCTGCCGGGGCGTGCTGCTGCTGGACACGCCGTTCGAGGCGAAGAAGCTCTGGCACAACCACCAGTTCCTGCGCGGCGCCATTGCCGGCGACCCCGACAACCAGCACGTGCGCCGCTTTGCCTGGGAAATCTACGGCGTCACCGAGCACGCGCTGACCGAGCGCACCTACTGGCACCTGCTGGACGACCTGCCCACGCCGGTGCAGGTGCTGACCGGCGACGTGCCGATGCATCCGCCGCGCCGCACCGCCAAGGTGGCGTGCTGCCTGGACAAGGAAGACCTGGCCGCGCTGCGCCGCCGGGGGATTGGCGTGCAGCAGGTGGCCGGCGGCCACGACCTGATCCACGACAACCCCGCGGCAGTCGTCAAGGCCATGGACGCGTTCGCGGCCGAGGCCGTGGCCGCCGCCTGATCCGCTACTACAACGGACCTGCCCACCATGCCGGGGCAGGCCAGCATGAGTCATGGGAATGAGCAAAGAATCTCTACGCGCAAAGATTGCCGGTCTCGTCGAAGAGTACGCGGCACTGGTCCAGAGCGAGACGCCGGGCTTCCGGCCCGGTGAAACCGTCATCCCGCCGTCGGGCAAGGTGGTGGGCGCCCCGGAAATGAAGGCGATGGTCGAGGCGTCGCTGGACGCCTGGCTGACCACGGGCCGCTTCAACGACGCGTTCGAGCAGCGGCTGGGCCAACTGCTGGGCGTGAAGCACGTGCTGACGGTCAACTCGGGCTCGTCGGCCAACCTGGTGGCGTTTGCCACGCTGACGTCGCCGCGCCTGGGCGATCGCGCCATCCGCCCCGGCGACGAGGTGATCGGCGTGGCTGCTGGCTTTCCGACCACGGTCAACCCGATCCTGCAGTGCGGCGCCGTGCCGGTGTTCGTCGATGTGGAACTGGGCACGTACAACGTGGACGCCAGCCGCATCGAGGCCGCCATCACGCCGCGCACCAAGGCGATCATGCTGGCCCACACGCTGGGCAACCCGTTCAACCTGGAAGTGGTGACGGCGCTGTGCCGCAAGTACAACCTCTGGCTGGTGGAGGACTGCTGCGACGCGCTGGGCGCCACCTACAACGGCCAGCTGGTCGGCACGTTCGGCGACATCGGCACGCTGAGCTTCTACCCGGCCCACCACATCACGATGGGCGAGGGCGGCGCGGTGTTCACGAACAACCACGCGCTGAAGACCATCGCCGAGTCGTTCCGCGACTGGGGCCGCGACTGCTACTGCCCGCCGGGCAAGGACAACACCTGCAACCGGCGCTTCTGCTGGAAGCTCGGTAACCTGCCCGAGGGCTACGACCACAAGTACACGTACTCGCACCTGGGCTACAACCTCAAGATCACCGACATGCAGGCCGCCTGCGGCCTGGCGCAGATCGACCGCGCCGAGGGCTTCATCGCCGCGCGCCGCCACAACTTCGGCTTCCTGCGCGAGCGCCTGGCCGCCTGCAGCGAGATGCTGATCCTGCCGGAAGCCACGCCGAACTCGGACCCGTCGTGGTTCGGCTTCCCGGTGACGCTGCGGCCCGAGGCCAACGTGCGCCGCACCGACGTGGTCACCTACCTGGACCAGTACCGCATCGGCACGCGGCTGCTGTTCGCGGGCAACCTGACGCGCCAGCCGTACATGATCGGCCGCAACTACCGCGTGGTGGGCGACCTGACCAACTCGGACATCGTCATGAACGACACGTTCTGGCTGGGCATCTATCCGGGGCTGTCGGAGTCGATGCTCGACTTCGTGGGCGAGAAGCTCGAACAGTTCTTCGGCGTCGGGTTCTGACCATGCAGTGCGAGGCGCTGGCGCTGCCCGGCTGCTTTCTGCTGCACGGCGCCCGCCTGGGCGACGCGCGGGGCGACTTCATGAAGCTGTTCCACGCGCCCACGCTGGCCGCCCAGGGGCTGGAGACCGCGTTTGCCGAATCGTACGTGTCGACGTCCCACGCGGGCGTGATCCGCGGCATGCACTTCCAGCGGCCGCCGCACGACCACGCCAAGCTGGTGAGCTGCCTGACCGGCCGCGCGCGCGACGGGCTGGTGGACCTGCGGCGCGGCTCGCCCACCTTTGGCCGTAGCCTGAGCCTGATGCTCAGCGCCGACGTGCCGGCCATGCTCTACATCCCGCGCGGCATCGCGCACGGCTTTGCCGCCCATGTCGACGACACGCGGCTCTGGTACCTGGTTTCCAGCGTGCATGAGCCGGCGGCCGACGCCGGCATCCATGTGGACGACGTCGGCATCGACTGGTGGGACGGTGCGCCCGCGCTGGCCGGCGCCACGCCGATCCTGTCGCCGCGCGACACCGCACACCCGTCGCTGGCCGCGTACCTGGCCCACACCGACTTTTCCTGAACCGCCATGCCGACCGTCTTGCTGACCGGTGCATCGGGCTACGCGGGCGGCGCCATCCGCGACGTCCTGCGCCAGGCCGGAATGACCGTGCTGACCGCCGGCCGCCGTGCCGATGACGACCTGCCGTTCGATCTGCTGCGGCCCGACCGCCTGCCCGCGCTGCCCGCCGGCATCGACGCCTGCGTCCATGCCGCCGCCGCCAACGAGGTGCTGTGCCGGCAGGACCCGCTGGCCGCGTTCACGGCCAACGTGACCGCCACGCGCGCGCTGGCCGGCCGGTTGCGCGACGCGCAGGTCGGTCACGTGGTCTACCTGTCCACGTTCCACGTATTCGGCCGCCCGGCCGGCCGGCTCGACGAGACCGCCGAGCCGGTGCCGGCCAACGACTACGGCCTGACCCATCTGCTGGCCGAGCACCTGCTGCGCGCGCAGCCGTTTCGCACCACCGTGATTCGCCCGGCCAATCTGTTCGGCACGCCGGCCGACTGGTCGACGTTCAACCGCTGGACGCTGGCACCGTTCGACTTCATGCAGCAGGCGCTGCGCGACGGCGCGGTGCGGCTGCTGTCCGACGGCTCGCCGGTGCGCTGCTACGTCTCGCTGGAGCGGCTGGCGGCGGCGGTCGTCCAGGGGCTGCAGGGCCACCTGCCGCCCGTGACGCACGTCTCCGGCCAGCCGTGGCGCATGGACGCGCTGGCGCGGCTGTGCGCCGGCGTGGCCGCGCAGGCCAGCGGGCGCGACGTGCCGGTATCGCTCGGCACGCACCGGCCCGCGGAAGCGGCCTACACGTTCGGCTCGGGGCACTGGGCCGATGAAACCGACGCAGAAGGCGAAGGCGAGGGCGAACGGTTGCGCATGGCGACGTTCGCGCGCCACGTCGCCGACAGACTGCTGCAAGACAGCAAGGCAGGAACACCATGAACCGCATCTCCACGCTGGCAAAGATCTCGCCGCTGGCCGACATCGAACGCTCGGTGCGCGGCAACCACGTGGCCGTGGGCGACGACGTGACCATCGACAGCTTCGTCAAGATCAAGTTCGCGGGCGGCGACGGCAACGTCGAAATCGGCCCGCGCTGCTACCTGAACTCGGGCGTGGTGATCTACTCGGGCAATGGCGTGCGGATGGGGGAGGGCGTGCTGATCGCGGCCAACACCACGCTGGCGCCGACCAACCACGAGTACCGCTCGCGCGAACGTACGATCATCGCGCAGCGCTTCATGCCGTCGCGCGGCGGCATCGTGATCGGCGACGACTGCTGGATCGGCGCGAACTGCGTGCTGCTGGACGGCACCGTGCTCGGCACGGGCTGCGTGGTGGGCGCCGGCACCGTGCTCAAGGGCGAGTGGCCGGATTACGCGGTGATCGCTGGCAATCCGGCCCGCATCGTCAAGTATCGCGACTGACGAACGCGTCGATCTGGGCCTCGGTGATGGCGCGCGCGTGGGCGGGCGATGCCTGCACCTGGCGGTACCAGTCGGCCGTGGCCAGCAGGGCGCGGTCGAGCGTCCAGCGCGGCTGCCAGCCGAGCGTGCGCATGGCCTTCGACGAATCCAGGTACAGATAGCCGGCCTCGTGCGGCGCCGCCGCGCGCATCGCGGCATCGAGTTCCCAGCGCAGTTGCGGCCAGTGACGCTGCAAGCCTTCCAGCACGGCCTGGACGGGCCGGTTGTCGCTGGCGGCCGGGCCGAAGTTGAAGGCGTCGGCAAAGGCGGCCGCGTCGTCGCCGAGCAACCGGGTGCCGAGCAGCAGGTAGCCGTGCAGCGATTCCAGCACGTGCTGCCACGGCCGCGTGGCTTCCGGATGGCGGATGCGCAGCGGCTGGCCCGCCGCCGCGGCGCGCGCGGCATCGGGGATCAGCCGGTCGGCCGACCAGTCGCCGCCGCCGATCACGTTGCCGGCGCGGGCGCTGGCCAGATGCTGGCCGGCCGACGCCAGGAACGCCCGGCGATAGCTCGCCACGACCAGCTCCGCGCCGGCCTTGCTGGCGCTGTAGGGGTCGTGGCCGCCTAGCGGATCGGTCTCGCGGTAGCCCCAGAGCCATTCGCGGTTCTCGTAGCACTTGTCGGTCGTGACGACCACCACGGCGCGCACCGATGGACTGGCGCGCACCGCTTCGAGCACGTTGACGGTGCCCATCACGTTGGTCGACCACGTATCGACCGGCGTGCGGTAGCTTTCGCGCACCAGCGGCTGGGCCGCCAGGTGGAACACGATCTCGGGCTCGGCCGCCTGCATGGCCTGCTGCAGGCGCGCGGCGTCGCGGATATCGGCGACGTGGTGCGCGTGCAGGTCGCGGGCGACATCGGCCAGCGTGAACAGGTTGGGCTCGGTGGCGGGGGCCAGCGCGTAGCCGGTGACGCGGGCGCCGGCACGCGCGAGCCACATCGACAGCCACGCGCCCTTGAAGCCGGTGTGGCCGGTCACGAACACGCGCCGGCCGTGGTAAGCGGCGAGCGCCTCCATCACCAGACCTTCCACGGCGCCTTGCCGGTCTGCCAGAGCTGTTCGAGCTGGTTCTTCTCGCGCAGCGTGTCCATCGGCTGCCAGAAGCCGCCGTGCTCGAACGCCAGCAGGTGGCCCTCGCGCGCCAGGCGGCCCATCGGCTCCTGTTCCCAGCTGATGTGGTCGCCGTCGATCAGGTCGAGCACCTCGGGCTGCAGCACGAAGAAGCCGCCGTTGATCCAGCCGCCGTCGCCGCGGGGCTTTTCGGCAAAGCCGGTGACCATGTCCTCGTTCGTGCGCTGCAGCGCGCCGTAGCGGCCCGGGGGCTGCACGGCGGCCACGGTGGCCCAGCGGCCGTGGCGGCGGTGGAACGCAATCTCGGCACTGATGTCGATGTCGGACACGCCGTCGCCGTAGGTGAAGCAAAACGTCTCGCCGGCGGGCAGGTAGTCGCGCACGCGGCGCAGGCGGCCGCCGGTCTGCGATTCCTCGCCCGTGTCCACCAGGGTCACGCGCCACGGCTCTGCCTTCTGGCAGTGCACTTCCATGCGGTTGCCGGACATGTCGAACGTGACGTCGGACATGTGCAGGAAGTAGTTGGCGAAGTATTCCTTGATGACGTAGCCCTTGTAGCCCAGGCAGATCACGAACTCGTTGACGCCGTGCGCCGAGTACATCTTCATGATGTGCCACAGGATGGGCTTGCCGCCGATCTCGATCATCGGCTTCGGCCGCAGGTGCGATTCCTCGGAAATGCGGGTGCCAAGGCCACCGGCCAGGATCACGGCTTTCATGCGACGGCCTCCTCCTGCGCGTCCACGACCTCGACCTTCATGCCGGCGATCTCGAACGCGGTGGGCACGGGGCCGGCTTCGAGCGTGGCCAGGTCCAGGCCGAACTGCTCGGCCAGCAGGCCGGCCAGCGCGGACTTGTCGTAGTCGTTCTCTTCCAGCCACGCGGCCAGCAGGCGGTACAGCGGCAGCGCGTACGGGCGCTGGCCGATGGCCTCGATCAGCAGGTCGATGGCCTCGGTGCGCGACGCCATGTGGTACTTGTAGACGGCCAGCCCGTAGGTGACCATCCAGTGGCGGTACCACGTGGAACTGAGGTTTTCCAGCACGTTGTGCAGCTTGTCGTACTGGCCCGTCTCGATGTGGGCGGCCACGCTCAGCGCCATGTCGGTGGTGGAGTACCACGTGCCGCCGAAGTAGACACCCTGCTCGCGCGCGGGCATCGCCTCGGGCAGGCCCTTGCGCGCGTGCGACAGCGCGTAGGCCTGCTGCTCGAACCACGCGGCGAAGGCCGGCGCGTCGGTCATCGCGCTGGTCTCCACGCGCTGGCGCAGCGACAGGCGCAGTTCGTTGAGCCGGCCCACGTCGGACGCCAGCTCGCAGGCCACGTTGACGTACGCGGCCTCGTCCTCGCAGATCAGCGGGTCGAGCCCGCAGTCCTTGAGGAACACGGCAGAGATGCGCTGGTGGAAGGCCGGGCCGGTCAGCGACACCACGGGCACGCCCATCCACAGCGCATCGCACGTGGTGGTGCCGCCCGTGTACGGCGTGGCGTCCAGCGCGATGTCGATGCGGTGGTACATCACGTACTGGTTCTCGGCCACGCGGTCGATCAGCTCCACGCGGTCCAGGTCGATGCGGTGCGCGGCCAGGCGGGCCTCGAACAGCTCGCGCACGCCTTCGCGGGCCACGTTCTGGGCCTCGATCAGCAGCCGGCTGTCCGGGCAGGCGGCCAGCACGGCGGACCAGAGCCGCAGCGTCAGGTCGCTCAGCTTGGTCAGCCCGTTGCACGAGCCGAACGTGATGTAGCCGTTGCGCAGCGCGGGAGTGTCCTTGACGCGGTACTTGTCCTCGTAGACCTGCAGCGGGCTGGTGACCAGCGGATGGAACGCGCAGAACACCGGCGCGCGCAGCAGCGTCTCGGTGTAGTGGCTCTCCGTGCCGGCCGGGTCGCCGGTCCAGTCGGAGATCCGGTAGTCGATCGACGGCATGCCGGTGGTGCCCGGAAAGCCCAGCCACGTCATCTGCACCGGCGCCACGCGGTGCGCCAGCACCAGCAGCGGCGACTGGCCGGTGTAGCCGCCCAGGTCGACCATCACGTCGATGTCCTCGCGGCGGATGCGCTGCACGGTGTCCAGCGTGGACAGGGTGCTCACGTCGATCATCGCCGTGGCGTACTGCGCCAGCTTCTCGGTCAGCACGTCGTGCTTCCGGTTCATGCGGAACAGGTAGACATCGAAGCGGTTGCGGTCGATGTTGGCGATCAGCGGGATCAGGAAGTAGGCAATGGCGTGCCAGCCCAGGTCGGCGGACAGGAAGCCGATGCGGATGCGCGGCGCCGTGCTGCCCAGCGGCGCCGTGGCGGGCACGGCATCGCGCGTCAGCATCGCGGCAAAGTCCTCGGCCTCGGCGCGCAGCGTCTGGGCGGTGGTGTCTTCGGCGCTCAGCATGCCCAGCAGCACGTTGGAGCGGTTGGTTGCCAGCGACGGATCGCCGTAGCGGGCCACGCGGTACGCCTGCAGGCCGCCGGCCGGGTCGCCGTTGGCGCGGCGTTCGTTGCCCAGGTTGGCGAACGCGATGTAGTTGGTGGGATCGGCCTCGACCAGACGCTGGTAAAGGTCCTGCGCGGCGCGGCGCTCGTTCATCATCGTGTGGACGCGCGCCATCGACAACTGCAGGTTCGTGTCGTCCGGACGGGCCACCAGCGCGCGTTCCAGCAGCGGCCGGGCGTCGCGGGCATTGTCCTGGCGGGTCAGCAGCATGCCCAGCAGGCCCTGCAGGGCCAGGTCGTCGGGCCACCTGGCCAGCGCCTGCTCGGCCAGCGGCAGGGCCTCGGCGTCGCGGTCCAGCAGCAGCAGCGAGTAACCCTTCAGGTATTCCACCTGCGCCGGTGGCGCGCCGCGCCGGCCGGCCTGGTCGGCCGTGCCGTAGGCGGCCTGATAGTTGCCGATCCGGAACAATGCCCACGCTTCTTCCAGCGCGTGCGATCCGCTTCCCCTTGGCTGTCTTTTCATTTGCTTGTGTCTTTCGATGGCCTGCAGACGCCCGGACGATCCATTAATGGATGGTCTGGTCCCATGCCAACAAATTAACAAGCCGCCGTGCGGGGCGACGGCGCGAACACAACGCAAAAAAAGGGCTATTTCGGCCGGTAGCGCGGCCGGCGTGGCGGATCGGCCCCACCGGTCGGGGCCGGGGGCGTCAGGCCGGCGTCAGGGCGAGCGGGTTGGCCGCGTCGGGGCCGGCTTCCATGCGGTGCAGCCACGCCAGCAGTTCGGCCACGGCCACGTAGAGCTGGGGCGGGATCTGGCTGTCCAGGTCCACTTGCATCAGCAGATTGACGAGCGCGGGCGATCCGTGCACGTAGACGCCGGCCTCGCGGGCGCGGGCGATGATGGCCTCGGCGGACATGCCGTAGCCCTTGGCCACCACGCGCGGGGCGTTGTCGCTGGACTGGTAGGAGAGGGCGACGGCGGCGCCGCGGTCGGACGGGTGGTCGCTCATGCTGGCAGCGCGATGACGGTGGGCGTCGACGGGGCGTCCTCGGTCGACACGTTCATGTTCAGCAGCGCGATGCCGCGTGCCTCCAGTTGCGCGCGAAAATCGGCGCGGCCCTGGATCAGCCGCGCGGCGGCGTCGCTGTCGGCGGCGACCAGCCGTGCTTCGAGCCCGTGGGCGCCCAGCGTCAGCACCGCATCGACGCTGCCCAGCATCGGCAGGTTCAGGCGCAGGCGCGTGCTCCAGCTTGCGGCGGCGGCCGGCGCGCCGCCGGCTTCGCGTTCGGCCACGTGGTCCGGATGGTGTGTGATTTCCCAGTCGACGGGCATGCCGGGCCAGGCGTCGATCGTCGCGCGAAACTGCTGCGAGGCCAGCAGTTCAAGCTGCTGGCGCACCACGCCCTCGCTGGACGGATGGATCGGCGGGCCTCGGTCGGGCTGCGGCTGGGTGGCGCTGTTGTCGGGGGCGTTCCAGCTCGCCACGATGGCGGCATGCTGGGCGCGCGCGATATGGTGGCCCTCGTGTGAGATCTCGGCCGTGAGCTGGTAGGCGTGCGCGGCGGCGCTGGCATGGGCGGCCAGCCGCTGCTCGGCGGCGGGGCTGGACGGCGTCTGTGGTGCCTGCGCGGTGGCCGCGTTGCCCGGCGACGGCTGGGCCGGTTTGGCGGGGTCGCCGTGCGCGGGCACGCCGGTCGACAGCGGATAGATGACCGGCCGCGTCAGTTCGGCCAGGATCGTCGCGCTGGGCGGCGCCATCGGGCTGGGCGTGGACGGACCGCCGTAGGGCAGCAGCGCAGCCGGTGCCGGCGCCGGGGCCGATGGCGTCGCAGCGGGCTGGCCTTGCGGCTGGGGCTGGGCGGGGTTGCGCAGCGTGGCCTGCGGCTCCTGCAGCAGCGTGGCAAGCGGGCGCTGGCCCGTGAC
This sequence comes from Cupriavidus pauculus, assembly GCF_003854935.1. Taxonomy (NCBI): domain Bacteria; kingdom Pseudomonadati; phylum Pseudomonadota; class Betaproteobacteria; order Burkholderiales; family Burkholderiaceae; genus Cupriavidus; species Cupriavidus pauculus. Next base: position 1,250,094 of record NZ_CP033970.1, read on the forward strand.
CCATTGCGTCAGGTGCGATTCATAGAACAGCCCGCTCTGGTCGACAAAGCGCGCCAGTGCGCTGGCCAGGTCCTGCGTGGCGCCGGGCTGGCCGGCCGGCGCGGTGGCCAGCAGCGGCGCGCCGGGGCGTGCCGGCGCGGCGTCGCCGCCTTCGAACAGGTCCAGGATCGCCTTGGCGGCAAAGCTCAGTGTTTCGCGCGTGGAGGTGGTCTGGCCGGCCAGCCGGGGGTCGGTGCCGCCCGGCGTCAGCGTGCCGGGCTGGCGCGCCTGCACCGTCTCGCCGGTGGACGACTGCACGTCGCCCTGCGACACGTCGGGCACCGGCATCAGCGCGGCGAGCTTGTCGATGGCCAGCGCCGGGCGCGATAGCTGCGGGTCCGGGGCCTGATGCGGGATCAGGCTGGGAGGAATCTGGATGCCGGTCATGGCCGCGTGTCAGCGATGGGAACGGATGCGCTACGCGCGCGCGCGGCGCCCCGGTCGGCCCGGGGGCGCGTGGGTCAGACGGCGCCGTAGGCCGTGGAAAGTTCGAGCTTGCGGCGCGAATTGTTGAGCAGGGCGCCCAGTTCGGCCAGGCGCGGCATGGTCAGGTCGCGGATGCGGGCGTCGTGGGCCAGGATGCGCTCCAGCAGCTGGAAGCGGCGCAGGCGCTCGGCGTCGGTGAACGGCGCGCTGTGGTCCAGTAGGCGCAGGCGGTCCACTTCGGCCATGTAGACCTTCTGCAGGTCGGCCAGCGCGTCCCAGTTCGACGCGCGCGCGGCGTCGAGCATCTGCTCGGACAGCACCAGCAGCTCTTCGTAGCTGCGAACGATGGGGGACATGGCAAACATCATCAGTTGTCCTGCAAAACGGGTTGGGCCGCCACGGCCGGCTCGTGCGGCATGGCGTCGGCGGGGGCCGCCGGGTCGATGGCCGCCCAGGCCGAGGCCAGGTTTTCCAGCAGGGTGTCGACTTCGGCCAGCAGGGCCGGGTCGCTGCGCAGGTTGGCCAGCATCAGGCGGCGGGTCATGTATTCGTACAGCGATTCGAGGCTGGCGGAGATCTCTCCGCCCGCCTCGTGATCCAGCACCGCGCGCAGGCCGTTGTCGATGATGTTGATGGCCTTGGAGATTGCATTGCCGCGCGCTTCCAGCTCGCCGTTTTCCATATGGAACTTCGCCCGGGCGATGGCCGAGCGCGCGCCGTCGTACAGCATGGCGATCAGCTTGTGCGGGCTGGCACTCATGACCCCGGTCTGGACACCGACCTGGGCATAGGCGTTGATACCTTGGCGCGCGAACATGGCGAGACTCCGTTGGATTACTTCTTGGTGCTGCTGCCGTTGAGGGCCGAGAACTGCTGCGTCAGGTAGCTGCTGGTCTGGTTCATCTGGGCGACCAGCAGGTCGAGCTGCGTGAACTGCTTGCGGTAGCGGTCCATCGTCGCGGTGATCTGGTCCTGGGTGAACGTGTACTTGTCTTCCAGGTCCTTCAGCGTCGACGTGATGCCGTCGGTGGCCGCGGACAGCGCGCCGCCGGTGGCGTTCAGCGAGTCGTTGTAGTCGGTCACGGTCTTGCCGATGCCGGCAGCGCCGTTCACGCCGGCAAACACGGCCTTCAGCTTGTCCATGTTGTTCGTGATGGTCTTGGACAGCTTGTCGTCGTTGACCTTCAGCGTGCCGTTGTTGCTGCTGTCCAGCGAGAACTCCACGCCGATATCGGAAAGCGTGATGGTCTTGCCGTTGCCGTCGGACATCGGCGTGTTCAGCATGGCGCGCATGCGGGCCTGGATGTTGCGCAGCGTGCCGTCGCCGTTGAGCGCGCCCTTGGTGCCGGCGTCGGTGTCGAAGGCGGTCAGCGTCTTGGCGGCGGTCAGCACGTTGTTGTACGCGGCCACGAAGCCGGCCACGGCGGTCTTGATCGACGCTGTGTCCACCGTCATGTCGAGGCTGGTGGTGCCCAGGCTCTTCAGGTTCAGCGTGACGCCCTGCGCGGCCTCGGAGATCGTGTTGCTCTGGCTCGTGACGGCGATGTTGTTGATCGTCAGCGCGGCGTTGGCGGCCTTGACCTTCTCGGACATGCCGTTGGGCTGCGTGGCCAGGGTGGGGTCGAAGGCGACCACGTCACCCACGGCGCTGTCGCTGGCGGAAACCTTGAAGCCCGACTTCGTGCCGGTCTGGTCCGACGTCAGCACCAGGCGGTAGGGCGTGCCGCTGCCGTCGTTGATGATGCTGGCCGTCACGCCGATGCCGGCCTTGTTGATCGAGTCGCGGATGCCTTGCAGCGACGTGTCCGAGCCGATCGTCACGGTCTTGGTGCTGGTGGGCGTGCCGCCCGAGCCCAGGTTCTCGCCAAAGTCGAACGTGATGGTGCCGCCGCCGATGGCGGCCTTCTGGTCGGCCACCTGCTTGGAGACCACGCTCTGCGCGGCGGCCAGCGAGGTGACGTTGACCGTGTACTTGCCGGACACGGCCGTGGCGTCGTTGGTGGCCGTCAGCACGCTGTCGCTGCCCACCTTGGCGGTCACGGCGCTGTAGGTCTGGGCGTTGGCCAGCGTCTTGGCGGCGGCCGCGTAGGCGTCCAGCACGCTCTTGACGGTGCCGTAGCCGCTCAGCTTGGCCTGGTAGCTCTTGGCCTGGGTGTTGATGGCGTCCAGCCGGGTGTTCTCGCTCGCTTCCAGCTTGTCGAGCAGATCGCCAAGCTGGAGATTGGAGCCTACGCCGATGTTCGAGATCGCTGCCATGTTCTTTTACCTGTTTTTGTTGTGCTTCAACTGACGGGTTGCGAGGAATCAGACTGCCTGGCTGACGAACAGCCCCTGGAGCTTGTCGATGGCGCGCGCGAAGCGCAGCACCTCTTCACTGGGCAACTGGCGGATCAGTTCGCCGGTTTCCTTGTCCACGACCTTGGTGATCACGCGGTGCGTGGTGTCGTCGATTTCGAACCGCAGGCCGATGGAGGTGGTCTTGAGCACGTCGACCAGTTCGTCGACGGCGGCCGTCATGTCGCCCGGGCCGGTGCGGCCACCCATGTCCTGGGCGGCGGCGGCCGGCCGGACGGCACCGGCGGTCACGGCCGCCGCGGCGGGCGCGGGGGCGTGGGTGACGGCGGGTTCGGCGGGAATGCGTGCCGCCGGGATGGAAACGGGTTGGGTGGATGCCATGGTCAGCTCCGTCCGGTAGGGCAGGGATAACACTACGGTTGAAATGTTTTGCAGGCAGTGGTCTGCCTGCAAAACACTCCGGCAAAAAAACCGGGCCTTGCGGCCCGGTTTTCTGCGGCGCGGCGATTAACGCAGCAGCGAGAGCACGTTTTGCGTGGTCTGGTTGGCTTGCGACAGCACCGACGTACCAGCTTGTTGCAGGATGTTCGCGCGGGTCATGTTCGACACTTCCGTTGCGTAGTCTGCGTCTTCGATGCGCGAACGCGAGGCCGACAGGTTGTTGATCGTCGTGCTCAGGTTGTTGATCGCGGATTCGAAGCGGTTCTGCACGGCACCCAGCGAGGAGCGCAGGGCGTCGACCGAAGCCAGGGCCTTGTCCAGCGTTGCCAGCGGGTTGGCCGTGGCAGCGTTGGTGACAGCCGACGTCGTCGTGGCGGCCTTGATGGCAACCACACCGGTCGTCGTGTTCAGCGTGCCCATCGACGAGTCGATGGCGATGTACACGTTGGCTTGCGTGTCGTCCAGGTTCTTGGCGTTCAGTGCCTTGACGTCGGCAGCGTTCGTTGCCGTGGTCAGGGCCACTTGCATGAACAGCTTGCCGTTGCTGTCCTTGACCAGCGAGGCGGTAGCGCCCGTGTTGGTCGACACGCCCAGGGCGGTGCGCAGGGCAGCCGTCGTGTTGGCGGTGGTAGCGTCGGCAGCGGCGGTTGCGCCAGCGCCGAACACGTCGGTCACGGCCTTGTCGCCAGCGGTCACAGCGGTCACGCCGCCTTGCGGGCCGTTCACGTTGAAGCCCATGGCGCCCAGGGTCTTCGAGGTGATTTCCTTCAGGTCGATCGAGATCGTTTCGCTGTCGTTGGCGCCAACCTGGATCGTCATCTTCTGATCCTTGGCCAGAACCTTCACGCCGTTGAATTGCGTTTGGGCCGACACGCGGTCGATTTCAGCCAGACGTTGTGCGATTTCGTCCTGGACCGACTTCAGGTCCGACTGCGAGTTCGTGCCGTTGGCGGCTTGCACCGACAGTTCACGGATACGTTGCAGGTTGTTGTTGACTTCGGTCAGCGCGCCTTCGGTCGTCTGCGAGATCGAGATACCGTCGTTGGCGTTGCGCGAAGCTTGCGTCAGGCCCTTGATGTTGGCGGTGAAGCGGTTGGCAATGGCTTGGCCAGCTGCGTCGTCCTTGGCGCTGTTGATGCGCAGACCCGACGACAGGCGTTGGATTGCGGTGTTCAGCGACGATTGCGACGTGTTCAGGTTGCTCTGCGTTTGCAGCGACAGAATGTTGGTGTTGATGACTTGCGCCATGGTACGACTCCTATTTGCAATGTTTTAGGCATTCCGGCAGTTGCCGTAACGTTGGCTGCCTGCGTTGCAGGGCGTAGAGTGCCTCCGTTGCAAAGGTTATCGACCGTGGGTGAGAAGACTTTAGAGTGACTTTTGCGCGCGTTGCGGGCGCAGGCAAAACGTGTGCAGGCAGCTTGGCCGGGCCATCGGCGCGCCACCCGCGCGGCGCTATATATATAGGGGCGCGCACTTGGGGGCGGCCGCCGGCCGGGCCGCTCAGCGGCGCTTGCGGGTGCGCGGGATGAACAGGCGCACGAAGTCCGGCGACGCCTCGGCGTCCAGCATGGCCGTGGCCTCGCCCGCGCCATGGGCGGGCGTCACCACCGTGATGGCGCGCTTGTAGATCAGCGTGGGGGTGGCATCTTCCGCGGAACGCCCCAGCAGGATCATGTAGTTGTCCGACGCCAGCACCACGCCGTTGAGACGCGTGCCGTTCGACAGGTGGACAACCACCGCGGCGCGGCTGGCGCTGTGCGCGGCGAACTGCAACTGCTGCAGCTTTCTGCTGGGTCTGGGAGCCTTGATTTCCTTCTTCACAACTTCTCCGGAAGAGCCCGCGAGGGTTCTGGCGGCTGACAACGGTCCGATGGTCGGGGCCTGTGGGCGGCGTCGCTCTAAAAGTGACGTTCCGGCCAGGCCGACGGCGGCGAGAATTGAAACATTCGCTCTCGGAACCGGCGCTGGGACGTGCCACCATCATTGCAGCAGACAAGCGTTTCACGAAAGTGGCGAACGCTGCCCAACTGCGCCGGCGTGGCGGCACTGCCAGGAGAGAAGGGGAATACTTCAGGTGGGAGAGTAACAAAGTTTTACAAGCGTTGACGAAGCCCCGGTGATGCTGGGCCTAGAGGATTTGCTCTATTTCACCGATTGCGTGATGCTTCTGATTCGGGTAGCACTTTTGCTCGCGAGCTTGCAGGCGGTAGCCGGAGGCGCGTCCCGCAGCCCGCGCCAGCTAAAGGTTTGCGGGTATCGTCCGTAAATCATCGACAAGTACAAAAGTGAGTCGGACCATCACTTTTGGCAGTCATGTGCGCCATACGTTACACCCGCCATCAGGGGAATCCCTGATAGAAACGCGATTTACACCTCATGTAAGCGGGTTTATATTCCCGGTTCGGGTCCGGGTACAGCCGGTCCCTTCACAGCAGTCCTGAAAGCCTACGAGCACCCCGCGCGTGGGCTTCTTTTTTTTGAGCCCGCGTCCTGCGCGGCGATCCGTCTGATCGCGGTACCTGCCGCGTCCGCCGTTTGCGGCGGCACTCGGAGTGCACGAGGCAGATTAGACGCCATGCGCTGCCCCACCAATTTGTGGAAGAGCAGCGACTTTCCCCCCCATTTCATTTTTTCGCTCAAGTGCCCAGCCTGCCGCGCCGATACCGGGCGGTGCGATGCCCCTTGGCGGGCTTATGCAGCGCGTACACGCACAAAACCGAACAAGGCGAACAACGTGAAAGGTACGAAGTGATGGGCTTGCGGAAAATGGGGATCGGCGCGCGGATGTCGCTGGCGTTCCTGGCCGTGGTGGTGCTGCTGGCCGTGGTGGCCACGGTGGGGGTCAGGGCGCTGGGCAGCATGAACGACGCGATGCATCTGGCCGTGGAGCAGCGGCTGATGCGCGTGATGGAACTGAAGGTGGCCAAGGAGCGGGTGCTGACGATCGGCATCCTGGTGCGCGACGCGGCATTGACCGAAGACCCCGCGCTGGCCGAGCAGAACGCCGAGAAGGTGAACAAGCTGCGCGGCCAGGTCAGCGCCACGCTGGAAGACCTGGGCAAGGTGATGCGGGCATCGGCCAATCCGGAGTCCGCCGGCAAGCTGGACGCGCTGACCAAGGCGCGCGCCGACTACAACGGCCAGCTCGACCTCGTGCTGCAGCAACTGCGCAGCGGCGCCTTCGATGGCGCGCGCGCCGGGCTGGTGGTGACGCTGCCTGCCGCGCAGGCGGCCTATTTCGAACAGCTCGACGGCGTGGCCGAGATGGGCCGCCAGTTGGCGATGGCCGCGGTGGCCGATGCCACGCGCCAGTACCAGTTCACGCGCAACGTGCTGATCGGCATGTCGGTGGCGGCGGCCATCATCGCCGCGCTGCTGGGTGTGGCGCTGACGCGGTCGGTCACGCGGCCGGCGCATCAGGCGCTGGATGCCGCCGAGGCGCTGGCGCAGGGCCAGCTTGGCCACGCCATCGTCGTGCGTAGCCAGGACGAGATGGGCCGCATGCTGGGCGCGCTGGAGCGGGCGTTTGGCCAGCTCGGCGTGCTGGTGCGTGGCATCCAGCAGGCGGCCGGGTCGATCGACACGGCCGCGCGCGAGATTGCCAGCGGCAATACGGACCTGTCGCAGCGCACCGAGGAGCAGGCGGCGTCGCTGGAACAGACCGCCGCGTCGATGGAGCAACTGACGTCGACCGTGCGCCAGAACGCCGAGAATGCCCGCCAGGCCAACCAGCTGGCGGTCAACGCGTCGGACGTGGCCACCGAGGGCGGCCGCGCGGTGCGTAGCGTCGTCGACACGATGGACGGTATTTCCAAGTCGTCGGCCCGTGTGTCGGAAATCATCGGCGTGATCGAAGGCATCGCGTTCCAGACCAATATCCTGGCGCTGAACGCGGCGGTGGAAGCGGCCCGCGCCGGCGAGCATGGCCGCGGCTTCAGCGTAGTGGCGGCGGAAGTGCGCACGCTGGCGCAGCGGTCGTCGTCGGCGGCGAAGGAAATCGGCGAACTGATCAACGGTTCGGTGCGTCAGGTGCAGGACGGCGCCAGGCAGGTGGAAGTGGCCGGCAAGACGATGGACGACATCGTCAGCGCCGTGCGCCGCGTGACCGACATCATGGGCGAGATCACGGCGGCCAGCCAGGAGCAGACGGCCGGCATCGAGCAGGTGAGCCTGGCGATTACCCAGATGGAAAGCGTGACGCAGCAGAACGCCGCGCTGGTGGAGCAGGCCAGCGCCGCCGCCGAAAGCCTGATGCAGCAGGCCGGCAGCCTGGTGACCGAGGTGGCGCGCTTCGACCTGGGCCAGCACGGCGGCCCGTCGGGCCGTGGCGTGGTGGGCCGGGCCGTGGCCGAGGTGGAAACGATTGCGCCGCGCGCGGTGCGGCAGATCGCCGCCAAGCCCGCGCCCGCGCTGCCGCGCCCGGCCGCCCGGCCGCAACCGGCGCCGGCCCGTCTGGCGCCGGCCGCCCGGCCGCAGCCGGCAGCCCGCGTGGCCGCCGTGCCGGCCGCGGCGCGTCCGCCGGTGCAGCGCAAGCCGCAGGCCGATTCGGTGCTGTCGCGTCAGCCGGCCAAGCCGGCCACGCCGCGCGCGCCGGTGTCGCACCAGCGCAAGGAACCGGTGCTGGGCGCCACGGCGCGCCGCCGCCCGGCTGCCGCGCCGGTGCCCGCCACCGCCGATGCCGGCAACTGGGAAACGTTCTGACCTTGTCCGCGCCGGGCTACCCGGCGGCGGCGCAGCCGCCGGGCCGTGATCCCGCTGTCGCCCCGGCGGGCGGCGCACTGCTGAAAGGGACCGGACAAGCACGGTTTTCAGCAGTCGCATAAAATACCGGCTCTCCTTCACCGACAGAAGAGCAGCGGAGCCCGGCCGGGCTTCATCTGCCAGCCGAGCCATTCCATGTCCGCAGCGCCCGCCTCCAGCCTTACTCCCGACGCACCGCCGCCCGATGTCCCTGTCATGCAGGTGATCTTCGGCCTGATGCTGGCCATCCTGCTCGGCGCGCTGGAACAGTCGATCGTGGCCGTGGTGCTGCCCGACATCGCGCTGCAGCTGAACGGCTTCGAGGACATGGCGTGGGTGATTTCCGCCTACCTGGTGGCGTCGACCGTGGTCACGCCGATCTACGGCAAGCTGTCCGACGTGCTCGGGCGGCGCTCGGTGCTGACGTTCTCGATCGTGCTGTTCCTGCTGGCGTCGGTGGCGTGCGCGATGGCCACGACCATGCCGATGCTGATTGGCGCCCGCATTCTGCAGGGGCTGGGCGGCGGCGGGCTGATCTCGGTGTCGCAGGCGACCATTGCCGACGTGGTGCCGCTGCGCGAGCGCGGCAAGTACCAGGGCTACGTGAGCGGCGTGTGGGCCGTGGCGAGCATGGCCGGCCCGGTGATCGGCGGCTACCTGGCGCACTTCCTGTCCTGGCGCTGGATTTTCTGGATCAACATTCCGCTGTCGCTGCTGGCGCTGGTCGTGGTGCGGCGCGCGCTGCGCCATCTGCCGGTGAGCGGCCGCCGCCATCGTATCGACTATCTGGGCGCGCTGCTGTTTGGCGGCGGCCTGTCTGGCGTGCTGGTGTTCCTGACGCGCCTGGGGCAAGGTCATTCGCCGCTGGAGCCGCAGACGATTGGCCTGCTGGCGGCCGGACTGGTCGGCCTGGCGCTGTTCGTCTGGCAGGAGCGCCGCGCGACCGATCCCGTGATTCCGCTGGCGATGCTGGGCGTGCCGACCGTGGCCATCTGCTGCCTGACGCTGTTCCTGTGCTTCTTCCAGTTGATCGCGATGTCGGTGCTGCTGCCGCTGCGCTTTCAGGTGGTGGGCGGCGCGCACGCGGACACGGCAGCGCTGCGGCTGGTGCCGCTGACGCTGGCGATTCCGTTCGGCGCCTATATCTCGGGCCGGCTGATGTCGTGGAGCGGCCGCTACAAGCCGCTGCAGATGACGGGCTGCCTGGTGGCGCCGGTGGCCATCGTGGCGCTGGCGTTCACGCCGCCGCACGCGGTGCTGCCGGCGGCGCTGGTCATGATCGTGCTGGGCCTGTCGATCGGATTGCAACTGCCGAGCGGGCTGGTGGCCACGCAGAACTCGGTGCCGCCGCAGCAGGTGGGCATCGCCACGGCGCTGACCGCGTTCTCGCGGCTGCTGGGTGGCGCGGTGGGCGTGGCGGTGCTGACGACGGTGCTGATCGCGCTGCTGCGCCATAGCGGCGTGGCCGTATCGGACCTGAGCGGTGGCGAGGACGTGCTGATGAGCATGTTCCGCCGCGCCATCGCCGCAACGGATCAGGGCGATGCCGCCGCCGTGCGCGTGGCCGCCGAGCGCGCGTTCCGCGTGCTGTTCCTGCTGAGCGCGGGGGTGTCGCTGATCGCGCCGTTCTTTGTGGCGCGGCTCAAGGAGACGACGCTGCGCGGCAGCCCTGCCGCGGCGGCCAAGGCGGCTGCCGCGACGGCGGATTGAACGGCTAATCCTGCGGCGGCGCCAGCGCGCGCCGCCGGGCCCTGGCCGCCAGCCCCGGGCCCAGCGCCCAGCGCAGCGTCGGCGCCAGCCCGCGCATGCCGGCCAGCGCCAGCGAGCGGCGCAGCGACGGCCGGTGCAGCCCCAGCATCTGGCGCGCCCACGGCGGCAGCAGCGCCACGCCGGCGTCGGCCATCGTCCGCACGGCCGGTATCAGCAGCGGGTTGGCCACCGGCATGGCCATGATCAGCCGCACCACTTCGCGCGTACGGTCGGTACTGGCCAGCCCGGCGCGCTGGGCTTCCAGGTAGGCGTCGATCTGCGCACGCGTGCGCGGCACGTCGGGCGCGCCCAGCAGGGCCGCCACTGTCGCTTCTTCCTGGAAATACCGGTCCTGCTCGGCCAGTGACAGCGGCTTCACGTAGCGCAGGTAGCCGGCCAGGAAGCTCGATACCTCGGCCACGTGCACCCAGGTCAGCAACTCGGGATCGTCGGCGGCATAGGGCTGGCCGTCCGGCGCGGTGCCGCGGATCGAGGCGTGGATGCGGCGCACGCGCTCGATCAACTGCATCGCATCGGCACGGCTGCCGTAGGTGGTGCCGGCGATGAACTGCGCGGTGCGGCCCAGCCGGCCCTGCATGTCGGTGCGGAACGAGGAGTGGTCCCACACGCCGGCCAACGCGCGCGGGTGCAGCGCCTGCAACAGCAGGGCGCTGACGCCGCCCGCCAGCATCGCCGGGAAATCGGCGTGGACGCGCCAGCAGACGGCGTCCGGGCCGAACAGGCCGGGGTCGCCGGGCGGGTTGTCGTAGTCGAGCGTGAGACCGGAATTGCTGCGGGTGAGCGCGCGGACCTGCGCGCCGGCATGGCTGCGCAGCCGCTGCAGCAGCAGCCCGCTGGCGGCGCCGGCGGGCGGGCGGTTCGATGGGTCGGGTGTAGCGGCCAAGGTGACGAGTCGGGGGCGATGGCGCGATGTACGCCAGCATACACCCCCGGCGCGCGCGGTCGGCGGGTCAGTCGTAGCGCAGGTCCGTGGCCTTGCCCCAGAACACGCGGTAGGCGTAGGCGGTGTAGCCGAGGATCGTCGGCAGCACGATCACCGCGCCGACCAGGATCGCCATCAGCGATTCCGGCGCGCTGGCCGCCTGCCAGATGTCGATGCGGTCCACCACGAGGTACGGGAACAGGCTGTAGGCCAGCCCGTTGAACGCCAGCAGGAAGATCACGGCCGTGCCCGCGAACGGCACCCAGCACCAGCGGTCGTTGCCGCCCGCGTGGAGGTTGCGCATGCGCCGCAGGAACCGCTCGATCGCCACGAACAGGCCCATCGTCAGCAGCGGGATCGGCGCCAGCATGATGATGTTGGGCAGCGCGAACCATTTGTCGAAGATGCGCGCGCTGACCATCGGCGTGACCACCGAGATGGCCGCCACGCCGGCCGCCGTGAGCCACAGGCTGCGCCGCGCCCAGTAGATGGCGCGCAGCTGCAGGTTGCCCGTGGTTTTCATGATCAGCCACGTGGCGCCCAGCAGGCAGTAGCCGGCCACCAGGCACAGGCCGACGGCCACGGCGAACAGCAGGTTGGGCAGGTCGTAGCGGAAGCCGGTGATGTAGAGCCCGAGCATCAGCCCCTGCGAGAAGCTGGCCAGCAGCGAGCCGGCGTAGAACGCGAAGTTCCACCACGGCTTGTGCGGATCGCGTGCCTTGACGCGGAAGTCGAACGCCACGCCGCGGATGATCAGCCCGGCCAGCATCAGCGCCACGGGCAGGTACAGGTTGGTCAGGATCACGCCGTGGGCCAGCGGAAAGGCCGTCAGCAGCAGGCCGACGCCCAGCACCAGCCACGTCTCGTTGGCATCCCAGAACGGGCCGATCGACGCGATCATGGTGTCCTTGTCGGCATCGTCGGCGCGGCGCAGCAGCACGCCGACGCCCAGGTCGTAGCCGTCCAGGATCACGTAGATCAGCATCGACAGCCCCATCAGCGCCAGAAACACCAGCGGCATCCAGCCGGCCGGCTGGCTCAGGTCGTGCATCGTGGCCGGGTTCATTGCTGGCTCCTGGGGTGGGCGAGGACGGGTTGCGGGGTGGCGATGGCCGGCCCGGCGCCGGGCTGGCCGGCCTTGCGGGCCAGGTGGAACACCACCGAGATGTAGGCGACGATCAGCACGAGGTAGAGCGACAGGTACATGGCCAGCGTGCTGCCGATCATCGTGGCGGGCACCTTGGACGCCGCCTGCGCCGTGGTCAGCACGCCGTAGACCAGATAGGGCTGACGGCCGATCTCGGTGACGTACCAGCCGGCCACCAGGGCGATCCAGCCAGAGAACGTCATCGCCACCAGCACGCGCGCCAGCCAAGGGGCCGGGGCGACGCGCCGGCGGATCTGCCAGGCGCCCAGCCACGACACGACCAGCATCAGCAGGCCCACGCCCACCATGATCCGGAACGCAAAGAAGAGCGGGGCCACGGGCGGGTGGCGGTCGGCAAAGGCATCGATGCCCAGGATCTCGCCATCGGCCTTGTGCGTCAGGTAGATCGACGCGAGCTTGGGAATGGCGATCTCGAAGTCGTTCTGCCGCGTGGTGGCGTTGGGCAGCCCGAACAGCACGGCCGGCGCGCCTTTCTCCGTCTTCCAGATGCCTTCCATGGCGGCGATCTTGGCGGGCTGATGGTGCAGCGTGTTCAGGCCGTGCAGGTCGCCGGCGACGATCTGCAGCGGAATCAGCATCGCGGCCAGCATCACGCCGGTGCGCAGCGAATGCATGACCTCGCGGCTGCGATCATGGCGCAGCCAGCGGTAGGCCGAGATGCCCGCCAGCAGAAAGGCGACGGTCAGGCCAGAGGCCAGCAGCATGTGGACCAGCCGGTAAGGGAACGACGGGTTGAAGATGACGGCCAGCCAGCTCACCACGTGGGCGCGGCCGTCGATCATCTCGAAACCGGCGGGCGTCTGCATCCACGAGTTCAGCGCCAGGATCCAGAACGCCGACAGCGTCGTGCCGCCGGCCACCAGCAGCGTGGCGATGGTGTGCATGCGGTTGCTGACGCGGCGCATGCCGAACAGCATGATGCCGAGGAAGGTGGCTTCCAGGAAGAAGGCGGTCAGCACCTCGTACGCCAGCAGCGGGCCGGCGATATTGCCGACGGTCTCCATGTAGCCCGGCCAGTTGGTGCCGAACTGGAAGCTCATGGTGATGCCGCTGACCACGCCCAGCGCGAACGTCAGCGCGAAAATCTTGACCCAGACGCGGTAGGCGTCCATCCAGCTTTCGTCGCCGGTCTTGCCGTAGCGCAGCTTGAAGAACAGCAGCACCCAGGCCAGCGAGATGCTGATGGTCGGAAACAGAATGTGGAACGTGATATTCGCGGCGAACTGGATGCGGGCCAGTATCACCGGATCGACACTTGCAAACACGGGTTACTCCTTGCGGGGGCGGGCAGGCTTGGCGGGGGATTTGCTGCTGGCCGGCGTGACGGTCGACTTGGCGGCCTTGGTGGCCTTGTCGGCGCCTTTCTGCCGGGCGCCGCCGCCCATGCCGATGGCGGTGGTCAGCCGGTCCTTGACGTCCAGCAACTTGGTGACGCGCGAGCCCAGGCGCATCAGTTTTTCCAGCGTGGCGACGTCGAGCTTCTGCATGTCGCCAAACCACGTGGTGACCAGCAGGATCAGCCCGTACATCTCTTTCATGCGGGCCTGCGCGTGGCGGTCTTCGTCGGACAGAGGTGTCTCAAGCTGCACTTCACGCAGCATCGACAGCGTCGGATCAATCTCGCGCCGGCGCCGCTCCTCGGCCAGCGTGCGAAAGATGGCCCAGACATCATCGGGCGCGGAGAAGTACTCACGCCGGTCCCCCGGCTGGTGAGACAGCCGCACGAGGTTCCAGGACTCCAGTTCCTTGAGCCCGATGCTGACATTGGAGCGAGAAAAGCCCAACGATTCGGCAATTTCGTCGGCATTGAGCGGACGCGCCGCCGTGAAAAGCAGGGCGTAGATCTGACCGACCGTTCGGTTGATTCCCCACCGGCTACCCATCTCACCGAAGTGGAGGACAAACCGCTGGACCAGGGGCGAGAGCTGCATTGTCTGTTTTGAATTTTCAGAAAGTTGTGAAAGTTTAGAACAAAACGTTGCAGGACGTGTGCAGGTGTGACGGGGTGTCGCAGATGGGGTGGGTTACGGGGGGCAGGGTGGGCTGGGGCGGGTGTCACGTCCCAAAGCTAGTGCGATCGCGCTGTGGCGAGGCGAGATAGCGGACGACGCCCAGGGGTTGCCCAGATGACGGGACGCCGACGGGACGTGCTGGGATGGAATTGCGTCGGCAAAGGGCCGAGTTGCGGCAGGGCGTCGGCAGCCGGTGTATGCGTTAGAGCGAAGATTTAATGGAGCAGGAGTTCGTCGGCCGCTTCCTGTTGTGTTGGGGTCGCTAGGTATACAGAAAGATTGTCTCTGAACGACCCAAAGCGGAAGTTTCCTATTCCTCAAAACGGCCGCTCGGCGACTTCCTAGTCGGCGAACATTCCTGACAGTGGCGCGACGAGGTTGCTGGGTGCAAGAGCCCAGCATTCTCCCGGCGCGGGATCCGTCAGATCCTGCGCCCCCCCTTTGTAGGGGAAACTCTGGCGCTTCATGAGGCTGCCATCGAGTATTCTCTTGCGAGCTAGATGTCGCGGCTTAGTCAAGAACAAGCACGTCCTGGAGATCGGCAGATGCATTACGAGAAATTCGAAGTGGTTATGGCAGAATTAACCAAGAAAAGGCGAACTGTTCATTTGCTGCTCGGGAATGGTTTCTCCATGGCATATGACCGAGATATATTCTCGTACAACGCACTCTACGATTTCATTTCAAGTCTAAATGACCCTATGTTGGCGGGTGTCTTGAAGGCAATGAAGACGAAAAATTTCGAGCTAATGATGGAGCAGCTCGATACGTTTAGTGAACTACTAGATGTTTTTGGTGCTAACGGCGAGCTGAAAGCGAAGATCCAGTCCGCACATCTGGGGCTGCGCAGAAGCCTGATTGAGGCTATCAAGTCAATGCATCCGGAACATGTATTTAAGATTCCTCAAGAGCGCAGCCAATGCTGCGCAAGCTTCGTGAGCCGATTTCTAAAATCGGGGGGCTCGATATTTACTTCAAATTACGACCTGCTTCTTTATTGGGTGCTCATGCGACAGGGGATCCCCAACGCAGTCGATGGCTTTGGGCGTGAACTTCTCAATCCAATCGAGGTTGAGGCAAAGACCGAGGAGCCAAGCTGGTCTGACCTTCGCTGGGGGCCGAATCGATCGGGCCAGAACATATTCTATGTGCACGGCGCACTTCCTCTTTTCGATACTGGCCTCGACGTAGAGAAGGAGCAGTACGATCAAGCAGGCTATCTTCTGGAGAAGATCAAGGGACGTATCGAGCGGGACGACTATCCAGTTTTCGTTACGGCTGGGAACGGGCAAGAAAAACTTGCACAGATACGCTCAAATCCATATTTATCAAATTGTTATGAGAATCTCTGTGGCATCGATGGTTCAGTCGTTAGTTTTGGATTCGGCTTCGGAGAGTACGATTCGCATATCATAGACGCTTTGAATCGAGCCACCCATTTGCCGGGTAACGCACCGCCAAAACTACGAAGCGTTTATATAGGTGTATTCTCGGATGCTGACAAACAACGCGCGGCTGAACTCGAAAAGCAATTGCATGCTAAGGTTCATACCTTCGCAGCGCAAACGGCGGTTATCTGGGGCTAACTTGGTGGCCCCGGCTGTCCACTGCGCCATTTTCTTTACGGAATCGAACGCCGCGGTAATACTACTCGACAGCAGTGTCACCCACGCTCCTCGAAAAGGTGATTGTCGACGATCTACGGCGCACTGTCGAACGTCTCATTGTGGCCGGACGCCGCCTTCAGTCCGTCCGCACCCGAGCTTTCGGAAGTTGAGGCGGGCGACAATCGAGTGACTGCGGTCGGTGTCTCGGAGCGCCGCCCTGTACTACGGCCGCGAATAATCTACGTTCGCTTCACCGAAATGACGCTTTACCGCTAGAGGACGCCTCTCAGAAACGTCCTCGCTTGGAATCATTTGGTCCGGATAGATCAGGTCCATGCTGAACTTGCCATTGTTAATCGCATAGCTCATCGCCCGCCACTCGCGGTTCCCTGGACTAATCTTCCACGTTTGCCAGAGCGCGTAGACCGCTTCTACCATCTGCGCTGGGCAGTAGCGAAATCGAACTGAGTGATCGGAAATTCGATAAAAAAGGTGGCAGAGACGATCCCGTCTTCAACCTCCGCATACAGCAGCAATTGATCTACCGGTCCTTCGGCGGCTTCGAATGCCATTCTGCCGATATCTTGGTAGAGCGATTCGAGTGTTGTTGTACCCATGTGGCCTGATCCCGATTTATTCATACTGGTAGGTCGATTGTCGATGATTTGGCTCCAGAGGTCGACCGGCCGCTTCTGGCCGAAAAGCAACCACCTGCCGGCCAACCGTAGTCAACTGCGAACGCCGGAAATGGTCTTTAGATCGCCGAGATCATGGTAGCAATCTGCTTACGGTCGTCGCTTGAGAGTCGCATTGCCGTCATGGTGTCGTTGAGCGTAGCCGTGGCAGCTTGGATGGCCGAAGACAGCGTTCCAACGGCGCTCCGGATGGCATCAACCTTCATTTCGCGCTGACGGGCTGGCAGTTTTTGGTCGGATGCCGCCTCTTGTAGCTCGGCTGCCTTGTCGCGCAACTGTTGTTGAAGGTCTCGTATCTTGATCATCAGCTTCTTGATCGCGTCAGGGTACTTGCTGTCCTCGATCGCCCGAGTCGTCGCATCCTTGTCTTCCGTTTTCGACAAGACACGGCCGCCATGGGACATCGTAATCCGGTCGGATGCGGACTTCGGCGTACCATCGGCTTTTGTGGCGAAGCTATTTTCGGCAGGACGCGTCGCCTCGGGCCTGTCCTGCGCAACTGGTGAAGAGGAAGCTGCGTTCGACGGAAGCTCTGTAGTCGCCAGGGGCGAGACCGTTGTAACAACATCAAAATACATTATGGTTATCCTTTAAATTTCGCGTGATCTGGCCCAAGGGCCACAACGTATGACGCGATTCACTAACGGATAACCTCGGCTAACGTTTAACCGCAGAAACGAAAAAATGTGTTTCGAGAATCACAACAATAGGTCGTGAGAATATAAACCCAACGGTCATGGGGGATCATCCGTCTGACCAGCTGCTACTGGCCGGTCCCCGCCCTCGGCTTCCCCCCGCAGGGCTTGTCGGCGCCATAGACGACTTCAGAACCGAAGCGGTCTATGGTGTTGCGCCAACTAAACACCCATCCATCAGGGGGTATTCGTGCCCGCAGGGGGGCGAGGCGTACGGCGATGGCCCTGGTCTGCTACCCCCTCATCGCCTGAAACGCTGCCAGGATAGTGCGGGCGCGCTCCACGAAGGGGCGATCCACCATCTTGCCGTCGACCAGATAGGCGCCCACGCCCTTGGCGTCGGCCTCGTCGGCGGCCGCCACAATGCGCTGTGCCGCGGCGATCTCTGCCTCGGTTGGCTGGAACACGGCGTTAGCCATTGCAATCTGGCTTGGATGGATGCAGCTCTTGCCCAGATAGCCCAACCGGCGTGCCAGTTCGGCTTCGGCGCGATAGCCGTCCGCGTCCTTTACATCCGCGAACGCGGCGTCATAGGCGAATACGCCAGCTTCGGCGGCGGCCATGCGCATCTGGTACATCGTCTGCGCCACGGCCAGCGTCTCGCGCCGGTGGATGCCGGCCGGCTCGAACAGGTCGGCATAGCCGAGCTGCAGCCCCGCCACGCGCGGATCGGCGGCTGCCAGTTCATGCGCCTTGCGCAGCCCGCGCGGCGACTCGATATTGAGCAGCAGCTTCACCGGCGTGGTCACGCCGTTGGCGGCCTCGGCCTGTGCCACGGCGTGGGCGGCCAGGTGCACCTGCTCGACTTCCTCCACCTTCGGCACGTTCACCAGATGCAGCCCGGAGCGCACCACGGCGACGATGTCGGGCGCGAAGTGCGCGGTGTCCGGCGCGTTCACGCGCACGATCAGGGTCTTGCACGATGCTGCCGTGCGGCCCGAGGCCAGCAGGTCCTGCAGCGCGGCGCGGGCTTCGGCCTTGCGCGGCTCGGCCACGGCGTCTTCCAGGTCGAACGACAGGGCATCGGCGGCGCTGGCCAGTGCCTTGTCGAACAGCTCCGGGCGCGATCCCGGTACAAACAGTTTGCTGCGCATGATCGTCCTCACCGTCATTCGGCCCGGATGTTGCGCTGCTTGACGAGCGCCCCCCAGCGTGCCGCCTCGCCCTGCACGAACTTGCCGAACTGCTGCGGCGTGTTGCCGACGGGCTCCAGCCCCATCTGGCGCAGCTTGTCCTGCACCTGCGGGTCGGCCACGGCGTCCTGCACTTCCTTCGCCAGTCGCGCCACCACGTCGGGCGGCGTACCCTTGGGCACCCACACGCCGTTCCATTCCAGCACCTGGAACTCCGGCAGGCCGCTTTCGGCCAGCGTCGGCGTATCGGGCAGGCCGGGGTTGCGCTTGAGCGACGTTACCGCCAGCGCCTTGAGCTTGCCGCTCTTCGCATAGTTGAGCGTGGATGCCACGTTGCCGAAATAGGCCGACACCTGGTTGCCCATCACGTCGGTCAGCGCCGGCGCACCGCCCTTGTACGGCACGTGCAGCAGGTCGATGCCGGCCTTGGCGTTCAGCAGCTCGCCCGCCAGGTGCGACCCGCTGCCCGAGCCTGCCGACGCAAACGTCAGCTTGCCGGGATTGGCCTTGGCATAGGCGATGAAGTCCTTGACCGTCTTGTATGGCGCATTGGGCGGCACGACCAGGATGTTGGCCGCGGTGGCCACCAGCGAAATCGGCACCAGATCCTTGAGCGGGTCGAACGACATCTTGCGCAGGCTCGGATTGACCGCGAACGCCGAGGCGTCGTAGAGCACCGTGTAGCCATCGGGCGTGGCCTTGGCCACAGCTTCCTCGCCAATCACGCCGGCTGCGCCGGGACGGTTGTCGATGACCACCTGCTGGCCCATCGACGCGCTCATGCGCTGCGCGATCACGCGCGCCGTGTTGTCGGCGCCACCGCAGGCGGAATAGGGCACGATCATGCGGATAGGGCGGTCGGGATAGGCAGCGGCGGCCAGCAGCGGCGCGCACGCGGCCACTGCGACCAGCAGTTTGCGGCAGGTCGGATGCATGAACAGGTCTCCAGGTTTCTTGGAATTGTGGGGATCGTCAGACAGTGGCGATCGGATTGGCCGGCGATCCCACGGCGCGCGGCAGATGCATCGGCGGCGCGGTCAGCAGGAACGATGCGCGCCCGGCCTGGTGCAGCCACGCCGCCAGCGGCGTCAGGTGCCACATCTCGCCCAGCGGCATGCCAAGCTTGACCAGGCAAAGCTCATGCAGCGGCAGCAACGGTCCGGTCGTGCCCGGCGGCAGGGCGTGGCGGCGTTCTTCCACCGCATGGTTGTCGGCGGCGATGGCGGCAATCCCGGCGTCGTCGATCCAGCGCAGCAGCCGCGCGTCGGTGCCATCCAGCACGGCGCAAGCGTTGCGCAGCCCGGCGTGGTCGTCAGCGGCGGACAGTTGCAGCGCCATGTCGGCCAGCCCGGTATGCACGCAGAGGATGTCGCCGCGCCGCACATCGGCGCCATCGGCCTCGATCACGCGCATCAGGTCGTCGTAGCCCACGGCGCGACGGGCCGGCCCGAAATGCCGGTGCAGGTCCACGAGCGTGCCGCGCCCCTGGATGCCGCGCGCCGCCATCGGCGCAACCGACAACGCCTGTGCCCCGATGAACGTGCCATCGGCCGCGCTGCCGGTGCCCACCGAGAAGCCGTTGTAGCCCACCGTTTCGGCGTGGCCGTCGCCATCGGCATCGAACAGGCAGTTCACGTGCCCCAGGGCGTCCCACTGCGTCGAGTACTGCGGTGACAGCGTGACGTGGTCGTCGCTGATCACATCGGTGGCGCCCGGAGTATCGCCAGCCATTGGCCGGTTGAACACGCGCTGGCCGTCTTTCTCTGATGGATGCAACACCGGTGGACGGCGGCGCGGGTTCAGCACGCCGGCACGCGGCACGTCGAGCGGCAGGCTGAGCGAGAACGTCAGCCCTTCGCGTACCTCGCGTACGGCGGCCAGCACCTGCGCGGGGCCGATCAGGTTGAGCCGGCCAAGCTGGTCGTCGGGGCCAAAGTCGCCCCAGTTGGATCCTTCCGGACGATGCGTCCAGCGTGGGTTCGTGGCCATCATCGATCCTTGCCGGCGTCGCTGGCGTCAATCACCACCCCGGCGGCGCGCAGCGCGGCGATGCGTGCATCGTCCAGGCCGGCGGCGCGCAGCGCTTCCACCGAATGCTCGCCCAGCGCAGGCGCCGCGCGCCGGAAGGCGCCCGGGGTGCCGCCCAGCCGGGGAGAGATGTTATGCACGGGAATCTGGCCCATCTCGGCATCGGGAATCTCCACCACGATATCGCGCGCCTGGAAGTGGGGGTCCTGCTCGATATCGGCGATGTCGTAGATCGGGCCAATCGTCACGCCGGCCTTGTCGAAGAACGCCACGCAGTCGGGCTGGGTCATCGTGCCCAGGAATTCGCCGATGATGCCGTCCAGCAGCGCGGCATGCTTCACGCGCTCGCCATTGGTGGCGAAGCGTGGATCGGCAATCAGTTCGGGCCGGCCGATGGCGCGGAACAGCCGTTCGGTCATGGCCTGCGTCGATGCCGACAGGCACACCCATTTGCCATCCGCCGTCTGGTAGGCATTGCGCGGCGCGCTGTTGGTGGATCGGCTGCCCGTACGCGGCTTGACCTTGCCGGTCAGTCGATAGTTGGCGGCCTGCGCGCCCAGGATGGCGAAGATCGGGTCCAGCAGCGGCAGGTCGATGACCTGGCCCACGCCGCCGCGCACTTCCACGTTGCGCACGGCGCTTAGCACGCCAATCGCGCCATACAGGCCGGCGGTCATGTCGCCCAGGTAGATCGGCGGCAGCACCGGCTCGCGGTCGGCAAAGCCGTTCATCGACGCAAAGCCCGACATGCCTTCCACCAGCGTGCCAAAGCCGGGGCGATGCGAATACGGGCCGTCCTGGCCCCAGCCCGAAACGCGCACGATGACCAGCCTCGGGTTGCGCGCCATCAGCACGTCGGGCCCCAGGCCCATGGATTCGAGCGTGCCTGGCTTGAAGCTTTCCACGAACACATCGGCGTGCGCCACGAGGTCCAGAATCACGTCGATGGCGCCTTCGGCCCGGAAGTTCAGGCACAGGCTGCGCTTGTTGCGGCAGTACGCCTTCCACGCCGTGGGCACGTCCTTGACCTTCCAGTCGCGCAGCGTGTCGCCGCTGGCCGGCTCTACCTTGAGCACGTCGGCGCCCAGGTCGGCCAGCGCCATCGTCAGCGTGTTGCCCGCCACCAGCCGGGAAAGATCGAGGATGCGGATGCCGTCGAGCGGTCCGGTGGCGTCGGGCGCCAGGGGTTGCTGCCTGAACATGGGAAAGACTCGGTGGATTATTCGGCGGTGATGTTGCGGGCCTTGGCCACCTGCTTCCAGCGCGCGCTGTCGCGGCGGATATGCTCGGCGAACTGGGCCGCGGTCATCGCGGACGGCTCGGCGCCCTCGCGCGAGAAGATCTCGCGCATTTCGGGCGTGGCGATGATGTCGCGGATCTCGGCGTTGAGCTTGTCCACCAGCGCCTGCGGGGTGCCGGCCGGCGCGAACACGCCCCACCAGAGTTCGGCGGAATAGTTCGGTACGGTCTCGGCCACCGATGGCCACTGCGGCGCAAACCGCGAGCGCGACGGCGACGTCACGCCCAGCGCGCGCACCTTGCCGCTCTTCACCTGCGTGGCCACCGACGGGAAGCTGGCAATCACGAACTGCACCTGCCCGGCGATCAGGTCCGTCAGCGCGTTGGAAATACCCTTGTAGGGCACATGCGTGAACTCGATGCCGGCGTCGCCGGCCAGCAGTTCGCTGGACATCTGGTTGATCGATCCGACGCCGGCCGATCCGTAGTTGATCGCGCCCTTGTCCTTCCTGGCGGCGGCAATCAGGTCGCCCACGGTCTTGTATGGCGACTTGTCGGACACGGCCAGCACCATCGGGCCGCTGGCCAGCATCGCCACGGGCGCGAAGCTCCTGTTCACGTCGTAGCTGGTCTTCGGCTGGACGGCGGCATTGGCGGTCAGCGTGGAAGACGTCACCAGCAGCGTCGCGCCGTCGGGCGCGGAACGGGCCACGAACTCGGCACCGATGGCGCCGCCGGCACCGGGCTTGTTGTCGACGATGGCCGTGACGCCAAGCTTCTTCGACAACTTGTCGCTCACCAGTCGCGCGAACACGTCGTTGCTGCCACTGGGCGGGAAGGGCACCACCATGCGGATGGACTTCGGAATCGCCGCGTCCGCCGCATGCGCGATTGGCGTGACGCCGAAAGTCAGGCCAACGGCGGCAAGGGCGGCAAGGGACGGGATTCCGGGAAGGGCCAGAAAGGCGGTGGCGCGGGTGCGCAGACGCGGGCGATGCGGCATCACGAAGTTGTCTCCAGATATTGTGCGGTGCGGCGCCTGTTGGATCGACACCGTCTGGCAAGCATCTTAGCCATGCCAGAGATTGAGCTAAAGTGACGTTTTTAAACCTATCGGTGAGAAAAACTCATGAAGGTGGAGTGCTTCCAGACGCTGGCCGCGGTGCTGCGCTGCGGCAGCTTTGCCGGGGCGGCGGCCGAGATGAACCTGTCGCCAAGCGCCGTCAGCCTGCAGATGAAGCAGCTGGAGTCGTATTTCGGGCAGCCGCTGTTCGACCGCTCGGCGCTCCAGGTGCGGCCCACGCCGTTCGCGCTGGAGGTGAGCGCCACGCTGGACGGTGCGATCCATGCGATGGAGTCGCTGCGGCGCCGTTCCGCGCCCGTGGTAGAGGGCAAGGTGACGCTGGGCATCATCGAGCCGATGCAGGTGAAGCTGTTGCCGCCATTCACCACGCTGGTCCGCGAGCGCTATCCCAATCTGGACGTGCGGCTGGAACGCGGCCGTTCGACCGCACTGGTGGAAGCGCTGCGCTCCGGCACCATCGACGCCGCCGTGGTGGCCCAGCCGGAATCCGGCGCTTCCGCGCGCGTGCGTTGGGCGCCGCTGTTCCGCGAGCCGTGCGTGCTGGTAGCGCCGCTCGATTCAACGGCCCGCACCGTCAAGGCGCTGCTCAAGGCGTATGAATGGATTCGCTTCGATACCTCGACCATCGCCGGCTCGGCGGCGGCGGAGTTCGTGCGCCGCACGGCGCCCGATACGCGCTCGCGTATCGAGCTGCTGTCCATTCCGGCCATCGTTGCGATGGCGTCGCGCGGGCTGGGCGTGTCTGTGCTGCCGCAGCCCGACCCCTATCTGCTTGAGGCATTCCCCGTGCGCGTGGTAGCGCTGGGCGACGCGCCACCGTCTCGCCAGATATCGTTCGTCTCGCGGATCGCGCCGGCAGAAGATCGCGTCATCGCAGCGCTGCTGGAAACGCTCCGTAGCGCGATTCAACGTCCGTGATCGGTGGGGCGCTTCAAGCGGGACGAAGCGATACAAGCTCGCCCAGAACCGTGTCCAGTGCAACGTGGCCGCGCAGGATCTGGTCAGGACTGCTTTCGAAATCGATCCAGCCTTCGTTGAAGCCATCCAGCATGCGCATGCGGGCCAGCGGATGCTTCATGCCCTGCGCGCGGAACAGTGCTTCCCACATCGGCCGGTCGACCACTTCCGCGCGTACCGGGCGGGACAGCACTAGGGCAAAGGCCGACGCGAGGTCGTTGGGACTGACCCGCCGGGGGCCCTCAAGCTCCACGACGCGCACACCGTGCCATGTCTGCTGCAACAGCTGGGCCGCAACGCGGCCTACGTCTGCGGTGGC
Organism: Cupriavidus pauculus; assembly: GCF_003854935.1. Classification (NCBI taxonomy): domain Bacteria; kingdom Pseudomonadati; phylum Pseudomonadota; class Betaproteobacteria; order Burkholderiales; family Burkholderiaceae; genus Cupriavidus; species Cupriavidus pauculus. The sequence continues at coordinate 1,273,667 of NZ_CP033970.1, forward strand.
AACCATTGGCACCGGCTTGTCGAGCGGCTGCAGGTAGCTGGCGATGACGCCATCGTCGCGCGCGGACGCGACATCCCACGCGGCGTTCTCCATGAACCAGCCGGGCCGCAGGAACGTGACCGGCATCGGCATCTCGCGCAGCGCCTGCTCCATCAGCGTACGCTGGGTCAGCAGGTTGAACTCGTCGGCCTGAGCGCCAATCGTCGACAGGCAAACGACCTTTTCGGGCCGTGCCTTCCGCAGCGCCGTGCACACGGCTTCAATGACCTTGCGCGCCTCGGGAAAGCCGGGCGCCGGATCGAACTCCGAAGGCGGCAGGATGAAGACGCCCGTCGCGCCTTCGAACGCGGCGGCGAGCGACGAGCCATCTTCCATCACGGCCGTCGCGATCTCGCAACCGCGCTTCGCCCATGAGCCGGCCCGTGTCGCGTCGCGCACGACGGCGCGTACTGACCCGCCCGACGCCAGCAACTCGCGGGCCAATGCGCCGCCGACCTTTCCGGTGATTCCAGTGATTGCATACATTCCTCGTTCTCCTTGTGTGAATACGCCGGACGCATTCTGGCTACTCACCGAGCCAAACAAAATGACAGGGACGGCATCAGATAAGTGACAACACGTCATCAATTTGGCATGATCGCCGCAGACGCTCGGCATGCCGCACCGTGGCGATGGCGCGTCAGCCGCGGGTGGGTCGCCCGCGCTCTTCCACGCCTGTTCACTTGAACCACAATGAGATCGCGTAGCGAGAAACTGTCCGGCAGCATCAGCGTGTTCGCCGCCGTGGTGGATGCCGGGACATTCGCGGCTGCGTCAGAAGTCATCGGCATGACGCCGCCGGGCGTGAGTCGGGCGATTGCGCGACTGGAGAAGCGGCTGAACATCCGGCTCTTCAACCGAACCACGCGCTCCGTCTCGCTGACGGAAGAGGGCCGGCGCTTCTACGAACAGGTCATGCCCCATCTGGCCGGCCTGGAGGAGGCGGCCGCAGCGGCTGCGGGCAGTGCCTCGGCCGTGCGCGGAAAGCTGCGAATCAATCTGGATCCTGTTGTCTACCGGGCCGTGCTCGGGCAGCAATTCGATGCATTCATGGACGCGCATCCGGAACTCGAAATCGAGCTCATCGCGCGCGACAGCCTGGGCGACCTCGTCATGGACGGCTTCGACCTTGCCGTGCGATTCGGCGAACCGCGGGCGTCCAGCCTGGTCGCGCGAAAGCTGCTGGATACCGGCATCGTGACGGTCGCGGCGCCCGCGTATATTGCTCGCCGGGGACGGCCGGCAAAACCGCAGGACCTGGAAAGCCGAGACCACCGGTGCCTTGAGTTCCGCAATCCGGAGACCGGCAAGCCATTCGCCTGGGAGTTCCATCGCGGGCGCAAACGCCTTGTGGTGGACACGCGGGGGCGCCTCACGGTCAACGATCCGGGCGCGCTGCTCAATGCGTGCCTCGCCGGCTCCGGCATCGCGCAGATGCTGCTGCTGGGTGCCGAGCCGCTGATCGCAGCCGGCCAGTTGATCAATCTCTTTCCCGAGTGGGCCGACGAGCGTTTTCCGTTGTACGCGTACTACCCGTCCCGACATCACGTGCCGGCAAAGACCCGGGCGTTCCTGGATTTCATGGTCGGATTGACGGGGGCCAATGGCCGCTTTGGAAAGGGCTAGCGCTGTTCGAGATCGCGGCGCTCATCAGCCCGCGCGTATCATCTCCGGCGTTGCCGACCCGGATGTCCCGTCCCCCATTCGACCGCATCAACTCCCATGATCGATCTCAACGACGTCTACTACTTTGCGAAGGTCGTCGAACACCAGGGCATCACCGCCGCCGCCCGCGTGCTCGATGTGCCGAAGTCCAGCATCAGCCGCCGCATTCTCGCGCTGGAGGCGGCGCTGGGTGCGCGTCTGATCCAGCGCACGTCACGCCGGTTCGTGATTACCGAGCTTGGCATCGAGTTCCATCGCCACGCGCTGGCGATGCTGGTGGAGGCGGAGGCCGCGGAGAACGTCGTGCGCACGCGCACGGCCGAGCCGAGCGGCACGATCCGGTTCACGTGTTCGGTGGCAGTGGCGCAGCTGGTGCTGGCGACGCTGATTCCGCGTTTCATGGCCCGGCATCCGCGTGTGCGCATCGTCGAGCACGCGACGAACCGGCATGTGGATCTGGTGCACGAGGGCTTTGACATGGGGCTGCGCGCGCATATTGCGCCGCTGCCAGATTCGTCACTGGTGCAGCGCCCGCTGGCGCAGATTCCCTGGACGCTGTTCGCCAGCCCCGGCTATCTCAAGCGCAGGGGGACGCCGGATTCGCCCGAGGCGCTGGCCGGGCACGATGCCATCGCGCTGGGCGCGCCGCAGGACGCCTATGTATGGAACCTGCGCGACGTCCGGCATGCGGGACAGATCCATGCGGTGACATACGACCCGTCGCTGGTCAGCGACGACATGGCCACGCTGAAGGCAGCCGCGTGCGAAGGGGTGGGCATCGTCGCGCTGCCCGGCTATGTCGGCAAGGCCGAGATGGCGGCCGGCAAGCTTGTGCGGGTGTTGCCGCAGTGGATCGCGGGCGTGGCCACGCTGACGCTGCTGATGCCGTCGCGGCGCGGGCTGCTGCCGTCCGTGCGGGCGTTCAGCGAGTTCCTGGCCGAAGAGGTGCCGCTGCTGGTCCAGTAGTACTGGCGGCGCGTTTCCTGTGTTCAGCGTTGCCATCATCCCAAAAATGGGACGATGGTTCCTGTTTTGCCTCGCTGTTTTTCCATCGTCCCATTTGTAAAGTGGTTCTCACGCCGCGACCGATGCCGGAGCGGTACCAACCGAACGGAGAGAACCATGCCCCCTCGCAACAACCGCCTGACCCGTGACAACGCCGTGCTGCTGCTGGTGGACCACCAGATCGGCCTTTACACCGGCGTGCGCGATATCGACACGCTGGAGCTGACGCATAACGTAGTTGGCCTGGCCAAGGCCGCCGTGGCGCTTGGCGTGCCCGTGATCCTTACCACGACGACCGAGAACGTCTGGGGTCCGATGATCCCGGCGCTGCGCGAAGCGCTGCCGGGCGTGCCCGTCATCGAACGCACGACCGTGAACGCATGGGACGAGCCGCGCGTGGTGGCCGCGGTGGAGGCCACGGGCCGCAAGAAGCTGGTCGTCACGGGCATCTCTACCGACGTGTGCCTGGCGTTCCCCGCCATGTCCGCGCTCGACGCCGGATACGACAGCTTCGCCGTGATCGATGCCTCTGGCGGCTTCTCGAAGACCCAGGTGCGGATGGGCGTGGCGCGCATGCTGCAGGCCGGCGTGGTGCCGGTCTGCTATTCGAACGTGGCGGTCGAGATCCTGGCCGACAACGCTGCTCCGGAGGCCCAGGCCGTCTACGCCGCGCTTGGCATGCCGTTCGGCGGGCTGGTGTCCGGCCTGAAGCAGTACTTCTCGCGCGTCTGAGCGTGGTGTCGATCCGGAGAGCGACCATGGAACACGACATCGTCATCGTCGGCGGCGGCAGCGCGGGGGCCGTGCTGGCGCGCCGGCTCAGCGACGTGCCGCATCGACGCGTGCTGTTGCTGGAAGCGGGCCTGGCCTACCGCCCGTCTGGCTATCCCGATGCGCTGGCCCTGGCCGACAACGTCGGCGGCGACGCCGCGCATGACTGGGGCTACAAGTCGGAGTCGGGCGCCATCGGCCACGCGATTCACGCGCGCCGGGGCCGCGTGCTTGGCGGCAGTTCCGCCATCAACGCTGCCGTGGCGATGCGGGCCCGGGCCGCGGATTTCGACCGCTGGGCGCGGCGCGGCATGACGGGCTGGTCTGCGGCGGAAGTCCTGCAAAGCTTTCGCAAGCTCGAATCGGCACCGTATGGTGACGATGCCTGGCATGGCCGGGACGGTCCGTTGCCGGTCCGGCAGATGACGGCCGAAGCCCTGACGCCGTCGCTGCGCGGTTTCGTCGACGCCACCGCCGCGCTGGGTTTCGAGCGTATCGCCGATTTCAATGCGGACGTCCAGCACGGTGTGGGCCCTTATCCGCTCAACGTGGTCGATGGCGTGCGGCAGAACACCGGCATCGCCTATCTGACGGCCGATGTGCGCCGCCGCGCGAACCTGGAAATCCGTGCCGAGGCGGAAGTCGATCGCGTGCTGCTGGAAGGCGGCCGTGCGTGCGGCGTGCGGCTTGTCGACGGCACGCTTATCGCGGCCGGTGCGGTCGTGCTGTCGGCCGGCGCCTACGGCAGTCCCGCGATCCTGATGCGCTCGGGCATCGGCCCCGCCAACGACCTGCGCGCGCTCGGCATCGCACCGGTTGCTGATCTGCCGGTGGGACGACGGCTGATGGACCATCCGTTCTACTACAACGTCTACGCGTTGCGGCGCGAGTTCAGTGCGATGACACCGGCGGCTGGCGCGATCCTGTGGACACGCTCGCAGTCCGCCGCGCCGGACGAACTGGACCTGCACGTCTCCGCAACGCATATCTGGGATCCCGCCGCGAGCCCCACGGGCGGCGCCATCGTGCTGGCCACCGCGCTGACCCTGCCGGAATCGACGGGCACGGTACGGCTGGCGAGCCCCGATCCGCGTGTCGCGCCGCGTATCGATTTCAATTTCCTCTCCACTGCGTGCGACCGGCGTCGGCTGCTGGAGGGCGTGCGCCTGTCGCGGCGCATCGGGTCCACGGCGCCGTTTGCGAACCTCGTCGCGCACGAAATGGAGCCGGGGCGCAGCGTGCAGACCGATGCCGAACTCGAAGCCGCCATCGTTGCCGGGCTGGATACCTATCAGCACGCCACGTCGACGGCCCCAATGGGGGCGGCGGGGGACCCCCACGCCGTCGTCGATACGCTGGGCGCAGTGCATGGCATTGGCAGGCTGCATGTCGTCGACGCGTCGATCCTGCCCGAGATTCCGTCCGTGGCAACCAACCTCACGACCATCATGGCGGCGGAGCATATCGCCGCACGCGTAACGGACTGGAGCCGATGATGACGACAGCTTGGGGTACCACCCAACTCATACCGCTGCGTGAGGCCGATCAATGCTGGTGCTCGACTATCCGCTGGCGCCCGAGCAAGCACTGCCGGTGGCGCATGACATCGCACTGACCGCGGTGAAATGGCTCGTCAGGCAGGACGTGCGGCGGCTGGCAATCGTCGGCGATTCGGCGGGCGGCGGGTTGGGCAGCGAGGAACTGCTGCGCGACGATGCGCTGCGTTACGCCGGGCAGGCGCGCGCGCAGGGCAATACCGTGACGCTGGAGATCTGGCAGGGGCTGCATCACGTGTTCCACTTCAACGTGGCCGAACTGGAGAGCGCACGCATCGCACTGGATCGGGTGGCGGCGTTTGTGGTCGAACATCTGTAGGTTGCCGCCAGCAAGATTGGCAGGGATGGGCGAAAGCGCGCCGGCGTGCATTCGGTAGTCCCAGTCGCAGTTCCTCTCCGTTCCGCCAACGCCACGTCGGCACAGGCGGCGCAGGCTCAGAAGATCGCGCGCCGCCTTACTACGACTATCGCAGTCCTAGATTTGATAGCGGTTACCCGCATGCTGTGATCGCAAAAGGGGATCGCAAGACCCCTGCAAGAAAACTTCTTGCACGCCTTAACTACGACTACTAGAATCGGAGTTAAGGCGTGGCGATTGACGCGGCGCGGATACCCAGGCGGCGCCGCCGCTGGTCAGTGCAGTAAAGAATCGATCAGGAGCAGTAGTGATGTCACAACGCATTCTTGTTATTGGCGCCGGCTTTGCCGGCATGTGGAGCGCCCTGGCTGCGGCCCGTCTGCTCGACGAGGCCGCGCGCACCGATGTGGAGATCGTGCTGGTGGCGCCCGAGCCCGCGCTGCACGTGCGGCCCCGCCTTTACGAACAACATCCGCTCAAGATGAAGGCGCCGCTGCTGGAGATATTTGCAGCCACTGGTGTGCGGTTTGTGCAGGGCATCGTCGAGCAGATCGACGTGGCGGCGCGCCAGGTGACGGTCAAGTGCGCGGGCGCCGATACATCGCACCAGACGCTGGGCTACGACCGCCTTGTGCTGGCGGCGGGCAGCCGGCTGTTCCGGCCGGCGATCGACGGCCTTGACGCGCATGCTTTCAACGTCGATCAGGTGGCCGATGCTTCCCGGCTGGAAGCGCATCTGCATGGCCTGGCGAGCCGGCCCGATAGCAAGGCCCGGAACACCGTCGTGATTGCCGGCGCCGGCTTCACCGGTATCGAAACGGCGGCCGAGATGCCCGCGCGACTGCGTGAGGTGCTTGGTGCCGATGCCGCCGTGCGCGTCATCATGGTGGAGCGCAATAACGAGATCGGCCCGGACCTGGGGCAAGGGCCGCGCCCCGTCATCACACAGGCGCTAACCGAACTGGGCGTGACGTGGAAGCTGGGCTCCGGTGTGGCATCGGTGGACGCGCAAGGCGTCACGCTGCAGAGCGGCGAGCGCATCCAGGCCCAGACCGTGATCTGGACTGCCGGCGCACGGGCCAGCGCGTTGACCGACCAGATTCCCGCGCAGCGCGACAACTTCGGCCGCCTGTATGTCGATCGCAACCTGCAGGTGGAGGGCGTGGACCACGTCTACGCCACGGGTGACGTGGCCCGTGCCGCCACCGACGACGACGGCAACGTGACCATGATGTCTTGCCAGCACGCGATGAACCTCGGTCGCTCGGCGGGACACAACGTGGCCGCTGACCTGCTGGGCCAGCCGCCGATCCCGTACAGCCAGCCAAAGTACGTCACGTGCCTGGACCTGGGCCCGTGGGGCGCGGTGTACACGGAAGGGTGGGACCGCCAGGTCAAGCTGTCCGGCGCCGAAGCCAAGGCGTTGAAGACCCGGATCAACACGGAGTGGATCTATCCGCCGAGCGCCAACCGGGCCGAGGCGCTGGCATCCGCCGATCCGCGCCGTATCGTGGTGGCCTGACCGGCCGCCAGCAAGAAGAAGGGCGATCCATCGGGATCGCCCTTTTTTATCGGCTGCTGGACCTTACCGGCTACCGCGCCGATTCTCCGCGCGATCGGTCAGCCACTGTACGACCTGACCGCCGTAGGCAGCGGGCGCCTTCTCCACGGTACGCTCGGCAATGTCGGCCAGCGTATGGTTCTTCAACTCCGCGCGCATCGCCTTTTCGGCCGACTGCATGACCGCATGGATCGAGCAGACCCCGCGCGTGGCCCACGCGGGTGCGCAGCCTTCGAACACAGCGTTGCGCTCGCGAATCTCCCGGCACTCGAACAGCGCTTTGTCCCCGTCGATGGCGACGACGACGTCATGGACCGTGATGCGCGACGGCGGCCGCGCCAGCCGGAAACCGCCCTTGATGCCTTCGGTGGCCACCACGAGCCCGGCCTTCGCGAGCTTGGTGAACAGCTTGGCGAGGAAGTCGTGGGGGATGCCTTGCAAGTCGGCGAGGTCTCGTACGCTTGCTTCTTCCACCGCGATGCTGGAGCGGGACAGGTGGAGCAGGCAGTGCAGGCCGTACTCCACGCCCGTGCTGATGTGGGACATATCTAACTCGGACAGGCTAAATCGTAGTTGGAAGCCTACACCAGCAGGCAAGCGGCAGCAACCGCGGGTTATATGCCAAGAATGTGAATTAATCTGCGCCCGACGGCCACTCGCCAGCGAGGACACGCGCGAAATGGGCACAGCTTGTCGCGTAAGCCGGCCTCGACTAGCCTGATAATCGGTTCAAATTACTCGCCGCCCCGCGACCCACCTTGATGCCAGAACCGTTCGCCACCCGATATGGCTGGGCGCTGCAGCGCCTGCGCGGGGTTTTCTCCCCATTGAACGTGGCTGCGGCGGCATGGCTGATCGCAACATGGTCGTTCGCGGCCTATCAGCTTGTGAGCGAGCGCGACCGCCTGCTGCATGTCGCCGCCGAGCGCACCCAGGCGGAAGCCCGCGCGTTTGGCGCCTATTCCAAATCCAGCATCCTGCGGCTGTCCGAGTTCCTGCTCGACCTGCGGGCTAGTTGGCTGGTGGGCCAGGACGGCTTTGTCGAGCTGGTGCGGGAACGGGAAAACCTGGTGGTGGACCTGTCGTTCCAGGTGGCGGTGATCGACAAGCACGGCATGCTCGTCTACTCGTCCATCGGTTCCCCGGCGCGCGGAGAGAAGGTCGATCTGAGCAAGCGCGAGCATTTTCGCGTCCATCAGAACGCCGGGGGTCGGGACGTACTGTTTATCAGTGACCCGGTGAAGGGCAAGGTCTCCGGCAAATGGTCGATCCAGTTCACCCGTCCCATCCTGCGCGGTGGCGTTTTCGACGGCGTCATCGTGGTGTCGGTCAGTCCCGAACAGTTCGCCAGCTTTGCGCAGACCTTTACCTCGCTCGACGGCGAAGTCGCGTCGGTCATCAAGACGTCCGGCCAGGTCATGGCCAGGGTCCCGGCACTGGAAGGCGCGCTGGGCAGGGCAGTCACCAACAACCGGCCTTACCTGGCCACCGACGCCCCCGTCGCCGGCAGTTTCCGCGGAGTGTCCGGCTCCGAAGGCGTGGAGCGTCTCTTCGGTTACTACCGCATGCCGGAGTTCGGGCTGAACTTCGTCGTCGGCGAGTCGATCGATCTTGTGCTGGCGCCGTACGAGTCGTACCGACGCATTGCCTTCGCCAGCGCCATTGCATCCACATTGTTGCTGGGGCTGCTGTACTACAGCCTGCGCCGTTCCATGGCCGAGCGGCAGCGCCATATGGAAGAGATGCGGCTGGCGTCGCTGGTCTACTCGTCCAGCAGCGAGGCGATGGTCGTCACATCGCTGGACGGCACCATCATCGACGCGAACCCGGCATTCTCGGCGGCCACGGGCTATGCAGCGGACGAGGTCAGGGGGCGCTCCGGCTACAGCCTCGGCGGCACGGAAACGACGCCCGGGCTGATCGAACGGCTGCGGGCCGCCGTGGAGGCCACGGGAAAATGGAGCGGCGAGATCGCGGTGCGGCGCAAGGACGGTAGCGAGTTTCCGGCCTACCTGACGGTGGATACCTACCTGGCCCACGCCTACGGGGAGCGCCGCCGCGTGGCGCTGATCCATGACATGACCGAGAAGCGTCAGGCGGAGGAAGTCATCCGGCACCAGGCTAACTTCGACGCGCTGACCGATCTGCCCAACCGCCGGCTGTTCTTCGACCGGCTCAGGCAGGAGATAGAACGCCCGCGTGGCGCCCAGGATTCGCTGGCGCTGCTGTTCATCGACCTCGACCGCTTCAAGGAGGTCAACGATACGCTGGGCCACGACCAGGGCGACCAGTTGCTGCTGGAGGCCGTACGTCGTATCGCCGCATCGGTGCGCGCATCGGACACCGTGGCGCGGCTGGCCGGCGACGAGTTCACCGTGATCCTGCCGACGGTCAACGATGTCGGCGTGGCGCAGGGCATTGCCCAGGCGATCCTGGAACGCATCGCGGCACCTTACCGGCTGGCCGGCGAACTGGTGGTCGTGTCGGCCAGCATCGGCGTGGCCCTGTATCCCAAAGACGCCGATAACGCCGAGGCGCTGCTGGTGTGCGCCGACCAGGCGATGTTCGCGGCCAAGAAGGAGGGCCGCAATCGCGCGAAGGTTTTCAGCAAGGCGCTGCTGCACGCCGAGAAAGAGCGCCTGCGCATTACGCAGGACCTGCGTGCGGCGCTGACCGCGGGGCAGTTCGCCCTCCATTACCAACCCATTGTCGACCTCCGGACCGGAAAGGTCTGCAAGGCCGAGGCGCTGATCCGCTGGGATCATCCGGTACGCGGGTCCATCCCGCCCGACGATTTCATCCCCGTTGCGGAAGAGTCCGGCCTAATCATCGACATCGGCCGCTGGGTGCTGGCGGAAGCGCTGGACCAACTGGCGCGCTGGCAGACCGTGCTGGGCAATGGCTTCCAGATGTCCGTCAACAAGTCGCCGATGGAGTTCTGCGCGCCCGCCAGCGGGCCGGAATCCTGGTCCGGGCTGATCGAGCGTCGAAACGTGCCGGTCGGCAGCCTTGTCATCGAGATAACCGAAAGCTCGGTGATGGAGCAGGGCGCCGACGTCATCAATCAACTGTCCCGCTTCCAGGCCGCCGGCATCGAGATCGCGCTCGACGATTTCGGCACGGGCTATTCGTCGCTGTCGTACCTGCGGCGTCTCGATATCGACTACATCAAGATCGACCGCTCCTTCATCCGGTCGCTGACGCGAGGCCCGGACGACGTGGCCCTGTGCCGCGCCATCATCAGCATGGCCCACGCGCTGCGCATCCGCGTGATCGCCGAGGGCATCGAGACCGAGTCGCAACGCAGGATCCTGCTGGAGGCTGGCTGCGACTACGGCCAAGGCTTCCTGTTCTGCCCGCCCGTAGACGCCCGGGCGTTCGAGGCATTTGCAAGCGCGGTGACTTGACGCGTGGCGCCACTGGTTTATGGTGTAGGCCCACTATCGACCCAAATTGGTGAGCCAGTATTTATGCCCAGACGCAGACAGGCCGTGGAACTGCCGTTCGTCGGCACCCTGGATCGGGCCCAGGGGCAGCTTGGTCGGCAGTTGACCGTGGTGCTGCGGGCGGCGATCCGCGCGGGCGAGTTGAAGCCCGGCGATGCGTTGCCATCGACCCGGCATCTGGCCAGTTCGCTCGGGATTTCGCGCGGGCTGGTCACCGATGCCTTTGAGCAGCTCATTGCCGAAGGCTTTCTGGAGGCGCAGGCCGGGTCCGGGACCCGGGTGTCGACGACGCTCTCCTCGGTGGCGCCGACGGCTGGCGAGACCGCGCCACGGCGTGTGAAAGGCAAGCCGACGTTGCCGCCCCGGGCCGCCGCATTTGCCGAAGTTGCCCGCCAGTTCTCGCCGCTGCCGTCGGTTCCGTTCGCGGTGTCGGTGCCGGTCGGGCCGACCGCGCCCGACGATACCTGGCGGCGCGTGGGCAACCGGACGCGCGGGCTGCGCGCGGCGGCGCCATCGGGTTACGACGATCCGCAGGGCGTTGCCGTGCTGCGTGCCGCCATTGCGGACTACGTGCGCAAGTCGCGCTCGGTGCATTGCTCGCCGGCGCAGGTCATCATCACGGCCGGCACGCAGCAGGGGCTCTATCTGGCCTGCCAGGTGTTGCTGGAGCCGACCGACCGGGTTTGGGTGGAAGAGCCCGCGTATCGCGGCATCACCGGCATCCTGGAAGCGATGGGCGCGCGGGAGCGGATGGTGCGGGTGCCCGTGGACGAGGCCGGCATGGACGTGGACGCCGGCGTGCGCATGGCCGACGACGCGCGCGCCGCGTTTGTCACGCCTTCGCACCAGTATCCGCTGGGCATGCCGTTAAGCATGGCCCGCCGCACCGCGCTCGTTGCGTGGGCGCGGCGCCATGACGCGTGGATCGTCGAGGATGACTACGACAGCGAACTGCGCTACGTGGGGCACCCGTTTCCGTCGCTGCAGGGGCTGGCGCCCGACCGGGTCATCTACCTGGGCACCTTCAGCAAGATCCTGTTTCCGTCATTGCGGCTGGGCTACGTGATCGTGCCGGAGCACCTGGTGGCGTCGTTCTGCGGCGCGCGCAGCCTGATGGACCGGCATCCGCCCAGCGCGGACCAGCACGCGCTGGCCGCGTTCATCGCCGAGGGCCACCTTGACCGGCACATCCGGCGCGTGCGGCTGGTGTATGCCGACCGGCGCGCGTACCTGATCGACATCATCGCGCGGCTGATCCCGCCGGAGCACGCGTGGGTCCAGCCCGGCGACCAGGGCATGCACCTTGTCCTGTGGCTGGCCGATACGGTCCGTGACGAGACCGTGGCTGCGCGGGCGCTGGAGCAAGGCGTCTCGGTGCGGGCCGTGTCGCCGATGTATGCCGACCACGGGCGCCCGGGGCTGATCCTGGGCCTGGGCGGCTACTCGAACGAGCAGATGGAGCGGGCCGTCAAGACGCTGGCGGCCATCGTCGCTGAGCAGGCCGGCGGCAAGGCTGCCCGGCGGCGCGCGCATTAGGCCGGCGGGCCGGACTTACTTCGCCGTGGGCATGGCGAATTCCGCGCCACGCGCCGTGTCGTTGGGCCAACGCTGCATGACGCTCTTCTGGCGGGTATAGAAGCGCACGCCTTCCTCGCCATAGGCGTGCATGTCACCGAACAGCGAGCGCTTCCAGCCGCCAAAGCCGTGCCATGCCATCGGCACCGGGATGGGCACGTTGATGCCCACCATGCCCACTTCGATGCGGCGGCTGAACTCGCGCGCGATCTGGCCGTCGCGCGTGTAGCAGGCCACGCCGTTCGCAAACTCGTGGCTGTTGACCAGCTTGACCGCTTCGGCAAAGTCCTTGACGCGCACGCACCCCAGCACCGGTCCGAAGATTTCCTCGCGGTAGATGCGCATGTCGGGCGTCACGTGGTCGAACAGTGTGCCGCCCGTAAAGAAGCCGTTCTCATGGCCGGGGACGCGGTAGTTGCGCCCGTCCACCAGCAGCTCGGCGCCTTCCTGCACGCCGATGCCGATGTAGTTCTCGATCCGCTCCAGCGCTTCGCGCGTCACCACCGGCCCCATCTCGGCGTCGGCCTCCATGCCGTTCTTGATGACCAGTTCCAGCGCCCGCGCCTTGAGCCTGGGGATGATCTTGTCCGCCACGTCACCCACCAGCACGGCGACGGAAATCGCCATGCAGCGCTCGCCAGCCGACCCGTAGGCGGCGCCGATCAGGCCGTCCACCGCCTGGTCGATATCGGCGTCGGGCATCACGACCATGTGGTTCTTGGCGCCGCCCAGCGCCTGCACGCGCTTGCCCAGCCGGGCGCCGGTCTCGTAGATGTAGTTCGCGATCGGCGTGGAACCGACAAAGCTCACCGCGCGCACGTCGTCATGATGGAGCAGCGCGTCCACCACCGGCTTGCCGCCCTGCACCACGTTGAACACGCCATCGGGCAGGCCGGCTTCCTTGAGCAGGTTGGCCATGAACAGCGATGCCGACGGATCGCGCTCGCTGGGCTTGAGGATGAAGCAGTTGCCGGCCGCGATAGCCACCGGGAACATCCAGCAGGGCACCATGCACGGGAAGTTGAACGGGGTGATGCCGGCCACCACGCCCAGCGGCTGCCGCAGCGTCCAGTTGTCCATGCCCGTGGAGACCTGATCGGTGAAGTCGCCCTTGAGCAACTGCGGGATGCCGCAGGCGAACTCGATGATGTCGATGCCGCGGCTCACCTCGCCCGCGGCGTCGCTGAGCACCTTGCCGTGCTCGGCCGTGATGATGGCCGCCAGCGTGTCCTTGTCGCGGTTCATCAGTTCCAGGAACTTCAGCATGATGCGGGCGCGGCGGATCGGCGGCGTATCGGCCCACGCCGGAAACGCGGCCCTGGCGCTGGCCACGGCTGCGTCCACGTCCTTGCTGTCGCCAAGCCGGACCTGCCGCGCCACCGCACCGGTTGCCGGGTTGTACACGGCCTGCGTCTGCGCGCCGTGGCCCACGTAGGGCTTGCCGGCAACGTAGTGGACGACTTCGGCGGAACTGGTGAATGGGGCGGTCACGGGCATCTCCTTCGATAGTGGTGCGAGTCAACGGCTGCAGTGTAGGAACCGGCGGCCGGGCGCGGTAGATGGCCAAACGCAAACTTATTGTTTAGGATTTTGTTCCAGTGAGATGCAGGTTTGCAAAATAATGGGAGTGGCCATGGCGAAGGCGGGCAAGGACAGCGTGGAGCGCTTGTGGGAGCACTTGCACTGGCTGGCGGTGCTGGACCAGCAGGGGAGCTTCAGCAAGGCCGCGGACCGGCTGGGCGTCAGCAAGGCGTCGATGAGCCAGCGCATCGCCGAACTGGAACGCTCGGCCCGCATCATGCTGGTGCAGCGCACCACGCGCAGCGCGGCGCTCACGGACGCCGGGCGCCAGCTTGTCGAATCGACGCGCGGGGCGTTCGAACAGATCGCCAACGGGTTTGCCAACGTGCGCGAGCTGGCCGAGACGCCCCGGGGCATCCTGCGGGTCACGGCGCCGGTGGCCTTTGCGCGCCAGCAACTGGTGCCGCTGTTGCCCGGCTTCCTGGCCACGTACCCCGACATCCGGCTGGAACTCGACATGTCGGACCGGCTGCGCGCGCTAGCGCAGGAAGGGTTCGACATGGCCATCCGCCACACGGCCGCGCCGCCGGAGACCCATGTGGCGTGGATGCTGTCGCAGACCCGCACGGTGCTGGTGGCCAGCGGCAAGTACCTGAAGACCCACGGCACGCCGGCCTCGCCGGCCGCGCTGGCTGACCACCAGTGTCTGCACTACCCGCGCGCGCACGGGGCGGTGACGTGGACCTTTGTCCCGGCGAAGGGCGGACATCAGCGCCGCGTGGATCCGATCACGGTGGCGGTCAGCGGGCCGCTGGGCGTCAACAACAGCGAGGCGCTGCGCGACGCGGCCATCGCCGGCCTGGGCATCGCCCTGCTGCCGGACTTCAGTGCGCAAAGCGCGGTGGAAAAGCGCCAGCTCGTCGAGGTGCTGCCCGACTGGCAGTCGACCGGCGCGTTCGGCGAATGGCTGTACGCGATCCGGCCCTACAGCGCCCATGCGTCCCGGGTGAGCCAGGTGTTTGTCGACTACCTGCGCGCCGCGTTCAAGGCGGGGTTTTCGTCACATGGCCGCTGACGGCCGAATACTGGTCTAGTGAAGTCGTTCGAAAATGGCTCTTCAAGCTGGCCCATTGCGCCAGCAATATTCGCCCACATCGACCCCCCCAGCCAGAACCCACCATGTACGTACCGGCCCATTTCGCAGTCCCCGACATCGACGCCCTGCATCGCCTGATGCGCGAACACCCGTTTGCCGCCCTGGTGACGAACGGCGCCAGCGGACTCGACGCCAACCATATTCCCTTCGAACTCGAACTGCCGCCCGGCAAGCAGGGCGTGTTGCACGGGCATGTGGCGCGCAACAACCCGGTGTGGACCGACGTCCGCAATGGCGACGACGTGCTGGTCGTGTTCCGCGCCGAGGACGCCTACATCACGCCGAACTGGTACCCGAGCAAGCACGAGTTCAAGAAGCAGGTGCCCACCTGGAACTACCGCGTGGTCCACGCGCACGGCAAGATCACGATCCGCGACGACGAGCGCTACGTCCGCGGCGTGGTGGCCAGGCTGACGCGCACGCACGAGTCGGCCCAGCCAAAGCCGTGGAAGATGGGCGACTCCCCGGTAGACTATATCGAGACGATGCTCAAGGCGATCGTCGGTATCGAGATCGAAATCGAGAAAATCGTTGGCAAGTTCAAGCTGAGCCAGAACCGCGAGCTGCGCGACAAGCGCAGTGCCGGCGAGGCGCTGAAAGCCCAGGGCGACGTTGCAATGGGCCAGGCGATGCTCGACGCGATCACCGAGGACCCCCGGTAGGCCATTGCGCGCCAGGGGCCGTGTATGGCAAGCCAACTCCAGGGGAAGCATGAGTTCTGATCGCATCATTGTCATGGGCGCGGGCCACAGCGGATGCAAGGCGGTGCAGGCGCTGCGCAAGCACGGCTGGACCGGCGGCATCACCATGGTCGGCAAGGAGGGCCGCGTGCCCTACGACCGGCCGCCGCTATCGAAGGCCGTGCTGCTGGGCAAGAAGTCTCACGACGCCTGCGCGTTCTTTCCGATGGACTGGTACGAGCAGAACGGTATCGACCTGCAGCTGGGGCGGACGGTGCAGCGCATCGACCCGTCCGCCCGGACGGTCACGCTCGATGGTGGCGAGACCCTGGGCTACCAGAAGCTGCTGATTGCGACGGGTGCCGACCTGATCGCGCTGCCGATACCGGGCGCCGATCTGCCCGGCGTGGAAGGACTGCGCACGCCGGAGCAGGCCGCACGCATCGCGGCGTCGCTGCAGGCCGGCAACCGGGTGGTCGTGATCGGTGCGGGTTTCATCGGGCTGGAGGTAGCCGCTGCGGCGGTAGAGAAAGGCTGCCAGGTCGAACTGCTGGAAGCGGCGCCGCACGCGTTGGGACGCAGCCTGCCGGCGCCGGTGTCTGACGCGCTGATCGCGTTTCACCGCCAGAAGGGTGTCCAGATTCGCTTCGGCGCGCGCGTGGCCGCAATCGAGGGCCAGGCGCGCGCCGAAACGGTGGTGCTGGCCGACGGCACCCGCATTGCGTGCGACGTCATCGTCTACGGCATCGGCGTGCGGCCCAACACGGCCGTCGCCGAGGCGGCGGCCCTGACGGTCGACAACGGCATCGTGGTGGATGCGCAGCTGCAGACTTCGGCCCCGACATCTACGCCTGCGGCGACGTCACGCGCTATTTCTGCGACCTGTTCCACCAGCCGCTGCGCCTGGAAAGCTGGAAGAGCGCGGAAGAGCAGGCCGATGCCGTGGCGCGCAGCATGGTCGGGCAGCCGGTGCGCTATGGCCACGTGCCATGGTTCTGGTCGAACCAGTTCGACCTGACGCTGCAGGTGTCGGGGCTGCCGGCCCTGGGCACGCGCCACGTCGAACGGGCCATCGGCGACAGCAGGCTCTACCTGTCCACCGACGATGGCGGCACGACGGTCGGCGTCAGCGCGCTCGGGGCGGTCAGGGAGATCGCCATGCCGATGCGGGTGGCCAAGGCGTTCGTCGAAGGGCGCCAGCAGATTGATCCGGCGCGCTTCGCCGATGCGTCGGTGCCGCTGCAGGCGCTGGCCGGAGAGCCCTGACTGCCCGGGTTACGCCTGCTGTGGCACGAACGGCTGGCCCATCGGCTTCAGGCGGATGCCCGGCGCCAGCCGCGTCCACGGCAGGTCCGCCGGGTCGGCCGTCATCGGGCCGGGCGCCTTGGCCACCAGCACCGCCTGCGCGATGCCCTGGAAATCCGCGCGGAAATGCACCGAACTCTTGTTGACGAGGATCTTCATCGCCTCGGGCTCCACGCCGGCAACGCGATACAGGTTGCGATCCAGCATCTGCGCCTTGCCTCCGCTGACCACGACCTTGACGCCGCCGATGCCCAGCAGCGCCACCGGGCCGACGTCGGCCAGCATGCCGTGCATCATCGGCCCGCCAAAGCGGCAGACACCGTCGGACAGGCCGAGCACCTCGAAGCTGGCCTGCAGCGGCGCGTCGCCCGGCACGCCCGAGACCCCGCCCAGTGCAACGTCGATGACCGCGCCCACGCCCGCCGCATGCGCGGTGGCGGCCACGGCCGGGTCCCAGATCAGGCCGATGGCCGCGCCCTGCGCGCCGTGGCGCAGCAGCGCGCGCAGCATGCCCGTGGTGTTCGAATCGCCGCCGGCGCCCGGGTTGTCCTGCGTGTCGGCGATGACCACCGGCTTTGTCGCGCCCTCGGCCAGCGCCATGGCCTGCTGCACGGCCTCGTCGGGCGAGAGGAACGGCACCTGCCAAGCGGCTTCCTCGGCCAGCATCCGGTCATGCAGCGCCTGTACGGCGGCCTCGGCCGCCTCGGCGGTTTCGCCATAGCCCCAGATCACCGGCCCGCATTCGGGAAAATCGGCCGCCGGAAAGCCCGGCGCGAACGATAGCGACACCACGCCATCGCGCTCGCGCGCGTCGATCTCGGCGTACATGCCGCACGCGGGCTCCAGCATCGTGCACATGCCGTTGATCGGAATCAGGAAGGGCAGGCGGCGCGCAGCGCGGTGCCAGCGCGTCTGGCCGTCCAGCAGCCGATGCAGCAGTTCCGCTGCGCGCGCGCCGGTCTGGTCCATGTCCACGTGGGGGTAGGTGCGATACGCGACCAGCGCGTCCGCCGCGTCCAGCATGGCGCGCGTGACGTTGGCGTGCAGGTCCAGCGACGCCACGATCGGCACCGCCGGGCCCACGACGTCGCGCAGGCGCGCCAGCAGCGTGCCCTCGCCATCGTCGGTGTGCTCGGTGACCATGGCGCCGTGCAGGTCCAGGTAGATGGCATCGAAGCCGCCCGCGCGCGCGGCCGCGACGATCTCGCCGGCAATGCGCTCGTAGGCGTCCTCGGTGACGTGCGCAGACGGACTGGCACCGGCCCAGATCACCGGCAGCAGCGTCCAGTCATGGCGGCGCGCCGCCTGGATGAACCCGCCGGCCGGGATGTTGACGTCGGCCAGCTTCAGTACGTCTTCGCCGCGCGCCATCGCCGGGAAGCCCTCGCCGCGCTCGAAGTTCGCATAGCCGGCCTTGGACGGCGCGAACGTGTTGGTCTCGTGCTGAAACCCGGCGATCAGGATCCGTGTTGCCAAGTCTTGCTCCATGGGGTGTCGGTAGAAAAGGTCAGGCGGCAGCAACGCTGCCTTCGGGCGCGGGCATGCGGTTGGCCAGCAGCAGGATCGCCCCGGCCACCAGCAGCGCCACCATCACGAGCAGGCCGGCCTGCATGCTGCCCGTTGCGGTGCGCACCGCGCCGATGATCGTCGGGCTAAGAAAGCCGCCGATCAGCCCGATGGTGTTGATCAGCGCGATGCCGCCGGCCGCGGCCTCGCCCTTGAGGTATTGCGACGGGATGGCCCAGAACACCGTGTAGGCCGTCCACATCATCGCCGTGGCCACCGTCATGCACAGCAGCGACAGCGCCAGGTTGCCGCTCGACATCGTGGCCAGCGCCAGTGCGGCGGCGCCGATGAGGGCGGGCACCGCGCTGTGCAGGCGCCGCTCGCCGCGCCGGTCCGAGCGCCGGCCGATCACCACCATGGCGATGGCGGCGGCGATGTACGGGATCATCGAGTAGAGGCCGATCTGCATCGTGTCGGTCACGCCATCGGCCTTGAGGATCGACGGCAGCCAGAAGCTCACCGCGTAGATGCCGCAGATCATCGTGAAGTACGCGAACGCCAGGCCATAGACGCGCCGGTCGCGCGCCACCTCCGCGAACGAGTGGTGGGCGGTGCCCGTGGTGCGCAGCTCCGCTGCCAGCAGCCGCTTCTCGTCGTCATTGAGCCAGCGGGCGTCCTCGGGGCGGTCGGCCAGCATGCGCAGCGCCAGCACGCCCAGCACGACGCAGGGCAGCCCTTCGACCAGGAACATCCACTGCCAGCCGGCCAGCCCGTGCGCGCCGGCCAGGCCGGTCATCAGCCAGGTGGAAAGCGGCGAGCCGAAGATGCCGCCGATGGGGCCGGCCAGCATCACCACGGCCATGACGCGGGCCATGCGCGCCTGCCCGTACCAGTACGTCAGGTAGAAGATCATGCCCGGCGCAAAGCCCGCTTCGAACACACCCAGCAGGAACCGCATCACGTAGAACGTGGTTTCGTCGCGCACGAACATCATCCCGGCCGACGTCAGCCCCCACAGCACCAGAATGCGGCTGATGGTCTTGCGCGCGCCGATGCGCGGCAGCAGCAGGTTGCTCGGGATTTCGAACAGCACGTAGCCCAGGAAGAAAATGCCGGCGCCCAGGCCGTAGACGGCGTCGGACAGGCCCAGGTCGCTCTGCATCTGCAGCTTGGCAAAGCCGATGTTGACGCGGTCCAGGTAGGCGAAGGTGTAGCAGATCAGCAGGAAGGGCAGCAGGCGCCAGTTCAGCTTGCGATACAGCGCCTGGCGGGCAGCGTCGGTGAACGGCGCGGGCGCCGCCGCGCGGTGGGGCAGGGGTGCGGACATGTCTCTCTCTCCCGTTGGCAGTCCGTGGTGGGAATGGAATGTCGTTGTGCTTTTTTTCTTGGTGTGGGGCAATCGTCGGGCAGATGGCGGGACAGAGCAAGAGCAACCGAAGTCGGTTATCGTTGCCCATTGGGCAACACGCGAACATGGGAGCAACATGCGCGAACTGAACCAGCGCCGGCTGCGCTATTTCCATGAAGTGCTGACGCACGGGTCGATCCGCGGCGCGGCGGACAGCATCAACACGTCGCCGTCGGTCATCACGCGCCAGATCCGGCTGCTGGAGGAAGAGGTGGGTGCGCCGCTGTTCGACCGCCACGCGCGCGGCGTGCAGCCCACCGAGGCGGCGCTGCACCTGCTGGAGTACTGGCGCGGCTGCCGCGCCCAGCAGGAACGGTTCGAGGACCGCATGCAGGCACTGCGCGGTCTGCAGCACGGGCAGGTTCGCATCGCCACGAGCGAGGGCTACGTCGATGGCCTGATGGACGAGGTGCTGACCGACTTCTGCGCGCGCTATCCGCGCCTGGACATCACCGTCGACATCCTGCCCGTCAACAACGTGCTGCAGGAGGTGGCGGAAAGCCGCGCGCATATCGGCCTGGCCTACAACCCGCCGTCGCACGCCGACATTACGTGGGTGGCCACGTCGCCCCAGCCCGTGGTGCTGCTGGTGCGCGCCGGGCATCCGCTGGCGCGGCGCGGCGGCCCGGTGGCGATCAGCGAACTGGCCGATTACCCGCTGGCGATGATGCCGCCCGCGTTCGGACTCGGCCAGGTCGTGCAGATGCTGGCTTATACGGAGAACGTGCAGATCCGCCCGACGCTGACCACCAACTCGCTGTCGGTGCTGCGGCATTTCGTCAAGCGCCACGACGGCATCACGTTGATCGGTGCCTTCGCCGCCTACCGCGAACTGCAGTCGGGCGAGCTGGTGACGCTGCCCATCGCCCATCCGCTGTTCGAGGCAGCCAAGGCGCGCGTGCTGGTGCGCACGGGCCGCCCGCTCGGCGTGGCCGCCGATACCCTGCTGGAAACCCTGCTGCGCCAGATGCGGATGTTCGCGGAGGTCAGTGCGACGCGGGAGCCCGGCGCCAGCACGGGCGGCGGGGCCAAAGCGCCAGCGCGCCGGAAGCGGTGACGAGCCGTCCGCCGCCGTCCCCTTCCTCGCCCGCGATTAGGTTGTAAAAGCAACCGATATATGCTTCAATGCGCCGCAGTTGTATTGGTTGTATCCACAACCAGAATTCACCGACAACAGGAGGCGACATGAGCACGAAGGCAGAGGCAATGCATTGGATCCGTGGCGAATGGCTGGCGGAGGGGCAGTGCAAGGAGAGCATCGACCCGGCCACCGGGCAGGTGATCGGGTATTTCCACGATGCGACGGCGGCCACGATGCAGTTGGCGATCGACGCGGCGGCGGAGGCGTTTGCGGCGGGCCACTGGCGCGATGACGCCTACCTGCGGGCCACGGCGCTGGGGCATCTGGCCGATGCGTTCGCCCGCCGGCAGCAGGAGGTGGTGGACATGCTGTGCGCGGAGAACGGCAAGCTGCGCGCGGAAGCCACCTTCGAGGCGTCGCTGATTCCGCGCGCGCTGCGCTTTGTGGCGGGGCTGGCGATGCACAACTTTGGGCGCGTGGTGGAAAGCCGGCCGGGCCAGCAGAGCATGTCCATCCGCGAGCCGGTGGGCGTGGCCGGGCTCATCATTCCGTGGAATTCCCCGGCCTATCTCTGCATCCGCGCGCTGGCGCCGGCACTGGCCGCCGGCTGCACGGCGGTGGTCAAGATGCCGCACCAGGCCGCGCAGACCGCTGCGCTGCTGGCCAACATCGTCGCCAGCGTGCCGGAGCTGCCGAAGGGCGTGGTCAATATCGTGACCGAGTCGGGCGCCGACGGGGCGCGCCTGCTGGTGGATTCGCCGCAGGTGCCGGTCGTCAGCTTTACCGGCAGCACCGCCACCGGCCGCGCCATTGCCCGCGCGGCCGCCGACCGGCTGAAGCGCGTGGGGCTGGAACTCGGCGGCAAGACGCCGCACCTGATCTTCGACGATGCCGATCTGGCCGCCGTGCTGCCGGTGCTGGAAAAGTCGTCCACGGTGTTCGCCGGCCAGTTCTGCATGACCGGCAGCCGGATTCTCGTGCAGCGGGGCATCGCCGATGCCGTGCGCGCCGGCCTGGCGCAGCGGCTGGAGGCAGTGCGCGTGGGCCCGGCCCGCGAGGCGACGAGCCAGATGGGGCCGCTGATCGACAAGGCGGCCGTGGCGCGCGTGAATGGCTTGGTGGAAGCGGCCATCGCGGCCGGCGCCCGGCCCATCGTGCGCGGCGGCCCGGCGCAGGACTCCGCGCTGGCAGGCGGCGCGTTCTATCGGCCGACGCTGCTGGAAATCGCCGACCAAAGCCTGCCAATCGCCCGCGAGGAAACGTTCGGCCCGGTGCAGACGCTGCAGGTATTCGATACCGAGGCGGAAGCCATCGCGCTGGCCAACGACAGCGACTACGGGCTCAGCGCATGCGTGTGGAGCCGCGACGTCGACCGGCCGATCCGTGTGGCGCGGCGCCTGCAGGCCGGCCTGGTGTCGATCAATAGCTGGGCCAATCTGGCCGTGGAGATGGAAGAGGGCGGTTTCAAGTCGAGCGGGCTGGGCCGCCTGGGCGGCCTGGCGTCGGTGGAGGACTTCCTGGAGTACAAGCAGATCACGCAGGACTTCATCCCGCATCACCACTGAGGCACCGTGCCGGTGCCTCCGGGCGGCGGGCTAGATGCGCCCCAGCCACGCCGCCGCGTTTTTCCAGCGCAGTTGCTGCACCACGGAGTCCGGCAGGCCCAGCGACGCGATTCGCGCCGCCGGGTCGGCGTCCATGATGGCGAACGGGTAGTCGGTGCCGATCATCACGCGTGTCTCGCCCACCAGTTCCACCAGCGCGCGGATGGCCTGCGGGCTGTAGAGCAAATCGTCGTAGTACAGCGCGCGCGCGGCGTCGACCGGGGCCGTGGCCATGGCGTCGCGCAAGGCGCGCTGTTTTTCCCACGCGAACTGCATGCGCGGCACCAGCGCCTGGATGGAGCCGCCGCCGTGGCTCAGCGCGATCCGCAGCTTCGGAAAGCGCGCCAGCAGCCCGCCCGTGATCAGCGACGCCGCCGCCAGCCCGATCTCGCCGGGGAACGCGACGATCTGCTCCAGCGCGGGCGGGCCCACCAGCCGGTCCATGCCGGCCGGGCGCAGCGGATGCACGAAGATCGCCGCGTTGCACGCCTGCGCCGCTTCAAAGAATGGCCAGAAGCGCGGATCGCCAATCGGTACGCCCATCACGTTGCTGCCCACCTCGATGCCCGCCAGTCCCAGCGTGCCCACCGCATGGTCGAGCTCCGCGATGGCGCGGTCCATGTCCTGCAGCGGCGCCGCACCCAGCGCGCTGAACCGGTCGGGCGCGCGCGCCACCATGCCGGCCAGCGTCTCGTTGAGGTAGCGCGACAGCACGCCTGCATCCTCGCCATCCATCCAGTACGACAGTAGTTCCGGCATCGGGGACAGCACCTGATGGGCGACGTCGGTGGCGTCCATGTCGGCCAGCCGCGCGGCGGTGTCCCATGCGTGATGCGGCACCGTGCGATAGATCTCGCCGGAAATCACGACGTGCCGGTGGCAAGGCTGCGCGTCGCGCATCGACGGCCACGGCACGTTGGCGCGCTGGCCGATGTAGCGCGGAAACTCGGCCGGGATGACGTGGGTGTGGACGTCGATGCATCCGCAGCGTGCGGGCAGGGGGTTCATTGGGGTATCTCCTGATAGGGAAGTGTGCTTCTAACGGTTGCAAAAGCAACTGTCATGCGCTTTAATTCGAGCACGGATAGGTTGCTTTTGCAACAATTTAGGAGACTCGTTCGATGGCCACACCCCAAGACGTACTGGATCGCCCCACGGCATCGGCACCGGCACCGGCAGCGATTGCCGACACCGCCGTGCAGGCCAAGCTGATGGAGGCCGTCGCCAGGCTTCGCCCGATCATCGCGGAGCGCGCCCGCCAGACCGAACTCGACCGCCGCGTGTCGGCCGAGGTGACCGATCAACTGATTGCCGCGGGCCTGTACCGGGTGGTGCAGCCCAGGCGCTTCGGCGGCCACGAACTCGGGCTCGACGTGCTGCGCCGCCTGGCGTTCGAACTGGGCCAGGGCTGCGCCTCCACCGGATGGTGCTACGGCCTGAGCGCCGCGGCGTCGTGGGTGCTGGGCATGTTCCCGGGCGAAGCGCAGCAGGACGTGTGGGGCGCATCGCCCGACGCGCTGATCGCATCGTGCATCGCCCCCACCGGCAAGGCCGAAGCGGTGGCCGGCGGCTTCCGCCTGCAAGGCCGCTGGAGCTTTGGCAGCAACTGCGACAACGCCCAGTGGATGTCGCTCGGCGCGATGGTGGCGCAGGGCGAGGGCCAGCCGCCGCGGCCGCTGTTCCTGCTGGTGCCCAAGGGCCAGTACCAGATCGTCGATACGTGGCATACGGTGGGGCTGGCCGGCACGGGCAGCAAGGACATCGCCATCGAAGAACCGGTCTTCGTGCCGGAACACCGCACCGTGGCCTTTGCCGACGTGCTGGAGCAGGAGGGCCCCGGCGCCGCCCTGCACGCGTCGGCGATCTACCGGCTGCCGTTCCTGAGCGGCTTCCCGCCGCTGCTGGCCAACCCGGCGGTGGCGGCGCTGCGCGGGGCGCTCGATGCATTCGTCGACAGCGTCGCCGCGCGGGCCACGCGCGGGGCGTTTGCGGGCGGCGGGCAGTCGATCGCCCAGTTCGGCCACGTGCAGGCCGCCGTGGCGCGCGGCGAAGCGGCCGTGGACGCGGCGCAGCTGATCCTGCAACGCGACCTGCAACTGGCCACGGACCTCGTTGCCGCCGGTACCAAGCTCAGTGCCGCCCAGCGCATCACGCTGCGGCGCGGCCACGCCTATGCCGTGCAGCTCTGCGTGGAAGCGATCAACGAGCTGTACGACGTGGTGGGCGGCACCGGCATCCAGCTGGACAACGCCGTGCAGCGCGCATGGCGCGACATCAACGCGGTGGCGCACCATATCAGCGTCAACTGGCATGCCGTATCGAGCATGTACGGGCAGATGCGGATGGGCCTGCCGCCGCGCGGGCAGTACTGAAGGGGCGCGCCATGATCCGACACCAGAAACTGGGCCGCATCGAGCTCAACGTGACCGATCCGCAGCGCTCGCGCCGCTTCTACGAGGACGTGGTGGGCCTGCAGTACGTGGATACCGGCAGCGAAGGCGAGATCCGGCTGCGCTGCGACCACGATCACCACAGCCTCGTGCTGTATCCCGGCAAGGCGGCCGGGCTGCGCTGCGCGGGCTTCATGCTGCAGGACGCCGCGCAGTTCGCGCCGCTGCTGGAGCGCCTGGACGCGGCCGGCCTGCCGGTGGAGCACGTGCCGGCCGACACCTGTGCCGCGCGGGCGCAGGCGCGCGCCATCCGCGTGTTCGAGCCGCTGGTGGGTGCCATGCTGGAGTTCTACGTGCCGGCGCCGGACTCGGCCCGGCCGTTCGCGCCCACGGTGACGCGCATCCAGCGCCTGGGCCACGTGGTCTTCAACACGCCCGATGCGGCCCGCGCCGTGGCGTTCTGGCGCGACGTGCTGAACTTCCGCGAATCGGATTCGGTGGGCGATGTCATCACGTTCATGCGCTGCTGGCCCAACCCGTATCACCATGGCATCGGCATCGCCCGCTTCGAGCGGCGCTGCCTGCACCACGTCAACTACATGGTGACCGAGATCGACGACATCGGCCGGGCGCTCACGCGGCTGAAGTCGGCCGGCTCCGACGTGGTGTTCGGGCCGGGCCGGCATCCGGCGTCGGACAGCGTCTTCCTGTACTTCCTGGACCCGGACGGCCTGACGATGGAATACAGCTTCGGCATGGAAGCGTTCCCGGAGACCTTTCCGCGCGCGCCGCGCCGCATCGAGCCGTCGCCGCTGTCACTGGATTACTGGGGCTCGACCCGCGACCCGCGCTGCTTTACCGGCGCCGGCGCCAATGCCGTGCCCGCTACCGAGGAGGCCCGCCCATGAGCGCCGACATCATCACCCCGTCCATCGACAGCCGGGACCTGCGCAACGCGCTGGGACGATTCGCCACCGGCGTCTGCGTCGTGACCACCCGTACCGCCGACGGCCAGCGCGCGGCGCTGACGATCAACTCGTTCTGCTCCGTGTCGCTGGACCCGCCGCTGGTGGCGTGGTACCTGAGCGACCGCGCGCCGAGCCTGCAGGCGTTCTCGGAGTCCGAGTACTTCGCCGTGCACGTGCTGACGGCCGAGCAGCAGCACCTGGCGTCGCATTTCGCGCGGCCGTCGCCTGACAAGTTCGCCATCCTGGGCGATGGGGTGCGCCCCGGCCTGGGCGACGTGCCGCTGCTGGACGGCGCGCTGGCGTGCTTCGAATGCCGCACCACCACGGTGGTGCCGTTCGGCGACCACGTGATGATGCTGGGACAGGTGGAACGGTTCGGCTACGGCGCGCAGACGCCGCTGCTGTTCCACGCCGGCAAGTTCATGGCGCGCGAGCCCGTGCTGCAGACCTAGCGGCCCCGCGCGCCGCCATACACCATAAGACAAGACAATCTGGAGACAAACGTGCACGCCCCCAACCGTCCCACGCAACTGTTTCGCGGCCACTGGTGGATCGTCATCGGCTCGGTCCTCGGGCTGATCGTCGGCAACGTCACCGTGCTGCAGTTCTCGGCCTCGGTGCTGATGAAGCCGATCATGGCCGAGTTCGGCTGGAACCGCAGCGTGCTGTCCGCCGCCGTGATGCTGGGCTCGATCTTCGCGGCCATCGCCACGCCGGTGGCCGGCAAGCTGATCGACGCCCGCGGCATCAAGCCGGTCACGCTCGCGGCCATTACGCTGTTCTCGCTGGCCATCGCGGCCATGTCGCTGGCGCCGCCGGTGCCGGCCGCGTTCCTGGCGATGTTCGCGCTGATGGGTTTGTTCAGCGCCGGCCAGGCGCCGCTGCCGTACGCCAAGGCGATTGCGGCGGCCTTCGACCGCCAGCGCGGGCTGGCCATGGGCATCGCCATGACCGGCGTGGGCCTGGGCGCGGCGCTGGTGCCGCGCCTGACGCAGTCCTACCTGGACCACTTCGGCTGGCGCGGGGCCTTTGTCGCGGTGGGTGTGACGGTGTTCTGCATCGCGTTTCCCGCCGTGGCGCTGCTGGTCCGCGACGTGTCCGTCGACGCCGGCAACGTGGCGGCGCGGGTGCGGCAACTGCCGGGGCTGGCCGCGCGCGATGCGCTGCGCCACAAGGACTTCTGGGTCATGGCGGTGGTCTTCCTGTGCATCCCGATCGTCGCCAACGGCACCATCGTCCATCTGGTGCCGCTGCTGACCGACCGGGGCATCCCGTCCAGCCAGGCCGTGACGGTGTTCTCGGGCATTGGCGCGTCGCTGATCGTCGGGCGCCTGCTGTGCGGCTATCTGCTGGACCGTTTCTTCGGCCCCCATGTCGCCATCGCGTTCGTGCTGCTGCCGGCGCTGGGCGTGCTGACGCTGCTGGGCAGCAGCGACGTGGCGCTGACCACGGTGGGCGCGGTGCTGGTGGGCATCGGCATGGGCGCCGAGGTGGACCTGATCGCCTACCTGCAGAGCCGCTACTTCGGCCTGCGCGCGTTCGGCCAGATCTACGGCTACCTGTTCGCGGCCTTCACGGTCGGCACCGGCCTGGGGCCGTTCGTGATGGGGGCCACCTACGACCTGGCCGGGTCCTACCGCCCGGCGCTGCTCGCCTTTGTCGCGGTGCTGGCCTGCGCGGCGCTGATGCTGCTGCGCCTGCCACGCCAGTACCCGTTCCCGGTGCAGGGCGCGCCGCGCCCGGCCGGCCAGGACGACGCCTCGCGCGCGACGGTGGCCTAGTGCCCGATTCCCACGCTTTCCCATCCCTGACTCAACGCATCGCCACACCATGAAGCTCGTTACCTATCTCCACAACGGCAATACGTCCATCGGCAAGGTCGAGGGCGACCTCGTGATCGATCTGCCGCGCAACGATCCGGCCCTGCCCGACACCATGCAGGAACTGCTCGAAGCCGGCCCGGCCGCGCTGGACCGCGCCCGCGCCGTGCGCGGCGGCTTTACCGCGCCACTGTCGGCGGTGACGCTGCTGGCACCGGTGCCCAAGCCGTCGAAATACCTGGCCATCGGCATGAACTACCGCAAGCACGTGGCGGAGGCGGCCAAGGTGGGCGTCCATACGCCGCCCGTGCAGGTCTGGTTCAACAAGCAGGTGTCGTGCATCAACGACCCGTTCGGCGACGTGCACATGCCGGTGGTCTCGGCGCAGCTCGACTACGAGGTGGAACTGTGCGCGGTCATCGGCACCCGCTGCCGGCATGTGAGCCGCGAGGACGCCCCGTCGGTCATCGCCGGCTACATGGTCTGCAACGACGTGTCCGTGCGCGACTGGCAGCTGGCGTCGCAGACGATGACCATCGGCAAGTCGTTCGACACGTGCGGCCCGATCGGCCCGTGGATCGTCACCCCAGACGAACTGGGCGACCCCCACGCGCTGCGCCTGCGGATGTGGGTCAACGGCGAACTGCGCCAGGACGACGTGACCGGCGCGATGATCCACGACATCTACGACCAGGTGGTGCATCTGTCGAAGGCATTCACGCTGGAGCCAGGCGACCTGCTGGCCACCGGCACGCCGTCCGGCGTGGGCGTGGCGATGGACCCGCCGTCCTACCTGAAGGTGGGCGACGTCATGCGCGCCGAGATCGACGGCATCGGCCACATCGAGAACCGCGTGGTGGCCGAACCCGCCTGACCCGCCCCCGGCGGGAGTAGCCCCGCAGCACCCCAGTACCCAGCGCCGTCGCCACCAGGCCGGCCCGCCATGTCCGCCGCCGCGCGGGCAGGGCGGCCTGTTGCCCGGCGCCACGGCACACCGGCTGTCCCACCTCACTTTGATGACGCCTATGCAAACCAAGAACGAAGTCGTGGACCCCTGTCAGGCCGGCCGTCCGGCCAGCCCGATGCGCCGCCGGATCGGCGCGATGCTGGGCGGCCTGCTGGCCAGCCAGGCCGTACCCGCGCGTGCGCAGTCGCAACCGCAACCACAGTCGCAGCCGCAGCCGCAGGACGGCATGGCGGGCGTGCAGCGCATCGACGTCCACCATCACATCCTGCCGCCGGTCTTCCGCCAGGCCATGGGCGAGGAGGCCATCGGCGCGCCGGCGCCGAACCGCGTGGCGCCGCAGTGGAAGGTGGCCGATTCGCTGGGCCTGATGGACCGGCAGGGCATCACCACCGCCGTGGTCTCGGCGCCGCCGCTGTGGATGCCCGACATGGCCAGGACGCGCCAGCTCACGCGCGCCTGCAACGAGTTCGCCGCGCAGATGGTCAGCGACCACCCGTCGCGCTTCGGCACGTTCAGCGCGCTGCCGTTGCCCGACGTGCGCGCGGCCATGGCCGAGATCACCCATGCGTTCGACGTGCTGAAGGCCGACGGCATCGGCCTGATGACCAACTATGGCGACAAGTACCTGGGGCACGCCGATTTCGCGCCGGTCTTTGCGGAACTGAACCGCCGCAAGGCCGTGGTCTACGTGCATCCCACGTCGTGCCAGTGCCATCGCGGCCTGCTGCCGGAGCAGCCCGATTCGCTGATCGAGTTCCCGCATGACACCACGCGCGCCGTGTCCAGCCTGATGTTCTCGGGCGTGTTCAGCCGCTGCCCGGACATCCGCTTCATCTTCTCGCACGCCGGCGGCACGGTGCCCTACCTGGCCACGCGCATGGCTATCCTCGGCTCGCTGGACAAGACGCTGGCCCGCCAGGTGCCAGAGGGCGTGATGCCGTTGCTCAAGCGGCTGTACTACGACACCGCGATTGCCGCGAACCCGATCTCGATGGCGGCGCTGCGCAAGCTGGTCACGCCGGCCAACATCGTCCTGGGTACCGATTTTCCGTTTGTTCCGGAAACCGGCACGCAGGCCACGTTTGCCGGGCTGCGGGATGTGGGCTTCAGCGCCGAGGAGCTGCGCGCGGTGGAAGGCGGCAACGCGGCGCGGCTGCTGGCGCGGGTGGCCAGCCAGGGTGCGCGGCTGGGGACGGCGCAGGCGAGCTAGCCCGGCCACCCAATTCTCATAAAAAAGACGGAGGAGACCCATGACAATCAAACTGAAACACCTGGCGCTGGGCTGCGCGGCGGCGCTGCCGGCGCTGGCGGGCGCGCAGTCCGTGACGCTGTACGGCGTGGTCGATACGGGCGTGGAGATGGTCAACCACGCCGGCCCGACGCAGGGCACCGTGGTGCGCATGCCTAACCTGTCCGCCTCGGTGCCGTCGCGCTGGGGGCTGCGCGGCGTGGAAGACCTGGGCGGCGGCCTGAAATCGCAGTTCGTGCTGGAATCGGGCTTCGCGCCTGATACCGGCGCGGCCAATTTCGGCAACCGCCTGTTCGGCCGGCAAGCGTGGGTGGGGCTGTCGGGAGACTGGGGCCAGGTCGCGTTCGGGCGCCAGTACACGATGATGTTCTGGGCCACGCTCGACGCGGACATCCTGGGGCCGAACACGTTCGGGTCCGGCGCGCTCGATCCGACGATCCCGAACTCGCGCGCGGACAACGCCATCTCGTACAAGGGCAAGTTCGGCGGGCTGACGGTGGGCGCCACCTACAGCTTTGGCCGCGACGCGGCGGTGGCCGCGCCCAGTCCGTCGAGCAACAACTGCGCGGGCGAGAATCCCGCCGACAAGCGGGCCTGCCGCGAGTGGTCGGCGCTGCTGATGTACGAGACGCCGCACTTCGGCGTGGCGGCGGCCTACGATTCGTGGCGCGGCGGCCCGGGCGCCTTTGGCGGCCTTACCAGCAGCGGCCGCAAGGACGACCGGCTGTCGCTCAGCGCCTATACGCTGTTCGATCGCGTGAAGGCCGGGGCGGGCTGGCTGCGGCATGACAACGATGGTAATCCCGCGCCGCGCAGCGACCTGTTCTGGCTCGGGGGCTCGTATGACCTGACGCCGGCGTTCACGGTGGCCGGGCAGGTCTATCACCAGCGCTATCACAACAGCGCCAACAAGGCATGGCTCTACGCGGTGCGCGGCACGTACAACTTCTCGAAG
Organism: Cupriavidus pauculus; assembly: GCF_003854935.1. NCBI lineage: Bacteria > Pseudomonadati > Pseudomonadota > Betaproteobacteria > Burkholderiales > Burkholderiaceae > Cupriavidus > Cupriavidus pauculus. Next base: position 1,304,253 of record NZ_CP033970.1, read on the forward strand.
CGCACGGCCATCTACGCCACGGCCGGGTTCATCGACAACGGCGGGCAACTGGCCCAGTCCGTGAGCAGCAATCCGGGCGCCAGTGCGTCGCCCGGCGGCACGCAGCTCGGGGCGATGCTCGGCGTCAAGCACATCTTCTGAACGCGGCCGGTGGGCGGTCAGGCGGTCAGGTCCGGATCGTCCTGCGCCGCCTTGCGCCGCACCCGGCGCGCCACGGTCAGCTTGCGGTTGACGCCCGTGGCGCTCTGGCAGCCGTCGACGAGGTTGGTGAAGATGGCCCGCAGCGTCTTGAGCGTGGCGGCCAGTTCCTCGGGCGACACGCCGGACATCGACGCGCGCTCGATGTCCCAGGCGCGCGGCGCCAGTTCGGCGACGATGGCGCCGCCGGCGGGCGTCAGGGACAGGTGGATGTTGCGCTTGTCCGTCGCCGACACGTCGCGCCGCAGGAAGCCGCGCTCCTCCAGCGCCGCCACCGCGCGGGACAGGTACGAGATTTCCGCGCCGGTGTGGCTGGCCAGGTCGGACAGCGTCTGGTGGTCCTCGTGGCGCAGCGCGGCCAGCACCCGCCACGCCTGAAGGTTGATGTTGTGCGGCTTCAGGTCGTCGCTGAATCGCGCGGCGATGATGCTGGCGGCGCGATTGAGCAGGTAGCCGACGGAGTGGTCCAGGTCGTGGTCGGGACGTTCGGCCGGCAGCGGCTGCATCCCGGCGCGGCCCGGCCGGACCGGTGACTTGGTCGCCGCGGCGGGGACGGACCCGTTCGCGCGCGGCGTGGAGGTGGACTTCGGCATGGAAGGGAACGGTTCAGGCAAGGTTTGGGGCGCGTGGGCCAGATGATAGCTTAAACAACCGCTTTGCAGGCGGAAAGGCTGCGGGGCGCCCGTCCCTCAGCCCGCCCCCAGGTTCGGCGAGCGGGCCGCGCAGGCCCGCACGAACGCAATCAGCGTGGTCACCGCCCGGGTCTGGTAGCGCGCGGGCATGTAGAGCAGGTACATCGTCGTGCGCAGGAAGGCCAGGTCTTGGGGCGGCAGCGGCAGTTGCAGCAGCGTGCCGGCCGCGAGGTCGCGGTCGACCATGTAGCGGGGCACCAGGCCCACGCCCAGCCCTTGCAGGATTGTGTCGCGCAGGAAGAAGAAGTTGGCCGACATCAGCCGGGGCCGGATCTGGGCCTGGCCGCCCGCCGTGCCGGCGCGCCCGGCCACCAGCAGCTTCTGGCCGGTCAGTTCGGACGTGATGAGCGGCAGGTCCTTGAACTGGTCGAGCGTGTGCGGCATGCCGGTTTCGCGCACCAGTTGCGGCGTGGCGCAGGCCACGTACTCCACGTCGCCCAGGCTGTGCGAGACCGCGTTGGACGGCGCCTCGCCCATGACGCGCACGGCGAAGTCGACGGCACCCTTGACCAGGTCGTCGATGTCGTTGTCGAAAATCACGTTCAGCGTGATGGCCGGATACAGCCGCATGAATTCGACAAACCACGCCGACATCGTGTGCTGGCCGAACCCGCTCGGCACGCTCAGCCGCACCGTGCCGCTGAGCCGCTTGCCCAGGCTCTGGACCGATTCCTGGGCCGCCATCAGCTCGTGCCGGATTGCCCGGCCATGCTCGTAGAGCTGCCAGCCCAGCTCCGTCGGCTCCAGTTGCCGCGTACTGCGGCGCAGCAGTTCGGCGCCCAGTTGCCGCTCGAACTGGTTCAGCCGCTTGCTCACGTTGGCCCGGCTCATGCCCAGCTGCACGGCCGCCCGGCTCAGGTTGCCGGCGTCGATGATGTCCACCAGCAGCGACAGCGCGCCCAAGTCCATTGTCAACTCCAGGTTTTCATATGTCGTCAGTTTCGGTTGCAATTGTCAAGCATATGGAACATATGGACAATCGGCGTCCATAGGAGACGTTGAACCATGCAACAAGAACAGAAAGCAGCGCCGCTGCCGCTGGCCGGCTTGCGCGTGCTGGACCTTTCGCGCGTGCTGGCCGGCCCGATGTGCGCGATGGCGCTGGCCGACCTGGGCGCCGATGTCGTCAAGGTGGAGCATCCGTCGCGCGGCGACGATACCCGCGACTGGGGCGTGCGCATCGGCACGCGCAATACGTCGTATTTCAACAGCGCCAACCGCAACAAGCGGTCCGTCACGCTGGACCTGCAAAGCGAGGAGGGCGCGGCGCTGGCCCGCCAACTGGCGGCCCAGAGCGACGTGGTGATCCAGAACTTCAAGGTTGGCGGCGCCGAAAAGCTCGGGCTGGGCTACGACCAGCTCGCCGCGCTGAACCCCCGCCTGGTCTACTGCTCGATCTCCGGCTACGCCCGCTTCACGCCCGAGGCGGAGCGCCCCGGCTACGACCTCGTGGTGCAGGGCGAGGCCGGCGTGATGGCGACCAACGGCGAGGCCGGCCAGGGGCCGCTCAAGTTCGGCGTGGCCGCCGTCGACATGTTCACGGGCATGTACGCGGCGCAGGCCATCCTGGCCGCGCTGTACGCGCGCCAGTCCACCGGCCGGGGCCGCCACGTGCAGATGGCCCTGTACGACTGCGGGCTCATGATCACGTCCTACTACGGCATGGAAGCGCTGCTCAAGCAGGGCGACCCGCCCAAGTTCGGCAACGCCCATCCGTCGATCGTGCCCTACGGCGTGTTCGAGGCGGCCGACGGCCCGCTGGTCATCACCGTGGGCAACAATGGCCAGTTCCAGCGCTTCTGCCGCGACGTGATCGGCCGCCCCGAATGGGCCGAGGACGAACGCTTTGCCACCAATACGGCGCGCTCCGCGCATCGCGACACGCTGCTGGCCGAGATTCGCGCCGCGCTGCGCACGTTCAGCCGGGCCGATCTGCTGCAGCGGCTGACCGCGGCGCAGATTCCGTGCGGCGAGGTGCTGGGCATGCTCGACGCGCTGCAGTCCGAACGCACCGCGCAGGCGGGCCTGCTCCATCGCTTCGACGACAGCGAGGCCGGCCCGCAGGCCGTGCTGGCGCCGCCGTACGCGATGGACGGCCAGCGCATGCCCGTGCGCCTGCCGCCGCCGCACATGGGCCAGCACACGCACGAGGTGTTCCGCGAACGGCTGGCGCTCGACGACGCCGCCATCGCGGGCCTGCGCGCGCGCGGCGTGATCTGACCACACCCAGACAAGACCTGCATTTCATTCCCGAGGAGACAAACCATGACCCATCTGCTGAACCGCCGCCGCGTGCTCAAGGCGGGCGCCGTCGCATCGCTGGCCGCCCTGCTGCCCGCCGCGATGGCCAAGACTGGCTGGCCCGACAAGTTCATCAAGATGGTGGTGGCCTTTCCGGCCGGCGGCCCCACCGATACGGCCGCGCGCATCGTGGCCCAGAAGCTGTCCGAGCGCCTGGGCCAGCAGGTGATCATCGAGAACAAGCCGGGCGCGTCGGGTTCCATCGGCACGGCCAGCTTCATCAAGAGCCCGCCCGACGGCTACAACCTGTCGATGTTCGGCATGCCGGCGCTGCTGGCGCCGCTGATGTACAAGACCAACGCCTACGACGTGAAGAAGGATTTCCTGTCGGTGGCCACGGTCTACGTGCTGCCGATGGCCATCGTCATCAACCCGCAGGTGGTGCCGGGCGTGGAAACACTGCCCGACCTGATCCGCTTTGCCAAGGCCAGCAAGACGCCGCTGAGCTACACCAGCTCGGGCACGGGCAGCTTTGGCCACCTGGCGATGGAGCAGCTCAAGGACCTGGGCCACTTCGACATGCTGCACGTGCCGTACCGGGGCAGCGCGCCGGCCGTGGCCGACCTGCTGGGCGGCCAGGTGGGCATCATGTTCGCCGACGTGGTGGCCGCGCTGCCGCACATCCGCGCCGGCAAGCTCAAGGCCATCGCGCTGAGCTCGCCCAACGCGCGCGTGCTGCTGCCGAACGTGAAGACGGTGTCCGAGCAGGGCTTCCCGGGCTTCGACTTCGACTCGTGGGGCGGCCTGATCGCGCCGCTGGACACGCCGCAGGCCATCGTGGACCGCATCGCCAGCGAGACGCGCAGCATCATCGGCAGCGACAAGGAGCTGCAGCAGAAGCTGGTGACGGCGGGCGCCATCGCCTCGTTCCAGGACGGCAAGCAGATGCAGGCGCGCCTGAACAAGGACTACGACCGCTGGAGCGCCATCGTCAAGGAAAAGAACATCAGCGCCAATTGATGGCTGGCGTGCCTGTCCGATAAGGCAGCCTTTCGCACCCTGCCATCTCCGGCCGCGTCCGCTACAACAGGGCCAACCGCCCTGGCAAGACCGCCGGCGCCGCCACGCGCCGGTGGCCCGAAGCTTGCGTCCATGGGGGGCGGAATAAAGATGCCTGCCATGTATTCCTACGTCATTGACTGCATCGACGACCGGATCGCCGCTTTGGACCGCGCGATTGACCAGACTCGGGGCCGGATCAGAGCGCAGATCCGCCTCATCAGAGCCGCGCGCAGCGATACGCATCGCCCCGAAATGGCGATGGAGGTACTGCGGTACCTCGTGGACACGCATGACGCGTTGCGGAAGCTTCGGGCGGTAGAAATTGCGCTGCGGCAGACGCTCTTCCATGGCCTCTACGTGAGGCATCTGGTGCCCTCCCTGTCATGCGGTCCGCCCGGCAGGAGAGGACTTGACTATCCCCACAGAACCCCGGGCCTGGGCTGACGATCCCCAGGCCATCCAGATCGCCGAGACCCGCACGCGGATCCGGCGCCAGATCGCCCTGATCCGGGCCTGCCGGCGCGACGCCGGCGACACCGCGCTGGCCCTGCGGGTGTTGCATACGATGCAGCACAGCCTGCGCGCGCTGCGCTGGACCCGCGCCGCCGCGGACCGCGCGCGGCAGCCCTGGGAGCCGCCCGGCGCGGCATTGCGACAAGACTAATCTCGACGCAGAAAACTTTCACTTCACCCCTCCCACCCCGCGATGGGACGATGCCGTCTTCCAGGGGGCCGCCAACGCAAGCCCCGGCCGCGCGCCGGGCATTCACAGGGAGGAAAGCATGCAAACCGTCAGGACCAAGGATGGCGTCGACATCTTCTACAAGGACTGGGGCAGCGGCCAGCCCATCGTCTTCTCGCACGGCTGGCCGCTGAGCGCGGACGACTGGGACGCGCAGATGATGTTCTTCCTGAACCAGGGCTTCCGCGTGATCGCCCACGACCGGCGCGGCCACGGCCGCTCCACGCAGACCGCCGACGGCCACGACATGGATCACTATGCCGACGACCTGGCGGCGGTGACCGCACATCTGGACCTGAAGAACGCGATCCACGTCGGCCATTCCACCGGCGGCGGCGAGGTGGTGCGCTACCTGGCCCGCCACGGCGAGAGCCGGGTGGCCAAGGCGGTGCTGATTGCCGCCGTGCCGCCGCTGATGGTCAAGACCGAAGCCAACCCGGGCGGGCTGCCGAAGGAGGTGTTCGACGGCTTCCAGGCGCAGGTGGCCAACAACCGCGCGCAGTTCTACCGCGACATCCCGGAAGGCCCGTTCTACGGCTACAACCGGCCCGGCGCGAAGGCGCAGGAAGGCGTGATCGCCAACTGGTGGCGCCAGGGCATGCAGGGCGGCGCCAAGGCGCACTACGACGGCATCGTCGCGTTCTCGCAGACCGATTTCACGGAAGACCTGAAGAAGATTGGCGTGCCGACACTGGTCATGCATGGCGATGACGACCAGATCGTGCCGTACGCCGATTCCGGGCCGCTGTCGGCCAAGCTGCTGCGGCAGGGCACGCTGAAGACGTACAAGGGCTTCCCGCACGGCATGCCGACCACGCACGCGGACACCATCAACGCCGACCTGCTGGCGTTCATCCGCGGCTGACCCCGGCGCGGGCACGCCTGCCCGCCCCCGGGGCGTGCCCGGCTGTCAATGGCGGTGGCGGCAGCATGGGCGGCGCGAGCGGCCGCTGATGTCAGAACGTGGCGGGAGGGAGCAAGGCTGCAACAAAAAACCCGGCGCGGGTGCGCCGGGCTGTCGGTCATTCGCCGGTCGGTGCCGGCGTGGGCGCCGCAGGTTCCTGCGGTGCCGATGCAGCGGGTGGGGCCGTGTCGCCTGCCGCTGCCTGTTCGGCCGGCTGGGCCGGCTGGGCGGGCTTCTTGGCGCGTGCCTGGCCCTGGCGCGAACGGCCGGCCAGCAACTGGCGGCCACGCCGCGCATCGGCGGCGGTCACTTCGCCGGCGGGCTCGCCCGCCAGGTCCACGCGCGGCGCGCCTTCGGTCAGGCAGGCCCAGTAGCGGCCGCCCCGGCACCACGTGCGGATCGCATCGCGCAGCTCGGCCTCGGTCAGGCCCAGTTGCTCGGCATGCGTCATCAGGTCCTCGAAGATGCCGACCTTGAGCGGCACCTTGGGCGCGGGATTCTTCGGGAATGCCAGCGGAAAGCGCTTCTGCAGCTTGCCGAAGGTGCGCACCACCGGATCGACCGGTGCCTCGGCCTTCGGCTTGGCCGTAGCGGCCTTGCCCTCTGCCGGGGGCTTGGCCTTGGCAGCGGGCGCGGGACGCCGGGGGGCGCGGGGCTGCTTTTCCCGTGCCTCCTTCTTTGCCTGTTCGGCGAGTTTTGCCTTGAGTGCTGCCAGTTGTTCGAAGCCCATTTCGTCAAGCCCAATAAAACGTCGCGGGATTATATCAGCCGCGCCCTGCACGGCCCGAACCGGCGCCGGAACCGAACGTGGCGCCTGCCGCGCGCGTGCGGCGGCATCGGTCGGAAAAACCTCCACTTCTCGATTACACCGGCGCCGGCCGCATCGGTGCGAACGGCGGGGGCATGGGCACGGCGGACCTCACGCGCCGCAGTGGCATGGTCGTTGCGGAGGTAAGCGCGTCCTGAAGACAGGGCTTTTACCATCGCACTCTGGAGGGGTCTCCCATGTTCGTGCACAACAAGCGTCTGCAATACACCGTCCGCGTCTCGCAACCCGACCCGGGCCTGGCCAACCTGCTGCTCGAACAGTTCGGCGGCCCGCAGGGCGAACTCGCGGCCGCGTGCCGCTACTTCACGCAGGCGCTGGCCGAGGAAGACCCGGGGCGCAAGGACATGCTGCTCGATATCGCCACCGAGGAACTGAGCCACCTGGAGGTCATCGGCTCGATCATCGCCATGCTGAACCGTGGCGCCAAGGGCGACCTGGCCGAAGGCGTGCAGCAGGAGGCGGAGCTGTACCGGTCCCTGCAGGGCGCCGGCAACGACAGCCACGTCACGCAGCTGCTCTACGGCGGCGGGCCCGCGCTGATCAACTCGGCGGGCGTGCCGTGGACGGCCGCGTACATCGATTCGATCGGCGAGCCCACGGCCGACCTGCGCTCGAACATCGCGGCCGAGGCGCGCGCCAAGATCATCTACGAACGGCTGATGAACGTCACCGACGACCCCGGCGTGCAGGAGGCGCTGGGCTTCCTGATGACGCGCGAGGTATCGCACCAGAAGTCGTTCGAAAAGGCGCTGTACTCGATCACCCCGAGCTTCCCGCCCGGAAAGGCGCCGGCCGACCCCAAGTTCGCCAGCGTCTATTTCAAGATGTCGCAGGGTGCCGAGACGCTGCGCGGCCCGTGGAATGCCGACAGTACGTTCGAGTTCGTCGAAGACCCGCCGCCGGCGGTGGACGGGGGCGACGGCTCGGCCAGCGTGTCGATGCCAGCCGACCAGCTATCGGCGCTCGAAGCGTTTGCCACGCGCGGCCAGTCTGACGTCGACAGCGATCCCGAGACCGGCGTCGACCTGGGCAAGGCCGAGGGCGATGCCGATGGCACCGGCCAGGACATGGCCGCGAGCAAGACGTGAACGACGGCTGCGTGACGATGGCGGCCCGGCGCTGCTGGCGCCGCCATCCGCTGCGGCTGCTGTCCGGCCTGCTGGTCAACGTGGCCGGACTCTGCGCGCTGGCCGGGCTGATCTGAGCGGATACGGCGGGCCGAAGCGAAGCCAGCGCCGATAGGCGCTGGCGTACCGGCCGGAGCCGGCGGGCGATCGCGGGGGATCAGGTGATCAGGCCGGCTGGCCCATCAGTTCGGTCTTGCGGGCTTCCAGTTGCTCGGCCACCTCGCGCAGGTCCACCTTGGCGCGGATCACGGCCGGGAACAGCTCGCCTTCCTCTTCCTCGACGTGGTGCCCCACGTATTCGGACAGCACCGTGTAGTGGGCCTCCAGCATTTCCTTGTCGCCCGCCTCCACCTTGGCCACCAGGTCCTTGGCCACGGCGTGCTCCACCTGGGCCTCGTCCAGCATGTCGTCGATCTTGTCGCTGGCGCCACGCAGCGCCGGGTAGAAGATCTCTTCCTCGATCTGCGCGTGCACCTTCAGCATCTGGCAGGTCTCGGCGGCAATCGACTGCTTCGTGGCATCGTCCTTGGCATCCTGGAACGCCTTGAACAGCTTCTTGACGGCGCGGTGGTCGTCCACCAGCAGGGAGAGCGCGGCGCGCTGCTCCACGGGTACTTTGGATTTGTCCATGATGTCTCGTGCTGTGGGGTTGGTCTTGGTCTGGCAGGGCGGGGGCCCGGCGCGCGGGTCCGCCCCTTCTTACGGGATAGCAAATCGCATTCCAGCGCCGCATGGCGCGCGATGGGCCCGCTGGTGCGGACCGTGCGCCACGGCGCGCGCCGGCCGCTTGTCAAGCCGGTGGCGATAAACGCCACGCATTGAAAGAATGCCAACCGGGTGACCTGCGCCAAGGCGCGGCCACGGCCGCAAAAGTAAGGTGTTTGTCATGTTGGGCGGGCCGGGATTCCGGTAAACTCGCCCGGTTCTGTGGACCCGCCCCCGTCTCAAAGCGATCTTCCCGCCGCTGGCATGCGACGCTACCTGCTGATATTCCTGCTGCTGATTCTGCCGTTCCAGTTTTCGTGGGCGGCGGCGGCACGCTATTGCCAGCACGAGACCGCCGCAGCCGCCGCGCGTCACCTGGGCCACCACGAGCATCGCCATCAGGACGCCGCCCCCGATGTGGACAAAAAGGCGGTTGCCGATACCGACTGCGGCGTTTGCCACGCCATCTCCCTGCCGTTCGTCGATGCCCAGCCGGCCAGGCTGGACGGCATCCGGCGCGCCCAGCCGCTGCACGCGACCCACCCGGCGGCCTTCACGTCGATGAACGCCCGCGCCCCCGACCGGCCCCAGTGGCTGCGTCTCGCCTGACCGGCGGGACGACGACTTTCTCTCCTTCGCGTCTCGCCGAATTCTCCCGGTCAAGAACCCTGGTGCAATTCGATGCGAAGACTATTCATGCCGCTCGGGCTGGCGGCAGCATGCCTCAGCCCAACCGTTGCCCTGGCGCAGCCAGGCCCCGCCACGCCGCCGCCGGCCGTCGCGCCCGCGTGGCCGGCGCTGCCGCTTGAGACGGCCGGCCCGCTGACGCTCGACGCCGCGCTGGCGCTGGCGGCGGCCAGCAACTTCAGCGTATCCGCCGCCGCGCGCGACGTGGACGCCGCCGAGGGCGGCATCATGCAGGCGCGGACCATTCCCAACCCCGAGATTGCCGCCGTCATGGAAGACACGCGGCGCGCCACGCGCAGCACGACGGGGCAGGTCAACCTGCCGATCGAACTGGGCGGCAAGCGGTCCGCACGGATCGACGCCGCCGAGCGCACGCGCGAACTGGCGCAGGCGACGCTGGCCAGCGTGCGTGGCGACATCCGCGCGCAGGTGATCGAAAGCTTCTTTGCCGTGCTGATCGCGCAGGAGCGCGTCAAGCTGGCCGCCGGATCGGCCGATATCGCCGCGCGCGGCGCCCAGGCCGCTGCCCGGCGCGTGGCGGCTGGCAAGATCTCGCCGGTCGACGAAACCAAGGCGCGCGTGGAGCAGGCCAACGCCGAGCTGGAACTGGCCGAGGCCACCGCGGGCCTGGAATCGGCACGGCAGGCGCTGACGGCGCTCTGGGGCAACACGGCCCCGCGCTTTGCCGAGGCGCAGGGCAACCTCGACGCGCTGCCGTCCCGGCCCGCGCCGGCCATCCTGCAGCAGGAACTGGAAGGCTCGCCGCTGGTGGCCGCCAGCCGGGCCGAACTGGACCGCCGGCAGGCCGTGATCGGCGTCGAGCGCAGCCGCCAGTATCCCGACGTGACCGTCAGCCTGGGCGCCAAGCGCGACAACGAGGCCAACCGCAACATGGCCGTGCTTGGCGTGGCCATTCCGCTGCCGCTGTTCGACCGCAACCAGGGCAACCTCTACGCGGCGATCCGGCAGGCCGACAAGGCGCAGGACGAACATCTGGCGAACCGGATCAACCTGACCCGCAGCCTGCTGCAGGCGTCGAACCAGCTATCGGTCTCGCGCGCGTCGGCCCAGACCCTGAAGGCCACGGTGCTGCCCGGCGCCGAACAGGCGTACAACGCCGCGACCATCGGCTTCGAGGCCGGCAAGTTCAACTATCTCGACGTGCTGGACGCACAGCGCACGCTGTTCCAGGCACGTATCCGCTACCTCGGCGTGCTGGGGCAGACCTATCAGGCGGCGACGACGATCGACCGCATCCTCGGACGCTAGGAGCCGCACATCATGGCCATGACCCCAAAACAACAGGCCGCCATCGCGGCGATCGTACTGGTGGGCGGCATCGCGACGGGCGCGGTGCTGATGACGGGCCGCTCGGCCCCCCACGACCATGCCGGACACGCCGATGCCGAGGCCCACACGGCCAGCGAGCCGCACGCGAACGAACAGGCGGCGCATCCGGCCCCGGCGTCCGCCCCGGCCACCCCGGCCGCCGCCAACGCCACGCCGGACAAGGTGGTGCTGACGCCCGCCCAGCTCGCCGCCGCGGCCGTGACCGTGCAGGCCGCGGCGCCGGCGCGCCTGCGTACCGGCGTGGCCTTTCCGGGCGAGATCCGCTTCAACGAGGACCGCACCGCGCACGTGGTGCCGCGGCTGACCGGCGTGGTGGAGAGCGTGCCGGCCAACATCGGCCAGCAAGTGCGCAAGGGACAGGTGCTGGCGGTGCTGGCCAGCTCCACGCTGTCCGACCAGCGCAGCGAGCTGCTGGCCGCGCAGCAGCGGCTGGACCTGGCCCGCGTCACTTTCGACCGCGAGAAGCGGCTGTTCGAGCAGAAGATCTCCGCCGAGCAGGACTACCTGGCCGCGCGCAACGCGCTGCAGGAGGCCCAGATCAGCGTCCGCAACGCGCGCCAGAAGCTCACCGCCATTGGTGCCAGCGATGCCGCCACGGCCTTGAACCGCTACGAGCTGCGCGCGCCGTTCGACGGGCTGATTGTCGAGAAGCACATCGCGCTGGGCGAGGCGGTGGCCGACAACGCCAACGTGTTCACGCTGTCGGACCTGTCGTCGGTCTGGGCCGAGTTCGTGGTATCGGCCAAGGACCTGGAAAAGGTGCGCGTCGGCGAGAAGGCCACGATCACGTCGACGTCGTCCGACGTGCGCGCCGAGGGCACGGTGTCGTACGTCGGCTCGCTGCTGGGCGAGCAGACGCGCACGGCCAAGGCGCGCGTGACGCTGACCAATCCGCAGATGGCGTGGCGGCCCGGGCTGTTCGTGACCGTCGACGTCTACGGGGCCGAGGTGCAGGTGCCGGTGGCGGTGCAGGCCGACGCCGTGCAGCAGATCGATGGCCGGCCCGCCGTGTTCGTGGCGGTGGCCGACGGCTTCGTGGTCCGGCCCGTCAAGACCGGCCGCGCCGACGGCCGCGTGGTGGAAATCGTCGACGGCCTGGCGCCGGGCACGCGCTACGCGGCGGCCAACAGCTTCGTGCTCAAGGCCGAGCTGGGCAAGGCCGGCGCCGAGCACAGCCACTGACCCGGAGAGACCGCCATGTTCGAACGTCTGATCCGATTCGCCATCGCCCAGCGGTGGCTGGTGCTGTGCGCGGTGCTGGCCATGGCCGCGCTGGGCGCCTACAACTACAGCCGGCTGCCGATCGACGCGGTGCCGGACATCACCAACGTCCAGGTGCAGATCAACACGGCCGCGCCCGGTTATTCGCCGCTGGAGACCGAGCAGCGCGTCACCTATCCGCTGGAAGTGGTGATGGCCGGGCTGCCGGGGCTGGCGCAGACGCGCTCGCTGTCGCGCTACGGCCTGTCGCAGGTGACGGTCATCTTCGACGACGGCACCGACATCTACTTTGCGCGCCAGCTGGTCAACCAGCGCATCCAGGAGGCCAAGGACAAGCTGCCGGCCGGCGTGGTGCCGGCGATGGGGCCGATCTCCACCGGCCTGGGCGAGATCTACCTGTGGACCGTGGAGGCCGTCGACGGCGCGCGCAAGCCGGACGGCACCGCCTACACGCCCACGGACCTGCGCGAGATCCAGGACTGGATCGTCCGGCCGCAGTTGCGCAACGTGCCCGGCGTGACCGAAGTCAACACGATTGGCGGCTTCGACAAGCAGTACCTGGTGGCGCCCAGCCTGGAGCGGCTGGCCGCCTACGGGCTGACGCTCACCGACGTGGTCCACGCGCTGAACCGCAACAACGACAACGTGGGCGCCGGCTACATCGAGCGGCGCGGCGAGCAGTATCTGGTGCGTGCGCCGGGGCAGGTGCGGTCCGAGGCCGACCTGCGCAACATCATCGTCGGCACGGCCCAGGGCCAGCCGATCCGCGTGCGCGACATCGGCGACGTGTCGGTGGGCCGGGAACTGCGCACCGGCGCGGCCACCGAGAATGGCAAGGAGGTGGTGCTGGGCACCGTCTTCATGCTGATCGGCGAGAACAGCCGCGCGGTGGCGCGCGCCGTGGACATCCGAGTGGCGGCCATCAACCGCACGCTGCCCGATGGCGTGAAGATCGTCACCGTGTACGACCGCACGCGGCTGGTGGACAAGGCCATCGCCACGGTCAAGAAGAACCTGCTGGAAGGGGCCGTGCTGGTCATCGCCATCCTGTTCCTGTTCCTGGGCAATCTTCGCGCGGCGGTCATCACGGCGATGGTGATTCCGCTGGCCATGCTGTTCACGTTCACGGGCATGGTCAGCTACCGCGTCAGCGCCAACCTGATGAGCCTGGGCGCGCTGGACTTCGGCATCATCGTGGACGGCGCGGTCGTGATTGTGGAGAACTGCGTGCGGCGGCTGGCCCATGCGCAGGCCAGCCACGGCCGGCCGCTGACGCGCGCCGAACGCTTCGACGAGGTGTTCGCGGCGGCGCGCGAGGCCCGCCGGCCGCTGATCTTCGGCCAGCTCATCATCATGATCGTGTACCTGCCGATCTTTGCGCTGACCGGCGTGGAAGGCCGCATGTTCCACCCGATGGCGTTCACGGTGGTGCTGGCGCTGCTGGGCGCCATGATCCTGTCGGTGACGTTCGTGCCGGCGGCGGTGGCGCTGGGCATCGGCGGGCGCGTGGCGGAGAAGGAAAACCGGCTCATGCAGTGGGCCAGCCGCCGCTATGCGCCGATGCTGGACCGGTCGCTGGCCAACACGCCGGTGGTGCTGACGTTCGCGGGCGTGGCCGTGGTGCTCTGCGTGGCAATGGCCACGCGGCTGGGCAGCGAGTTCATCCCGAACCTGAACGAGGGCGACATGGCCATCCAGGCGCTGCGGATTCCGGGCACGAGCCTGTCGCAGTCCGTGGCGATGCAGCAGCAGATCGAGACCACGCTGAAGGCCAAATTTCCCGAGATCGAGCGCGTGTTCGCGCGGACCGGGACGGCCGAGATTGCGTCGGACCCGATGCCGCCCAACGTGTCCGACGGCTACATCATGCTCAAGCCCGAGCGCGACTGGCCCGCGCCGCGCAAGACTCACGCGGCACTGCTGGCAGCCATCCAGGCCGAGGTAGCCACGATCCCGGGCAACAACTACGAGTTCTCGCAGCCCATCCAGCTCCGCTTCAACGAGCTGATCTCCGGCGTGCGCGCGGACGTCGCGGTCAAGATCTTCGGCGACGACAACGCGGTGCTCGACGACACGGCGCGGCGCGTGGCGGCCGTGCTGCAGGGCATCCCGGGCGCGCAGGAGGTCAAGGTGGAGCAGACCACGGGCTTGCCGATGATGACCGTCAACATCGACCGGGACAAGGCCGCGCGCTACGGGCTGAACATGAGCGACGTCCAGGAGGCCGTGGCCACCGGCATCGGCGGCCGCGAGGCGGGCACGTTCTTCCAGGGCGACCGCCGCTTCGACATCGTCGTGCGGCTGCCCGAGACCGTGCGCGCCGACGTGGAGGCGCTGCGCCGGCTGCCGATTCCGCTGCCCCGCGCCGTGGAGGGCCGCACCACGTTCATTCCGCTCAGCGAGGTGGCGACGCTGGACGTGGCGCCGGGCCCGAACCAGATTTCGCGCGAGAACGGCAAGCGCCGCATCGTGGTCAGCGCCAACGTGCGCGGGCGCGACATCGGATCGTTCGTGCCGGAGGCCGAGGCGGCCATCCAGCGGCAGGTGCGGATTCCGCCGGGGTACTGGACGACCTGGGGCGGCACGTTCGAGCAACTGGAGTCGGCCCGGGCGCGGCTGCAGGTGGTGGTGCCGGTGGCGCTGCTGCTGGTGTTCGCGCTGCTGTTCGCGATGTTCGGCAACGTGCGCGACGGGCTGCTGGTGTTCACCGGCATCCCGTTCGCGCTGACCGGCGGCATCCTGGCGCTGTGGCTGCGCGGCATCCCGCTGTCGATCACGGCGGCGGTGGGGTTTATCGCGCTATGCGGCGTGGCGGTGCTGAACGGGCTGGTGATGCTGTCGTTCATCCGCGCGCTGCGCGAAGCAGGCCATCCGCTTGACCACGCCGTGCGGCTGGGCGCGCTGACACGGCTGCGGCCGGTGCTGATGACGGCGCTGGTGGCGTCGCTGGGCTTCGTGCCGATGGCCATCGCCACCGGCACCGGCGCCGAGGTGCAACGGCCGCTGGCGACCGTGGTGATCGGCGGCATCCTGTCGTCCACGGCGCTGACGCTGCTGGTGCTGCCGGTGCTGTACCGGCTGGCCCACCGGCGCGACGCCGATCCGTCGGCCGAGGCCGCCGAGGCCGCACCGGCGCAGGGAGCAGGACCTCAGCCCGCGTGAGGCGCCGGGTGGTGGCCGGCTGCCGGCAGATCGCTGTAGCGCTGGATCTCGACGGTCAGGTGGACGATTTCCTCGTGGATGGAAAGCGCCTGCCGGATCGTCGCCGCCGACAGCATGGCGTCGTCGGTGACCAGGCTGAGCGCGCACGAGAACTTTTCCTTGCCCACGCGCCAGACGTGCAGGTCGGCGATCCGCGTGTTGCCGGGCGCGGCCTCGAACGGCGCCAGCACCTCGCGGATTTCGGCCACGACGTGGTGGTCCATCTCGCGGTCCAGCAGCACCACGCCGGTCTGCCGCAGCAGGCCCAGCGCCCACGTGCCGACCAGCACGGCGCCGACGATGCCCATCACGGGGTCCAGCCAGCCCCAGCCCAGCAGCCAGCCGCCCGCCAGCGCCACGATGGCCAGCACCGACGTGGCCGCATCGGCCAGCACATGGACGTACGCGGACCGCAGGTTCAGGTCGTGGTGGTCGTGGTGGTGGTCGTGGTGGTGGTCATGAGAATGGCCGTGGTGGCCGTGATGATGCCCATGGTCGTGGGCGCCGCCCAGGATCAGCGCGCTGGCCAGGTTGACGACCAGCCCGACCACCGTGACGGCAATTGCCTCCTTGTAGTGGATGTCCTGCGGGCTGATCATCCGCTCGACCGATCCGAACACCATCAGCCCGGCGATGCAGAGCAGGAAGACGGCGCTGGCAAAGCCGGCCAGCACCTCGATCTTCCAGGTGCCGAACGAGAACCGCGCGTCGTTGGCGTAGCGGCGCGCGGCGGCGTAGGCAAACGCGCTCAGGCCGATGGCCAGCGCGTGGGAGCTCATGTGCCAGCCATCGGCCAGCAGCGCCATCGAGTTGAACCAGAGGCCGGCGGCAATCTCGACGAACATCGTCGCGGCCGCGATGAGCATCACCAGCCGCGTGCGGCGCTCGGCCGCGCGGTTGCCGCCGTCGAAGACGTGGGAATGGGTCCAGGGGGAAAGATCGTGTGTGCGCATGGTGCCGCCCCTATTTGAAATAGCTGCGGACCACTTCCACCAGCACGTCGCGGGCGTCGCTTTGGCCCTCGCGCGCCGGTTCGGCATCGACGAGGTGACACCGGATGTGCTCTTCCAGTACCACCGCCAGCAGCCCGTTCATGGCGCCGCGGCAACTGGTGATCTGCTGCAGCACGTCGAGGCAGCCTTTTTCTTCCTCTAGTGCCCGCTCGATGGCGTCGATCTGTCCGCGGATGCGCCGGACGCGGTTCAGCAGCTTCTGCTTGTCCTGAATGGTATGACTCATGGCCGGAGGCGTAAATAGGGTAGGGGGGTATAGTACCTAAATCCGCGCACCCCGCACACCCCGCTGTCCCACCGGTCAGGCCAGCGCAACCCCGCCATTGGCCGGCAGGCTGCGGGGGCGCCGCGATGCCCGGGCGACCAGCGCGCAGACCGACAGGGTGCCGGCGAACACGCCCAGCGACGACGACGTCTGGCCGTGCGCGGCAAAGCCGGTCAGGAACGCAAAGGTGGCCATTTCCCAGATCGGGGTGGCTTTCTGGCTCGTTTTCATGATGATTGAGGGCGCTTGGCCGGGGGCGCATCCCCCCGGCCGTTGACGTGGATCAGGCTGGATCGGGCTGGATCAGTACTCCGTCACCGGCGCATGCACCGGCGCGATCGACGGGTGCTGGGTCTGCGTGCGCTGGGCGGCCTTGTGGACCATCGTGTAGGCGTAGTCGATGCCCATGCCGTAGGCGCCCGAGTGTTCCTTGGCCAGGCCGGTCACCGCGTCGTACGTTTCCTTGTTCTTCCAGTCGCGCTGCCATTCCAGCAGCACCTGCTGCCAGGTGACCGGCACCACGCCGGCCTGGATCATGCGCTGCATGGCGTAGTCGTGCGCTTCCTTGGTGGTGCCGCCCGAGGCGTCGGCCACCATGTAGATCTCGTAGTCGCCTTCCAGCATGGCCGACAGCGCGAACGTCGTGTTGCAGACTTCGGTCCAGAGCCCGGCCACCACGATCTTCTTGCGGCCGTTGGCGGCCAGCGCGTCGCGCACCTTCTGGTCGTCCCACGAGTTCATCGACGTGCGTTCCAGCGTTTCCTTGCCCGGGAAGACGTCGAGCAGTTCGGGGTAGGTGTAGCCCGAGAACGAATCGCTCTCGACCGTGGTGATGGTGGTCGGCACGTCGAAGATCTTGGCCGCCTTGGCCAGGCCGACGACGTTGTTCTTCATCGTCTGGCGGTCCATCGACTGGACGCCGAAGGCCATCTGGGGCTGGTGGTCGATGATGATCAGTTGGCTGTTGCGCGGGGTCAGGACTTGCAGCTTGGCGTTGTTGGCGTTCGACATGATGGGCTCCGGTATAAAAGGTGATTCAATGAATTTGAGTGGTTATTGGACGGTGCTGGCTTCGCTTTGTCGCGCTTCGTTTCGCTTCGCTGCGTTGTCGCGCCGTCCATGTGCTGAACTATAGCGACCGCCGGCCCCGAGGAAACAGGCTATCGCTGTCATAGTTATTCAAAATAATTGAATTGAGGCGACGGCGTGTCATCCGCCCGCCCCGGCGCGTTGACTACCATGAGGAACGGTTGCGGCCGCCGGCCGGCTTCCGCCCCCATTCCAAGGAGACCCGAATGATCAGCAAGAACACGATCTGCCTGTGGTTCGACCGCGACGCGCTGGACGCCGCGAACTTCTATGCCAGCACGTTTCCCGACAGCAAGGTGGGCGCGGTGCACCGCGCGCCCGGCAACTATCCGGACGGCAAGGAAGGCGACGTCCTGACCGTCGAGTTCACCGTGGCCGGCATTCCCTGCATCGGCCTGAACGGCGGGCCGGCCTTCAAGCACAGCGAGGCGTTCTCGTTCCAGATCGCCACCGACGACCAGGCCGAGACCGACCGGCTGTGGAACGCCATCGTCCAGAACGGCGGCCAGGAGAGCGAGTGCGGCTGGTGCAAGGACCGCTGGGGCCTGTCCTGGCAGATCACGCCGCGCGTGCTGACCCAGGCTTACACGAGCCCCGACCGCGCGGCGGCCAAGCGGGCCTTCGACGCCATGATGACGATGCGCAAGATCGATATCGCAAAGATCGAGGCGGCGGTGGCCGGCAAATAGCGGGCGAACAGCGCCGATCAGCGGCCGATCAGTGGGCGGCGGGCTGGCGGAGAGGGCCGGTGCGACGGTTACAATCCTTGCACCCCTTCAGCCGTCCCGCGCCCCCGCGCCCGCCCGCATGGATCACAACCTGACCCTCATCACCACGCTCGCCGCCGGCTTCGGCATCGCGCTCGTCCTCGGCTTCCTGGCGGAGCGCATGAAGATCCCGGCGCTGGTTGGCTACCTCGTGTCCGGCATCATCATCGGGCCCGGCACGCCGGGCTTCGTGGCCGACGTCCACCTGGCGGCGCAGTTGTCCGAGATCGGCGTGATGCTGCTGATGTTCGGCGTCGGGCTGCATTTCTCGCTGCGCGACCTGCTGGCCGTCAAGCGCATTGCCATTCCGGGCGCCGTGGTCCAGATGGGCATCGCCACGCTGCTCGGCATGGCCCTGGGCTGGATCTGGGGCTGGCACTGGGGCACCGGGCTGATCTTCGGGCTGTCGCTGTCGTGCGCCAGCACGGTCGTGCTGCTCAAGGCGCTGGAAAGCCGGGGCGTGCTCGAAACGATGAACGGCCGCATCGCCGTGGGCTGGCTGGTCGTGGAAGACCTGGCCACGGTGCTGGTGCTGGTGCTGCTGCCGCCGCTGGCCGGGCTGCTCGGCGGCGGCACGGCCGACGCGGCGCAGCCTTCGCAGTCGATCGGCATCACGATCTTCCAGACGCTGCTGCAGGTGGTGGCCTTTATCGCGCTGATGCTGGTGGCGGGGCGACGGGTGCTGCCGTGGCTGCTGTGGCAGGTGGCCAAGACCGGCTCGCGCGAGCTGTTCACGCTGGCCGTGGTGGCCGCGGCCATCGGCATCGCCTTTGGCGCGGCGCAGGTGTTCAGCGTGTCATTTGCGCTGGGCGCCTTCTTTGCCGGCATGGTGATGCGCGAATCGGAGTTCAGCCACCGCGCCGCCGAGGAATCGCTGCCGCTGCGCGACGCATTCTCGGTGCTGTTCTTCGTGTCGGTCGGCATGCTGTTCAAACCGGCCATCCTGATGGAGCAGCCGCTGCACGTGCTGGCCGTGGTGGCCGTCATCATCCTGGGCAAGGCGCTGGCGGCGTTCGTGCTGGTGCTGGCGTTCCGCTACCCGCTGAACACGGCGCTGACGGTGTCGGCCAGCCTGGCCCAGATCGGCGAGTTCTCGTTCATCCTGGCGGGCCTGGGCGTGACGCTGAACCTGCTGCCCGAGGAAGGCATGAGCCTGATCCTGGCCGGCGCGCTGATCTCGATCGCGCTGAACCCGCTGCTGTTTGCCGCCGTGGAGCCGGTGCGCAACTGGATCCTGGCCCGCTCGGCCACCGCGCGCCGGCTGGAACAGCGCGGCGACCCCTATGCCGAACTGCCGGTGGAAACCGAGCGGCGTTTCCTGCAGGGGCAGGTGGTGCTGGTCGGCTACGGGCGCGTCGGGCGCCGGATCGCCAGTGCCATGCAGGCGCGCGGCATTCCGTTCGTGGTTGCCGACGAGAACCGTGAACTCGTGGAGGGCCTGCGCAAGGCCGGGTTTGCCGCCGTGTCCGGCAACGCTGCCGAGCCGGCCGTGCTGATCCAGGCCCATATCGCCCATGCCGCGATGCTGGTGGTGGCGGTGCCCGAGCCGCTGCATGTGCGCCAGATGGTGGAAACCGCGCGCACGCTCAATCCCGACGTCGAGATCGTGCTGCGCACCCACAGCGAGGATGAATCCGCGCTGCTGCGCAAGGAAGGGCTGGGCACCGTGTTCTACGGCGAGGAAGAACTGGCCAAGGGCATGGCCGGGCATGTGCTCGGGCGCTTTGTCCCGGCCAGTGCCGACGGCATGACGGCCAATCCGGTGCCGCTCTAGGCGCCACGCGCCAGGCGCCAGGCCATACGCGAACGGGCAGCCCAGGCTGCCCGTTTTTCTTGTCGTCGCCGTTGCTCAGGGCGCCACGGCCACCCCCTCCCGCGCCACCGCCTGCTGCCGGCGCAGCGCCTCGGTCGTCGTGCCCTGGCCGTCCGGCGCCCAGCCCGGCGGCATCACCAGGTAGGCGGCGGCGTCCGCCAGGCGTCTGGCCTGCAGCATGTCCTTGCCCAGGCTGATCCAGTGCTCGAACTGGTTGACCAGCGGGTTGTGCGTGGTGGTGGGGTG
Source organism: Cupriavidus pauculus (assembly GCF_003854935.1). NCBI lineage: Bacteria > Pseudomonadati > Pseudomonadota > Betaproteobacteria > Burkholderiales > Burkholderiaceae > Cupriavidus > Cupriavidus pauculus. Next base: position 1,324,405 of record NZ_CP033970.1, read on the forward strand.
GACCAGCCCGAAGCGGCACGGTTCGTCGTCGCGCTCGGCCACGTAGGTGCCGAACAGCCGGTCGAAGACGATCAGCACGCCGCCGTAGTTGGCATCGAGATAGTCGACGTTCGACGCATGGTGCACGCGGTGGGCCGACGGCGTGTTGAACACGTATTCCAGCCAGCCCAGCCTGGGAATCCACGTGGTGTGCAGCCAGAACTGGTACAGCAGGTTCAGGCTCAGCGTGGCCAGCACCACCTCCGGGCGCACGCCCAGGAACACCAGCGGGGCGAAGAAGATGGCGGTGCCCGTGAGCTTGCCGGTCCACCCCAGCCGGTAGGCCGTGCCCAGCGTCAGCTCGTTGGGCGAGTGGTGCACCGCGTGCGTGGCCCAGAAGAAGCGGATGCGGTGCGACGCGCGGTGGTACCAGTAGTAGCAGAACTCCTGGCCGATGAAGAGCAGCAGCACGGCCAGCGCGCTGTTGATCTCCACGGTGAACAGCCGGTGCTGCCAGGCGTAGGCAAAGATCGGCGTGGCCAGCGACAGCGGCAGCAGCGCCATCAGCTTGCGGCCGATCATGTCGACCAGCGACAGCCCCATCGCGTGCCAGGGATAGCCGCGGCCCTGCAGGCGGGCCTTGCGGGCCAGGCAGTACGCTTCGACCAGAGAAGCCGCCACGATGAATCCGGTGGCGTAGAGGGTGAGAAGATGAAGTTGCATGATCGTCCCTTTCGAGGTTGGCGGGGGACGCCTGGCTTGGCAGTCGCGGCGTCGGTGAGCCAACTGTAGGGGGCGGTCGGGCCGGGCGCCATCCGGCAATTATGTCGAGGCATGTCACGGCCCGGAAAGCGGCCACGGGCAACGGTTTGCGGACGTTTCAGCCGGCCACCACGCGGGCCACGCCGAACGACGCCGTGAAGCGGATGGTGCCGCGCGCCGCCGCGTCGTCGGCCGGCTCGCAGGCCAGCGCTTCCACGATGCCGCGCAGTTGCTCGGCCACGCCCGCCGCCTGCTGGCCGGTGGCGCGCGGCAGCAGCACGGCGAATTCCTCGCCGCCCAGGCGGGCCGGCATGTGCCGCTCCGTGGTCAGCCGATGCGAACCGTATCGTCGCCCGGCGCGCCGGTCCGTCGGCCGTTCTTCGAAAGATTTCAGATCGGCTCCGCAAAGGTTCACTACGGCGCACCGCCGGCGCGTCCCTAGAATAGGGGCGTCGACAAACGGGCCGGCAACGGGGCCGGCCCGCGTCCAACGATCGGAGCATCATGGGTCAGCTCTTGCGGCATCCGGCCATCCTGTTCGTCGTGCTGCTGGTCGTCCTGGCGATTGCCGTGGCGATCGGGTCGCTGCTGCTGCGCCGCTTCCGGCCCATTCCGGCCGACAGCCGCGACGACTTCAACATCATCCAGGGGGCCACGCTGACGCTGCTGGCGCTGCTGATCGGCTTCACGCTGTCGATGGCGGTGGGCCGCTACGACCAGCGCAAGAACCTGGAAGAGGAAGAGGCCAACGCCATCGGCACCGAGTACCTGCGCGCGCAGTTCCTGGACGCGCAGGCCGCCGAGCGGGCGCGGACGCTGCTGGCCAGCTACCTGGCCCAGCGCATCGAGTACTACCAGACGCGCGACGACGACGCGCTGCGCCAGATCGCGGCCGCCACCGCGCGGACCCAGGACGAGATGTGGGCCGTGGTGCGCGACGCCGGGCTGAAGACGCCCACGCCGATCACGGCGCTGACCGTGTCCGGCATGAACGACGTGATCAACTCGCAGGGCTACACGGAAGCGGCCTGGCTGAACCGGATTCCCGTGGCGGCGTGGGGGCTGATGGTCGGCATCGCGTTCTTCAGCAGCCTGATGCAGGGCTACGGGGCCCGCAACGCACGGCCGCAACTGGGCCTGCTGCTGATCCTGCCGCTGACGGTGGCGGTGTCGCTGGCGCTGATTGCCGATATCGACAGCCCGCGCGGCGGCCTGATCCGCGTGAAGCCGCAGAACCTGCTGAACCTGCAGAGCTCGCTGGGCTGCTAGCCCCGCACGGCTGGCGCGGGGGTTTGGCACAATGGCGCCTTTGGCCGGCGCCGGCGCCCGCATGGCGTCGTCGCGCCCCCCGGCACAGGAACGATGACCGCATGACGGCGCCAGAATCCCTTCCGCAATCTCCCTCGCGTGGCTCCCAGGCTTCCCCGGCTTCTCCGGCTTCTCCCGCACGTCCTTCCGCCATCGGCCTTGGCAGCGCCGCGCGCGACCTGTACCGCGCGCTCTGGCGCCATGCCGCCGGGGTGCGTGGCCACATGCTCGGCGCGGCGGGCCTGCTGTCGGGCGCCCAGTTGCTGCGGCTGACCATGCCGTGGCTGGCCGCGCAGGCCATCAACGCGCTGCAGCAGGGCAACATGGACGTGGCCGGCCGCTGGATCGTCTACCTGATCGGCATCTACCTGCTGTCGTGGCTGCTGCACGGCCCGGGCCGCGTGCTGGAGCGCAACGTCGGCGTGCAGGTGCGCGAGCGGCTGGCGGACCAGCTCTACGCGCGCATCGCGGCGTCGCCGCTGGCGTGGCGCGACGGGCGGCACTCGGGCGAATTGCAGCACCGCGTGGTGCAGTCCAGCCGCGCGCTGTCGGACTTCGCCCAGAACCAGTTCGGCTACCTGCAGAGCGCGTTCAACTTCGTGGGGCCCATCGTGGCGCTGGCGCTGCTGTCTCGCACCAGCGGCGTGATCGCGGTCACCGGCTACGTGGTGATCGCGCTGATCATCCTGCGGTTCGACCGCACGCTGATGCAGCTCGCGCGCGCCGAGAACGACGACGAACGCCGCTACGCGGCCGCGCTGCTGGACTTCGTCGGCAACGCCGGCACCGTCATCGGCCTGCGGCTGCAGGCGGCGTCGCGCAAGCTGCTGGACCGCCGCATGCAGGCCGTGATGGCGCCGCTGCGCCGGGCCGTGATGGTCAACGAGGGCAAGTGGTTCACCGTGGACCTGCTGGGCATGGGCCTGACGTGGATCCTGGTGGTGGTGTACGTGCTGCAGGCACGCGAGCCGGGGCAGGCCGTGCTGCTGGGCACGGTGTTCATGATCTACCAGTACGCGCAGCAGGCGGCCACCGTGGTCGGCGCGATGGCGTCGAACTTCCAGAGCTTCGCGCGGATGCATACCGACTTCGGCAGCGCCGAGCCAATCTGGGCCGCCCCCGGCGATCCGGACGCGCCGGTGCCGGCCGTGGTGCCCGACGCCCCTTGGCGGACGCTGGCGCTGCGCGGCGCCACGTGGCGCTACGCCGACGACGCACGCGGCGGCCTGCACGGCGTGGACCTGCTGCTGCAGCGCGGCGCGCGCATTGCGCTGGTGGGGCCCAGCGGTGGCGGCAAGAGCACGCTGCTGCGCGCGCTGGCCGGCCTCTATCGGCCGCAGCATGGCGAGCTGGCGCGCGATGGCCATCTGGTGGACTGGAGCGAACTGCGCACGCTGGCGACGCTGATCCCGCAGGAAGCGGAAGTCTTCGAGGCCAGCGTGGCCGAGAACCTGACGTTCGGCGAGCCGGCCGAGCGGGCCGCGCTGGAAGCGGCGGTGCATACGGGAGTGTTCGACGAGGTGCTGCAAAGGCTGCCCGACGGGCTCGACAGCCCGCTCAGCGAGCGCGGCGCCAACCTGTCGGGCGGGCAGCGCCAGCGGCTGGCGTTGGCACGCGGCGCGCTGGCGGCGCGCGGCAGTTCGCTGCTGTTGCTGGACGAACCCACCAGTGCGCTCGATCCGCAGGCCGAGGGCCGGGTCTTCGACCGCATGTTCGCCGCGTTTCCGACGGCCTGCATCGTCGCTTCGGTGCACAGGCCGAGCCTGCTGGCGCGCTTCGATACGCTTGTCGTGGTGGAAGCCGGCCGGGTCGTCGACGCCGGCCCGCGCGAAGAAGTGCTCGCAAGGCGTCCCCACTGAGCGGGGAGCCGCCTTGCGCGGGATGCCGCTAGCGGCTTACTGGCACTGGCTGATGGCGGCAGCCTCGCCGTTGTCCTGGCCACGGTAGCCCAGCCACGAGCCGGGGCCGCTGGTCGACTTGCGCACCACGGCCGCCGCACCGTTCGGCGGCTGCTGGCCCGGCACGTACACGTCAAATGCCTGGTCGTTGGCCAGCATGTACTGCATGAACACCTGCTGGCGCGTCGCATCGGCCCACCTCTGGCCGATACACTGCGCGGCGGCCTTCGGGGCCAGCTTGCTCTCGCCGATGGGGCGCGTCGCCTGCGTCGGGGGAGGCGTGTAGGGGGACATGGCGCAGCCAGTCAGAGTGGCCGCGCAGAGAGCGACGATGAACGGATATTTCATGTTGTTGGCTCCATATCGAATCGCGGAATGCATCGCAGGCGCCACTCGGAGAGGGCAGCGCCACGCGGTGCGACGAGGTGTACCCGGACGTGGCCCGGGGCCTCGCCAGTACAAGATTCGAGTCTAGGCAACACCGCGCCTTGCCGGCTACGCGCCGCGCTTCTATCCCGCGTGTCGGTGTCCGTCTGATTCCGCCATGCCCGCGCCGTCATCGGCGCCTTTGCATTGACCCGCCCATGATCTACAAAACGAGAACCCGGGGGCCGTGGCGCGCGCGGCTGGCGCGCGAGACCAGTCAACAAGACTCGACAAGATCGAAGGGGGCAGCAGATGAATGCCAATCCGAATCCGAACAAGGCGCTGTGGGAGAAGGGCGACTTCACGCGGCTGGCGGCGACCATGCGCGAAAGCGGCGACCAGTTCGTGGAAAGCCTGGGCATCACGCCGGGCATGAAGGTGCTGGACCTGGGCTGCGGTGACGGCACCACCGCCTTGCCCGAGGCCCGGCGCGGGGCCGACGTGCTGGGGGTCGACATCGCCAGCAATCTCGTCGCGGCCGGCAACCGCCGCGCGCAGGAGGCGGGGCTGGCGAACGTGCGCTTTCAGGAGGGCGACGCCTGCGCGCTGACCGGCCTGCCGGACCAGTCGTTCGACCTGGTGGTCAGCATGTTCGGCGCGATGTTCGCCCCGAAGCCCGGCGACGTGGCCAGAGAGATGGTGCGCGTGACGCGGCCCGGCGGGCGCATCGTCATGGGCAACTGGATCCCGAACGACCCCACGCTCGTGGCCCAGGTGCTGAAGACCAGCATGGCGTATTCGCCACCGCCGCCGGAAGGCTTCGTGAGCCCGATGCTCTGGGGCAACGAGGCCGCCGTGACCGAGCGCTTCGGCGCGGCCGGCGTGCCGCCTGAGAACATCGAGTTCGCCCGCGAGACCTACGTGTTCCGCTACGACGGCGCGCCGTCCGACTTCCTGGCGATCTTCCGCGACTACTACGGCCCCACCATGAACGCCTTTGCGGCGGCCGAGGCCAGCGGCAAGCGGGCCGACCTGCAGCGCGAACTGGAGACGCTGTTCGCGGCGCAGAACCAGAGCGGCAAGGCTGACGCCACGTCGATCCCGGCCACGTTCCTGCGCGTGACCGTCAAGCGGCCCTGACGCGGCGACGGCCCTGGGCACGGCACGCGCCCCGCGCGCCGTGCCGGCATCCACACGCCCGCGCAGCGGCGGCCGGGCGGGCCCGCGCGCGTAAATAACGTGGATGCATGTCGGCGGCAAGCCTCGTAAATGACAGTTGCAAAACGGAACAGATTGTCAGGCGCGAGGCCGCTACAGTGGCCGTTCCCGAGTTTTCCGGGCTTTTTCAGGAGGTAATCGAATGAAGCAACATCTGGCGAAATCCCTGTTGATGGCCGGCGCGCTGGTCGCGTCGTACCCGCTGCTTGCCCAGCAGATGGCCCCCGTCCAGCAGGCCCAGCCGATGCCCGCCCCGTCAGCCGCCCCGTCGTCCGTGACCGCCCAGCCGGTGCAGGCCGCGCCCGCCGCTGGCTATGCCGCCCCGGCCGCGCCCGCCGCCGCCAGCCCCTATGCGCAGGGCTCGATGGAATCCGTGCAGCGTGGCGTGCCGCCCGCACCGGGCGCCGTGTCGATGGCCCCGCCGCCCGCGCCGGCCGCCGTGGTGGACCCCGCCGCGATGAGCCTGCCGCCCGATGCGCTCGGCACGCGCCTGGGCCAGCGCAACCGCTTCCTCGACGGCGCCTGATCGCGCCTGTGCCCGCGCTGCACAGAGGCTGTGCGGCGCGTGGCGTTGCACCGCGCGTCAGCCGCCACTACGCGCTTGTTCCCAGACGCCTTGCTCGACTTCATGGCCCGCCACTGCGGCACCCGCTGACCGGAGCGGCTTGCGCGGCACCTTCGGCGGGAAAGGGTTCCGTGCCGCTTGCCGAGCACCTACAGTGATTGAAGTCCCGGCGTGTACCGCGCCGCGGGCATGGTCTGTGCGCGACTGGGAACCGCCATGCAGAAACTTGCCTTCCGTACGCTGCTGTACCGCTATTTCTTCTTCGACTGGCTGTTCAAGGACGTCAGCCGGGGCGACATCGTGGCGCGCGCCGCCGCGTGGCGCTTCAACCAGGCGCGCGCCCACTGGCTGCTGACCTATATGCGCCGCTGGCTCTGGTGCGGGCTGCTGCTGTACGGCATCGGCGGCGCCGTGGAGACGCTGATGCGCGCACCGGTGCTGTCGGCCTTCTTCTACGTGCCGGGCGCGCTGGCCGTGCCTGTCAACATCGTGATCGGCGTGGTCTGGATCGGGCTCAAGGCGTGTCCCGGCCCGGCGCGCAACTAGCCCCCCGTTTCACCGCTGCAACCTTCACGGCAACCCTGCCCGTGGCCCGGCCCGGTGCCTGCCCGCAAACGGCTTGCCGCCGCCCGTGGCGTGCATATTGCGTGATGCGGGGTTTGCCCACGCTCCCGGGCGAGCCGCCACGCCATGTGCGCGCCATCGCTCTTGCATGCCAGGTCCGGCGCGCGCCAGCGCCCTCCGGCCGCGCTCAGAAGCCATGAGCCACCGTCCCTTCCCCAGGGGCGGCGCCGATCTTCTACCTGTCGGAGGTTCGCCATGAACCGGTACATCGTGCTCGCAAGCTTTACAGACCAGGGCATACGCAGCGTCAAGGACACCACCAAACGCGCGGCGGCCGTGCGCGAAATGGCGCCGCAGTTCGGCGTGAAGGTGAACGACGTGTTCTGGACGCTCGGCAAATACGACGTGGTCCTGACGCTGGAGGCGCAGGACGACACGGCGGTCACGGCCTTCGGGCTCAGCATCGCCGCCCAGGGCAACGTGCACACGCAAACGCTGCGCGCGTTCTCCGAGGATGACATGAAGGGCATCCTCGGCAAGATGCGTTGAGCACAGGCACGTCGTGCCGCCGGTGCCGGCCCCGCTGCCGGCACCGGTTGTGGTTTACCCCGTCTCCCGCGCGGCGCCCGTGTAAGAACCGGGTAAGCGGCGCGCATTACCTTGTAGCCATGCCGGGCGCGGGCACGCGCGTGGCGCATCGACAAGGAATGCAGGAGACAGGATGCAAGACGATTTGATCGAGAAACTGAAGGCCAGCCGCCACTATCGCGAGCTGGTGCGCCGGCGCGGCCGGCTGGGATGGCTGCTGACGGCGGTGATGCTGGTGGTGTACTACGGCTACGTGCTGCTGATTGCGTTCGACAAGGAACTGCTGGCCACGCGCGTGGGGCAGGGCGTGATGACGTGGGGCATGCCGATCGGGCTGTTCGTGATTCTCTTCACGGTCGTCATCACGGGCCTCTACGTGCGCCACGCCAACCGGGTCTACGACGACCTGACCGACCGCATCAAGCAGGAGGTGGCATGAGCGCCCGGCACGCATCCGTCATCGCGGCGGCCGGCGCGGCGCTGCTGTCGGCAGGTGCCGCCTGCGCGGCCGGCGGCGACCTGGGGCAGGCCGTCAAGCAGGCCACCAACTGGACGGCCATCGGCATGTTCATGGTGTTCGTGATCGGCACGCTGTTCATCACCAAGTGGGCGGCCAAGAAGACGCGCTCGGCGGCCACGTTCTACACCGGCGGCGGCATCACGGGCTTCCAGAACGGGCTGGCCATTGCCGGCGACTTCATGTCGGCCGCGTCGTTCCTCGGCATCTCGGCGGCCGTCTACACCAGCGGCTATGACGGGCTGATCTATTCGATCGGCTTCCTGGTGGGCTGGCCGATCATCACGTTCCTGATGGCCGAGCGCCTGCGCAACCTGGGCCGCTTCACGTTTGCCGACGTGGCCGCGTACCGCTTCCGCCAGGCGCCGATCCGCGCGTTCGCGGCGTCGGGCACGCTGGTGGTGGTGGCGTTCTACCTGATCGCGCAGATGGTGGGCGCGGGCCAGTTGATCAAGCTGCTGTTCGGGCTGGAATACTGGGTGGCCGTGGTCATCGTCGGCGCGCTGATGATGATCTACGTGCTGTTCGGCGGCATGACGGCCACCACGTGGGTGCAGATCATCAAGGCGTGCCTGCTGCTGGGCGGCGCGTCGTTCATGGCGTTCATGGTGCTGGCGCAATTCCACTTCAGCCCCGAGGCGCTGTTCGCCAAGGCCGTGGAGGTGCACGCCAAGAAGGACTCGATCATGAGCCCGGGCAACTTCATCAAGGACCCGATCTCGGCCATCTCGTTCGGCATCGCGCTGATGTTCGGCACGGCCGGCCTGCCGCACATCCTGATGCGCTTCTTCACGGTGCCCAACGCCAAGGAGGCGCGCAAGTCGGTGTTCTGGGCCACCACGTGGATCGGGTACTTCTACATCCTCACGTTCATCATCGGCTTTGGCGCCATCGTGCTGGTCGGCACCAACGCCAGCTTCCAGGACGGCAGCGGCAAGCTGCTGGGCGGCGTGAACATGGCGGCCGTGCACCTGGCCAGCGCCGTGGGCGGCAATGTGTTCCTGGGCTTCATCTCGGCCGTGGCGTTCGCGACCATCCTGGCCGTGGTGGCCGGGCTGACGCTGGCGGGTGCGTCGGCGGTGTCGCACGACCTGTACCAGACCGTGTTCAAGCACGGCCAGGCGTCGAGCGCGATGGAACTGCGGGTGTCGAAGATCACGACCGTCGTGCTGGGCATGGTCGCCGTGGTGCTGGGCATCGTGTTCGAGAAGCAGAACATCGCGTTCATGGTGTCGCTGGCGTTCGCCGTGGCGGCGTCGGCCAACTTCCCGGTGCTGTTCCTGTCGGTGCTGTGGAAGGGCTGCACCACGCGCGGCGCGATGATCGGCGGCTTCCTGGGCCTGCTGTCGGCCGTGGTGCTGACCGTGCTGTCGCAGGCGGTCTGGGTGGACGTGTTCCACTTCAAGAGCGCGCCGTTCCCGTACACGTCGCCGGCGCTGTTCTCGATGACCATCGGCTTCGTCGGCATCTGGCTGTTCTCGGTCACCGACCGGTCGCGCCGCGCGCTGATCGACAAGGCCGGCTTCGAGGCACAGGAGCTGCGTTCGGAAACCGGCATCGGCGCGGGCGAAGCCGCCGCGCACTGATCCGGCGCCCCAGGGCGCAGAGGCACAACGGCAGAAGGCAAGACGGCCACGGCGGGATGACCCGGCGTGGCCGTCTTGCTTTATGGGGGGCTGGCGTCAGACGCGGACGATGCGTACCTGCAGCGCGGGGCCGCCGGCCACGATGGCCAGCAGGCGGTCGACGTTCGGATGCGCGCCGGGGCGGTTGCGGGCGTCGGCCGTATGCTCGGCAAAGACTGCCAGGCCATGTTCGGCCGCGCGGGCGTCTAGCGTGCCGAATGCCTGCTGCAGGTAGTGGTACACGGCCACCGAACCCTGCTTGCCCGGCACGTTGTCGATGCTGGCCACCACGGCGCCGCTGGCGTCGGCCAGTTCGATGCGGGCGATGCCGTCGATGGCCGGCAGTTGGGCGAGGTTGTCCTTGAAGACCGGTTGCGGCTGGATCATGGAGAAGCGTTCCTTGCGGTCGGAAAAGCAAAAACGGACGGCGCCTGCAAGGGCGACCGTCCGTTCTGCATTGTGCGTTGGTAGGCTCGATTGGACTCGAACCAACGACCCCCACCATGTCAAGGTGGTGCTCTAACCAGCTGAGCTACGAGCCTAGCGAAGGCGCGAATTCTATAGAGAGCTTTCGCAAAGCGCAAGCCCCTGCTGCATCATTCGTCGGTCTTGTCGGGCGGCACGGTCTTGCCCAGCAGCTTGCCAAGCAGGCCGTTCTTGCCGGCGCCCTGCTGGCGCGGCGATTTCGGCAGCGAGCCTGCCCGGTTGGCGCCGGCCTGCTTGAGATGGTTATTGATCTTCAGGCCCTTGTTCTTTTCCAGGTCGGTTTTCTTCACGGACAGCTTCCCAATTGGTTGAGCCGGGCATTGTACGCAGGTGCGGCCATGGCGCGCGACCCGGCGGTCAGTCGTCGCCCTTGATGGCCTGCTTGGTCGCCTGATAGCCGCGCTTGGTGGTATCGGCCACCGCATGGCCCGCGTCGCGCGCGCCGTGGCCGATGGTGCGGCCGGCTTCCTTGGCGCCATGGCCGATCGTGCGCGCCACGTCGGCCACCGCGTGGCCGGTCTTCTTGCCGGCCTCCTTGACGCCTTCCTTGAACGCGTGTGCATCGGACGCCACGCTGGCATGCACCATCGGACTCGCGATGGCGATCACAAGCACGGGGAGCAGGGTCTTCAGGCGCATGGTGGATACGTATCGGTGTGGCAGTTGGGCGGATTCTACCCGCGTTGGGGCGGGGATTCCCGCCAGCCGTCCGGCCGGCGGGTGTGGGCCATCAGCGGGCCGGGCCGGCGTCGGTGATCGCGCTGTAGACCAGCGTGCGCAACTGGCGCCGCACCGGATAGGCCGACGACGGCAGCAACTGCGTCAGGAACAGCCCGATCAGGTCTTCCTGCGGATCGACCCAGAAGAACGTACTGGCCGCGCCGCCCCAGAACATGTCGCCCGCGCTGCCCGGGATCAGCGTGCTGGCCGGCGCGATGGTCGTCGCGAAGCCCAGCCCGAAGCCCACGCCGTCGTAGGTGGCCTCGCTGAACATCGAGCGGGTCAGCCGCGGGATGTCCGCGCCGCCGGGCAGGTGGTTGGCGGTCATCAGCGCCAGTGTCTTGGGCGACAGCAGCCGCACGCCGTCCAGTTCGCCGCCGTTCAGCAGCATCCGCGCAAAGCGCATGTAGTCGGCCGCCGTCGACACCAGCCCGCCGCCGCCGGACAGGAACGCGGGCGGCTTCAGGTACGGGCTGGTCTGCGGATCGTCCTGCAGCATCGGCCCGCGCGGCGTGATGACCTTGGAACCCAGCGTGCCCACGGCGTAGCAGGCGCAGAAGCGGCTGGCCTTGTGCGCCGGCACGTGAAAGCCGGTATTGACCATGCCGAGCGGGTCCAGGATGCGCTGGCGCAGGAACGCGTCGAACGGCATGCCGCTGATCTTGCCGACCAGGTAGCCCAGCACGTCGGTGGACACCGAGTAGTTCCACGCCTCGCCCGGCGAGAATTCCAGCGGCAGCGTGGCCAGCTTGGCGATCATGTCGTCCAGCGTGCCTTCGGTGGCCAGTTCGCCGATCTTGAGCTTGCGGTAGGCCGCGTCGACGTTGCTGTTCTGCTGGAAGCCGTAGGTCAGGCCCGAGGTATGGCGCAGCAGGTCCACCACCAGCATGGGCCGGGCCGGCGGGCGGGTCTGAAAGCCCTCCATGAAGCCGCCGGCGAACACACCCAGGTTTTCCCAGGCGGGAATGTACTTGCTGACCGGATCGTCCAGCGCGATCCGGCACTCCTCCACCAGCATCATGATGGCCACCGACGTGATCGGCTTGGTCATCGAATAGATGCGGAAGATCGCATCGTCGGCCAGCGGCACCTGCCGTTCGCGGTCCGCCTGGCCCAGCACCGCGTTGAGCGCCAGCCCGCCGCGCCGCCACACCTGCACCAGCGCGCCCGGCAGCTTGCCCGGCGCGACGTAGGTCTCGTCGATGAAGCGTCCGATCCGGTCCAGCCGGTCCCGGGACATCCCCTGCGTGTCCTGCATATCCGGTGCCTCCTTGCGATGGGATTGAATTGGGGGGAGGGCCCGGCGCGCGTTCAGGCGGAGGGTTTGCGCGCCCCCCACGGCAGCAGGCCGCGCCACGGCCATCCCAGCGTCATGCCGGCGGCGGCCAGCAGGATCAGCGCGGCACCGCCCACTTGCGACAGGTGTAGCTGATGCCCGAATGCGAGCCGGTCCACCAGAATGGCCACGATAGGATAAATGAACGACAACGCCCCTGTCAGGTGGGTGGGCAGTTTCTGGATGGCGCCATATAGCAGGATGTACATCAGCCCCGTATGCACCACGCCCATGGTGGCCAGCGTGGCCCATGGCAGCGCGCCGGCCGGCAGGTCCGCGCGCAGCGCCAGCGGCAGCAGCAGGACGCTGCCCACCAGCACGTGGATCAGCGCGATCAGGTGCGGCGGCACGCCGCGTAGCTGCTTGGCGATCAGCGCGGCCAGCGCATAGCAGAACGCCGCGCCCAGCGCCAGCGCGATGCCGCCCAGGTAGCTGCCGTGCGCCGCGCCGCCACCGGGCCGGGCCTGCACGATCAGCAGCATGCCGCCGAAAGCCAGCACCAGCCACGCCACCTTGGCGCCGGTGATGCGCTCGCCCAGGCACAGCGCCCCGAGCGCCACCAGCATGAACGGCTGGGTGTTGTAGACGGCCGTGGCGATCGAGATCGACGCGCCCGCGTAGGCCGAGAACAACAGCAGCCAGTTGGCGACGATGGCCACCCCGCCCGCCACGGCCAGCAGCGCCTGCCGCCCCGTGATCTGGCCCGGCCGCAGGTAGCCGCGCGCCAGGCACACCGGGATCAGCACCAGCGCGCCGAACGCGCAGCGCCAGAACACCACCTGCGTGACGGGCCGCCCCGACACCACCACCAGCCAGCCGATGGTGCCCGAGATCACCATCGCCGCCACCATTTCCAGCATCCCCCGCGTTCGCTCCTGCACGGCTGTCTCCCCAAGTTCGAGGGTTGCAGTCTATCGGGTGTGGCCTACAATCCACAGGCGAAATGGCAGGCAAACCGCCATTTTTTCCGTATTCCGTAAGGTCAAGGCGAGGAAAACCTTATGTCGCTCGACGATATCGACCGCCGGCTGCTGGCGCTGCTGCAGCAGGACGGCCGCATGCCGGTCAAGGCGCTGGCCGAACAGGTGGGGCTGTCGTCCCCGGGCACCTCGAGCGGCTGCGCCGGCTGGAGGACCGCGGCGTGATCCGCGGTTTCACGGTCGATGTGGAGCCGCGCACGCTGGGCTTTGCGATGCAGGCCATCGTCCGCATCCGGCCGCTGCCGGGCCGGCTGCACGCGGTGCAGAAGCTGATCGAAGGCATTCCCGAATTCGCCGAGTGCGACAAGGTGACCGGCGACGACTGCTTCATCGGCCGGCTCTACCTGCGGTCCATCGAGCACCTGGACCACATCCTGGAGCAGATCACCGAGATGGCGGAGACCAGCTCGGCCATCGTCAAGTCCCAGCCGGTGCGGCGGCGCCTGCCGCCGCTGTAGCCGGGCAGGGCGGCCGGGCCGGCGGCGCTGTGGGATAATGCCGCGTTTTGCCCGGCGCCCGGCTCACAAGGCCGCCCGCACGGGTGTGTCCTGGCCCTGACCGATCCCCCCGTGGGCCGCTGCGTTTGCGTATTTTCCAAGCACCCACAATGCCCACATACCGTTCCAAGACCTCCACCGCCGGCCGCAACATGGCCGGCGCGCGCTCGCTGTGGCGCGCCACCGGCATGAAAGACGAGGATTTCCAGAAGCCCATCATCGCGGTGGTCAATTCGTTCACCCAGTTCGTGCCCGGCCACGTCCACCTGAAGGACCTGGGCCAACTCGTGGCGCGCGAGATCGAGGCCGCCGGCGGCGTGGCCAAGGAATTCAACACGATCGCCGTGGACGACGGCATCGCCATGGGCCACGACGGCATGCTGTACTCGCTGCCCAGCCGCGACATCATCGCCGACTCGGTGGAATACATGGTCAACGCGCACTGCGCCGACGCCATGGTCTGCATCTCGAACTGCGACAAGATCACCCCGGGCATGCTGATGGCCGCCATGCGGCTGAACATCCCCGTGATCTTCGTCTCGGGCGGCCCGATGGAAGCCGGCAAGACGCGCCTGGCCAACCCGGTGACCAAGACCATCGAACTGAAGAAGCTGGACCTCGTGGACGCGATGGTCATGGCCGCCGATGCGTCGTACACCGACGAAGAGGTGGAGCAGGTGGAACGCTCGGCCTGCCCGACGTGCGGCTCGTGCTCGGGCATGTTCACGGCCAACTCGATGAACTGCCTGACCGAGGCGCTGGGCCTGTCGCTGCCCGGCAACGGCACCGTGGTGGCCACGCACGCGGACCGCGAGCAACTGTTCCGCCGCGCCGGCCGCCGCATCGTCGACCTGGCCCGCATGTACTACGAGCAGAACGACGAACGCGTGCTGCCGAGGTCGGTGGGGTTCAAGGCGTTCGAGAACGCCATGACGCTGGACATCGCCATGGGCGGGTCCACCAACACGATCCTGCACCTGCTGGCCATTGCCCGCGAGGCCGAGATCGACTTCACGATGGCCGACATCGACCGCATGTCGCGCTCGGTGCCGCAGCTCTGCAAGGTGGCGCCGAACACGAACAAGTACCACATCGAGGACGTGCACCGCGCCGGCGGCATCATGGCCATCCTGGGCGAGCTGGACCGCGCGGGCAAGCTGCACACCGACGTGCCCACCGTGCACACGCCGACGCTCAAGGACGCGCTGGACCAGTGGGACATCGTCCGCACGCAGGACGAGGCCGTGCGCACGTTCTACATGGCCGGCCCGGCCGGCGTGCCCACGCAGGTGGCGTTCAGCCAGAACACCCGCTGGCCCAGCCTGGACCTGGACCGCGCCGAGGGCTGCATCCGCTCGTACGACCATGCGTTCTCGAAGGAAGGCGGCCTGGCCGTGCTGACCGGCAACATCGCGCTGGACGGCTGCGTGGTCAAGACGGCCGGCGTGGACGAGAGCATCCTGGTGTTCGAGGGCTCGGCGCACGTGACCGAGTCGCAGGACGAGGCGGTCGAGAACATCCTGAACGACAAGGTCAAGGCCGGCGACGTGGTGATCGTGCGCTACGAAGGCCCCAAGGGCGGCCCCGGCATGCAGGAAATGCTCTACCCGACCAGCTACATCAAGTCCAAGGGCCTGGGCAAGGCATGCGCGCTGCTGACCGACGGCCGCTTCTCGGGCGGCACCTCGGGCCTGTCGATCGGGCACTGCTCGCCCGAGGCGGCGGCCGGTGGCGCCATCGGCCTGGTCCGTGACGGCGACCGCATCCGCATCGACATCCCGAACCGGACCATCGACGTGCTGGTGTCCGACGAGGAACTGGCGGCGCGCCGCGCCGAGCAGGACGCCCGAGGCTGGAAGCCGGCCCGGCCGCGCCCGCGCAAGGTGTCCGCCGCGCTGAAGGCATACGCCAAGCTGGTCATGTCGGCCGACAAGGGCGCCGTGCGCGACCCGTCGCTGCTGGACGACTGACCGACGGCCGGGTCTCGCGCCCGGCCGCATCGTCCGGCGTTCCCCGCGCCGGAAGCCGGGCGGCGCCCCCGCCGCCCGCGCATCTCTTCATATATCCGCACATGCCCGCACATGCCCGCACATGCCCGCCGTGGTCCGGTCGATAGGACCAGCTGGTTCCATTGAGTGACCCGGCCGTGGGGCATAGAGTCCGCCTGAACCCCGAAAGCAAGAGAACAGAGGAACAGAGGCGGAGACAAACGATGTCGATCAGTCGAAGACGTATCCTGGCCGGCGCCGCGCTGGCCATGTTGGCCACCCTGGCGCCCGTGGCGCCGGCCCTGGCGCAGGACAAGCCCATCACCATCGTCGTGGGCAGCCCCGCCGGCGGCACCACCGACGCGCTGGCGCGCCTGATCGCGCGCTCGATGGCCGAGACGCTGCACCGCTCCGTGGTGGTGGACAACCGGCCCGGCGCGGGCGGCAACATCGCCGCGCAGTACGTGGCGCGCGCCACGCCGGACGGCAGCACGCTGCTGATGAGCTTCACCGGCCACACCATCAACGCCACGCTCTACAAGAACCTGCCGTTCGATCCGGTCAAGGATTTCACGCCGATCACGATGGTCGCGCGCGTGCCGAGCGTGCTGGTGGCGCGCAAGGGCGTGCCGTTCGACACCACGGCCGGGCTGGTCGACTACGCGAAGAAAAACCCCGGCAAGCTGACGTTCGCGATCGGCGCGCAGGGGTCGTCGCTGCATCTGGCCAGCGAGCAGTTCAAGCTCCAGACCGGCACCGACATCGTGAACATCCCGTACAAGGGCACCAACCCGGCGCTGACCGACCTGCTGGGCGGCACCGTCGACCTGATGTTCGCCAGCACGGTCAACGTGCTGCCGCACGTGAAGGCCGGCACGCTGAAGTTCCTGGGCGTCAGCAGCAAGGACGCGCTGGCGCAGTTTCCGGGCGTGCCGCCGATCGGGCAGACGGTCAAGGGCTTCGAGTCGTCGGCGTGGTTCGGGCTGTTTGGCCCGGCCCGGCTGCCGCAGGCCGTGACCGACCAGCTCTACCGCGCCGTGAAGATCGCCGTGGACGACCCGGCGTACCGCAAGCGCATGGAAACCGAGGCGGCCAGCGCCATCAGCATGACGCCCCAGGCGTTTGGCGCATTCGTGCGCAGCGACATCGCGCACTGGGCGCGCGTGATCCAGGCGTCTGGCACCAAGGTGGAATGAAGGAATCGAGATGACTGGCCAGACATTGGCGCAGAAGCTGCTCGCCCGCGCGGCGGGCCGGACCAGCGTGGCGCCCGGTGAAATCGTCACCTGCCGCGTGGATCTGGCGATGCTGCATGACTCCAGCGGCCCGCGCCGCGTGAAGCCGATGCTGGAAAAGCTCGGCGCGAAGGTGTGGGACCCGGACCGCGTGGTCGTGGTGACCGACCACTACGTGCCGGCCCACGATGCCGACAGCCGCCGCATCGTCCAGATCGCGCGCGACTGGGTGCGGGACGAGGGTGTGGCGCGCTTTCACGACATGGAAGGCATCTGCCACGTGGTGGTGCCGCAGAACGGCTACCTGCGCCCGGGCATGTTCGCGGTGGGCGGCGACAGCCATTCGTCCACCGGCGGCGCGTTTGGCGCCTACATGTTCGGCATCGGCGCCACCGAGATGCTTGGCGTGCTGGTTACGGGCGAGATCTGGGTGCGCGTGCCGGAGACCATCCGCATGCAGTGGCACGGCCGGCTGGGCACGGGCGTGTCGGCCAAGGACATGATGCTGCGCATGTGCACGCAGTTCGGCATGGACGGCGGCCAGTACCAGGCCGTGGAATACACGGGCGGCGCCGTGGCCGCGCTGTCGATGCAGGAACGGATGACGCTGTCGAACATGACGGCCGAACTGGGCGCGCAGGTGGGCCTGATCGCCCCCGACGCCACCACGCGCGACTGGCTGCTGGCGGCCGGCGTGGCGCCCGAGGCCATCGACGTCGGCGGCTGGCAGACGGACGCCGACGCGGCCTGCATGGCCGTGCATGACTTCGATGCCGCCGCGCTGGCGCCGCAGGTGTCGCGCCCGCATACCCCGGCCGATGCCGACGACGTGGGCCTGTTTGGCGGCGTGGACATCGACATTGCCTACATCGGCGCCTGCACTGGCGCCAAGCTCGATGACCTGCGCATGGCGGCCCAGGTGCTGCGCGGCCAGCGCGTGGCCCGTGGCACGCGGCTGCTCGTGGCGCCGGCCAGCGCGGCAGACCAGCAGCGCGCCGCGCAGGAAGGCACGCTGGCCGCGCTGACCGATGCCGGCGCCGAACTGCTGCCCAACGCCTGCGGCGCGTGCGCCGGCTACGGCGAGCACCGCTTTGGCGAGGACAGCGTGGTCATCAGCGCCACCGCGCGCAATTTCAAGGGCCGGATGGGCGCGGCGTCGTCGCAGGTGTACCTGGGCTCGCCGTACACGGTCGCGGCCTCGGCCATCGCGGGCAGGATCGCCGATCCACGGGAGATGCTGGCATGAGCGCCGTACCGATTTCGATTGCGGCCGACGGCCGCCTGACCGGCCGCGCCTGGGTGTTCGGCGACGACATCAACACCGACCTGCTGGCGCCCGGCGCCTACATGAAGTTCGGCATCGAGGAAATCGCCCGGCACTGCCTGGAAGCGGTGGAGCCTTTGTTCGCCACGCAGGTGCGGCCCGGCGACATCGTCTTCGGCGGCCGCAACTTTGGCGCGGGATCGTCGCGCGAGCAGGCCGTGGAGGTGCTGCGCCACCTGGGCGTGGTGGCCGTGGTGGCGCCGTCGTTCGCCGGGCTGTTCTATCGCAACGGCTTCAACCTGGGCCTGCCGCTGCTGACGTGCCCCGCGCTGCCGCCGATGGTGGCCGGGCAGCGCGTGGGCTGCGACATCGACACCGGGCAGGTGTTTCGCGATGGCGCGCCTGCGATACAGTGCGAGCCGGTGCCGCCTCATCTCGTGGCCATGATCCGCGACGGCGGGCTGGTGCCGCACCTGGCGCGCCGCATCGCGTCGGGCCAACTCACCATGAACAAGGATCGGCAATGACCCTCAAGCAACGTCTGCAAGGCTCCGGCATCGTCACGGCGCCCGGCGTCTACGATGCGTTCTCCGCGCTGCTGGTGGAGCAGGCCGGCTTCCAGGCCGCGTACCTGTCGGGCGCCAGCATCGCCTACACGCGGCTGGGCCGGCCGGACATCGGCTTCCTGTCGCTGGAAGACGTGGCGTCGGTGGCGCGCGGCATCCGCGAGCGCTGCCCCACGCTGCCGCTGATCGTCGACGCCGACACGGGCTTTGGCAACGCGCTCAACGTCATGCACACCGTGCGCGTGCTGGAGCGCGCCGGTGCCACGGCGATCCAGCTCGAAGACCAGGCCATGCCCAAGCGCTGCGGCCACCTGGACGGCAAGACCGTCATCAGCGCCGCCGAGATGGCCGGCAAGATCCGCGCGGCCTGCGATGCGCGCCGCGACGCCAATACGCTGGTCATCGCCCGCACCGACGCGGTGGCCGTGGAGGGCATGGAGGCCGCGCTGGCCCGCGCCGAACAGTATGCCGAGGCCGGCGCCGACGTGCTGTTCGTGGAAGCGCTGCGCAGCCGCGATGACATGACCGCCGCCATCGCCCGCCTGGGCAAGCGCGCGCCGCTGCTGGCCAACATGGTCGAGGGCGGGAAGACGCCGGTGCTACCGGCCGCCGAGCTGCAGGACATCGGCTTCCGCATCGTGATCTTTCCCGGTGGCACCGTGCGCGCGCTGAGCTTTGCGCTGCGCGACTACCTGGCCAGCCTGCACGCCAGCGGCACCACCACGCCGTACCTGGACCGCATGCTGTCGTTCCAGGCGCTCAACGACGTGATCGGCACGCCCGAGATGCTGGCGCTGGGCAAGCAGTACGAATAACGCCCGCCGCGCGCCGGCCGCTTGCATTGCAGGGGCTGGCGCGCGTACCGTGGCGGCATTGCCCCCGAATCGCCCCGCCCGATGCTCGATGTCCACGCCCCCCTGACCACGCTGCCACGCTTCCAGCAGGTGCGCCTGATCCTGCGCGAGCGCATTCGCGGCGGCCACTACGAGGCCGGCCTGCCGCTGCCCGGCGAGCGCCAGCTGGCCGAGGAATTCGGCGTGGCGCGCGTGACGGTGCGCTCGGCGCTGGCGCGGCTGCAGGAGGAAGGGCTGGTCGAGCGTTCGCGCGGCAAGGGCACCGTGCCCACGGCGCGCCACGCGGCGGCCCCGGCGCGGGCATCGGCCCAGGCCGTGCAGACCGTGCGCGGCGGGCTGCTCGACAACATCGTCAGCGTCAGCATGCGCACGCGCGTGCAGGTGCTGGAATGGAAGCGCATGCCGGCGCCGCCGGCCGTCAGCGCGGCGTTGTCGCTGCCGCCCGGCGCGCCGGTGCTCAAGGTGGTGCGCGTGCGCAAGTTCAAGGCCCAGCCGATTTCCTATACCGAGGTGTTCGTGCCCGGCGACCTGGCCGCCGCGCTCGATCGCCATACGCTGCAGGACACGCCGATGCTGGTGGCGCTGGCGCAGCACGGGGTTGAGGTGGTATCGGCCGAGCAGACGCTGGGCGCCGCCGTGGCCGACCTGGACGTGGCGCGCATCTTCCGCATCGCGCCGGGCGTGCCGCTGCTGCGCGTGTCGCGCGTGGCAGCGGACGCCGAGGGCCGGCCCGTGCAGTTCCTGGTCGGGCTGTACCACCCCGAGCGCTACACGTACCAGATGCGGCTGACGCGCGCGGGAGCGTCCACCAGCGTGTGGATCGACGCCGACCAGTCCTGATCAGCGGCGCACCAGCGCCACCACGTAGCGGCAGGCGCCGGTGCCCGGATTGACGAAGGTGCAGGGCGCCGGGGGGCCCAGTTGCAGGCAATCGCCGGCGTGCAGCGTGTGGACGATCTCGCCTTCCTCGAACACCAGCGTGCCATCGAGCACCCACACCTGCTGGTGCTGGAACGTGAACGCCGACGACGGGTACGACACCCGCGCGCCGCCCGGCAGCGACACTTCCACCAGTTCCAGCATGCCGCCGTTGCGCGGCGACACCGCGCGGCGCATGTAGCCAGTCTCGGGGTCCTGCCAGACCGGCTGGTCGGCGGCCCGGCTCAGGCGCTCGCCCGCCTGCTCGGCCAGCGCCAGCAGCATCGACAACTGCAGCCCGAATGCGCCGGACAGCCGCCCCAGCACCGTCGCCGTGGGGCTGGCCTCGCCCCGCTCGATCTTGCTGATCATCGCCTTGGACACCCCGGACCGCTCCGCCAGCTCCGCCAGCGACCACCCGCGCGATTCCCGCTCGATCCGCACCCGGGCGGAGATGGCAGTGGTGGGGTCTTCAGCGGGTCGGGTCATGGTGGAAGGGTGTTTGCATGCGTTGGTTTGCTTTCTGCTCCCACGTGGCGGAGAGGGGAGACCACAATTGGCAGCCTCAGGCTGTGTTCGATATCCCGAAGTTTTGCTCCCCTCTCCCGCTGGCGGGAGAGGGGTCGGGGGAGAGGGCCAGCGGCTCAACTTGCGACATGGTCGGCAAGCAGCCCCTCAACGCCCTCTCCCCCCAGCCCCTCTCCCGCGTTGCGGGAGAGGGGAGACCACCATCGCTGGAATTCGGCTTCGAGCTTGACGTCCCGATGTCTTGCTCCCCTCTCCCGCGTTGCGGGAGAGGGGAGACCACCATCGCTGGAATTCGGCTTCGAGCTCGATGTCCCGATGTCTTGCTCCCCTCTCCCGCTTGCGGGAGAGGGGTTGGGGGAGAGGGCCAGCGGCTCAACTTGCGATGTGGTCGGCAAGCAGCGCCTCAATGCCCTCACCCCCAGCCCCTCTCCCGCGTTGCGGGAGAGGGGAGACCACCATCGCTGGAATTAGGCTTCGAGCTCGACGTCCCGATGCCTTGCCCCCTCCACCACGGTGACGCTGGCGGATTATAAAAGTCCCCCAGGCACTCCCGGGTAAACCCCATCCGCATCCTCCTTACGATAATGCCCATTCGTCCACTATAGTGGATGAAACCCGGGAGCCCCCATGCCGCGTGAAATCCGTCTGAACGCCTTCGACATGCTTTGTGTCGGCCACATCCAGCAGGGGTTGTGGACCCATCCGCGCGACCAGTCGCATCGTTATGCCGAACTTCAGTACTGGACCGACTACGCCCGCACGCTCGAACGCGGGTTGTTCGATGGCATCTTCTTTGCCGATGTGGTGGGTGTCTACGACGTCTACGGCGGCAGCCCGGACGCGGCCCTACGCGGGGCGGTGCAGGTGCCGGTCAATGACCCGACGCTCGTGATCCCGGCCATGGCGGCCGTGACCCGGCACCTGGGCTTTGGCGTGACCGCCAATCTGATCTACGAGCAGCCGTTTCTGTTCGCGCGCCGCATGTCCACGCTGGATCACCTGACCGGCGGCCGGATTGGCTGGAACATCGTCACGGGGTACCTGGACAGCGCCGCGCGGGCCATCGGCATGGATGGGCAGGTGGCCCACGACGACCGCTACGACCTGGCCGACGAGTACATGGCGCTGGTCTACAAGCTCTGGGAAGGTAGCTGGGACGACGACGCGGTGCGGGCGGACCGCGCGGCCGGCGTCTATGCCGATCCGGACAAGGTGCGCGTGATCCACCATCGCGGGCCGCAGTACCGGGTCGATGCGATGCACCTGTGCGCGCCCTCGCCGCAGCGCACGCCGCTGCTGTACCAGGCTGGCGCATCCGCGCGCGGCCGCCAGTTCGCCGCCACGCATGCCGAATGCGTGTTCGTGAACGGCCAGAAGAAAGAGGGCGTGCGCGAGATCGTCGACGACATTCGGGCGCAGGCCGTCCGGCTGGGGCGGCAGGCCGACGACGTCAAGGTGTTCCTTGGCGCCACGCTGGTGGTTGGCCGCACCGATGCCGAGGCGCAGGAGAAGTTCGACGAATACCGCCGCTACGTCAGTTCCGAGGCCGCGCTGGTGCACGCGGCGGCGTCGCTGGGCATCGACTTTGCGCGGTACGACCTGGACGCGCCGATCGAGACCGGCAAGAGCCAGGCTATCGTGTCGAACGTGGAGGCGATGAACCGCAGCGCCGGCCCGCAGTGGACGCGCCGCAAGCTGCTGGAGCAGATGGTGCTGGGCAGCCGCCAGCCGCCCTGGGTGGGGTCCGCCGCGCGCCTGGCCGACCAGTTGATCGCCTGGAGCGAGGAAACCGGCGTGGACGGCTTCAACCTGTCGCGCACCGTGGTGCCGGAGTGCTTCGAGGACGTGATCGACCTGGTCGTGCCGCTGCTGCAGGAACGCGGTGCCTACAAGACGGCGTATCAGCCCGGCACCTACCGGGACAAGCTGTTCGGCCGGGCCCGCTTGCCAGCCTCGCACGTGGCGGCGCAATATCGGGGCACCGGCGCCGGCGCGGCATAGGGCGGCCGGCCATCACAGAGGCATCATGGTAGACAAGACGACTTTCCGGGACGCCATGGCGGGGCTGGGCGCCGCCGTCAACGTCATCACCACCGACGGCGTGGCGGGCGTGGGCGGCTGTACGGCGTCGGCCGTCTGCCCGGTCACGGACGACCCGCCCACGCTGGTGGTCTGCATCAACCGCGCCAGCCGCAACAACGCGGCCATCCGCGAGAACGGCCGGCTCTGCGTCAACGTGCTGGCCGCCGAGCAGCGCGACCTGGCCATGCGCTTTGCGGACAAGGACCTGTCGCTCGATGAACGCTTTGCCTGCGCCGAATGGGCGCGGCTGGCCACCGGTGCCCCGGTGCTGCGCGGCGCCGTCAGCGCGCTGGACTGCGTGGTCGAATCCGTGACCGAGGTGGGCACCCATACGGTCTTCTTCTGCGCGGTCAAGGCCGCCCGCACGGATACCGCGCGGGCCGGGCTGATCTACTTCGGACGCGACTTCCACGCCGTGGGTGCGGGCGACCTGCCGCTGGCGTGAGATGACGACGCCCACTTCCACCGCCGCCCCGGTGCCGCGGCGCCAGCGCGGCAAGCTGTTTTCCATCGCCATCCTGCTGCTGGCCGAGGTGGCCGCCATGGGCGTCTGGTTCTCGGCCAGCACCGCCGTGGCGGTGATCAAGGGGACACATGCAATCACCGCGTTCGACGAGGCGCTGCTGACCAGCGCCGTCCAGTTCGGCTTCGTGGCGGGCACGCTGGCGTCGGCGCTGCTGTCGCTGCCAGATCGCTACGACCTGCGCCGGCTGTTCGCCGGATCGGCGCTGGTGGCGGCACTGGCCACCGGCACGCTGGCCTTCGTGGCGCCCACCGGCGGGCTGGTGGTGGTGCTGCGCTTCATCACGGGCATGTGCATGGCCGGTGTCTACCCGGTTGGCATGCGGCTGGCCGCCACCTGGGCGCAGGCGGACCTGGGGCTGCTGATCGGCCTGCTGGTGGGTGCGCTGACGCTGGGATCGGCCAGCCCCCACCTGGTGGCGGCCTACCTGGTGCCCACGGCGGGCGGGCTCGACTGGCGCGCGATCTACGGCACGGCGGCGGCCTGCGCGGCCGGTGCGGCGTTGCTGATCGGGCTGGCGGCGGTCGGGCCGAACCTGCGCAAGGCGGCGCGCATCGACCCGGCCAAGATTGCCCAGGCATGGCGGCAGCCGGCCGTGCGGCTGGCCAACCTGGGCTACCTGGGTCATATGTGGGAGCTGTACGCGATGTGGGCGTGGCTGGCGCTGTTCCTGCAGCAGACGTTCGACGCGCGCGGCCTGTCCGACCCGCGCGGCCGGGCGGAACTGCTGACGTTCGCGGCCATCGCCATCGGGGCGCTCGGCGCGTGGCTGGGCGGCTGGCTGGCAGACCGCGTGGGCCGCACGGCCGTGACGATTGGCGCGATGGCCACCAGCGCGTCGTGCGCGGCGCTGATGGGCTGGCTGGGCGCCGCGCCGATGGCGGTGCTCGTGACCGTGGCGCTGGTCTGGGGCGTGTCGGTCATCGCCGATTCCGCGCAGTTCTCGGCCAGCATCACCGAACTGGCCGAGCCGTCGTCGATCGGCACGCTGCTGACGGCGCAGACTTGCGCCGGCTTTCTGCTGACGCTGGTCAGCATCCACCTGGTGCCGGACGTCGTCGCGTGGCTGGGCTGGCGCGCCGGCTTCGGCATGCTGGCCATCGGCCCGGCGCTGGGCTGCGTGGCGATGTGGCGGCTGCGGCAACACCCGGACGCCCGCCGGCTGGCCGGGGGGCGGCGGTAGGGCGGCAGGGCGGCAGGGCAGGCGAACGTCCATCGCCCGGCTGTTGCAAATTGTTGACTCGTCACCCCAATCGGGGGATGTCCGGCTGGGGACGTGCTGTTACAGTCGCGCGCAACCCGCTGTCGTACGCGCTGGCGTGGCCGCTGCCCGCAATCCGGGCGGCTTTCGCTCCAGATAACGACAAATACGGGTCAGGTCGATGTTTTCTTACGCTTTTGCCGGCGCGCGCGCTGCCGGCCTTGCCATGCTTGCCGCGGCGCTGCTTGCCGCCTGCGGCTCGGACGATGCCGATTCCCCGGCTCAGCCCGCCACGCCGGCGGCGTCGCGGCTGGTGGTCGATACCGGCAGCGCTGCGCCGGTTGCGGGCGGCACGCTGACGCTCAAGGCCACGCTGCTGGCCGCCGACGGCACCGAGGTCAAGGGCGCCAGCTTTGCCTGGACGTCGTCGGACGAGACGGTGGCTACCGTGCTGTCGGCCTCGGACAAGGCCCCGACGGCGGCCGCGCCGGTCGGCATCTACGCCACGATCCGCACCCTGGCGGCCGGCCGGGCCGATATCACGGCCACGGCCACCCTGCCCGACGGCAGCCGTATCGCCAGCGTGACCCATCTGACGGTGCAGGCCACGCCGGCCGTGTCGTACACGCTGACGCTCACGCCGGCGACCCTGACCGTGGTGGCCGGCGCCGCCGCGCAGACCGTGTCCGTGGCGGTGCGCCGCTCCGATGGCGTGGACGGCGTGGCCGACCTGGCGAACTGGTCCTGGACCAGCGATGACGCCAGCTTTGTCGTGACCCCGGCGGCGGATGGCCGTGGCGCCAAGGTAGCCAGCCCCGGCTCGGCATACAGTGCGGCGGCCGCGACACTGACCGCCTGCGCCGACGCGCCCGCTGGCCCCCGCCTTTGTGCCAACGCGGCGCTGACGCGCAACACGTCGCTGCCGCCGACCTATACCGTGGGTGGCACGGTCTCCGGGCTGGCGGCCGGCAAGAGCCTGCAACTGGCCGATATCAGCGGCGATACGCAGGTCATCGCCGGCAATGGCGTATTCACGATGCCGACCCCGCGTCCGGGCGCTTCGTCCTATGCGGTATCGGTGTCGGCGCAACCGGCGGGCCAGACCTGCTCCGTGACCCACGGGACCGGCACGGTGGCGTCCGGCAACGTCGCCGACATCGCGGTGGCGTGCGTGCAGGCCCAGTTCGTCGTGGTGGCAAACCGGGCGGACCAGACGTTCTCGGTCTACCGCGTGGACCCGGCCAGCGGCGCGCTGGCGGCCGTGCAGGGCAGCCCGTTCACCTCTGGGGACAACGTCAACGACATTGCCTTCCTGCCGAACGGCCAGGTGGGGTATGCGGTGATGCCGAATACCAACCGGGTGGTGAGCTTCCGGCTTGACCCGGCCACGGGTGCGATGGCGGAGATTCCGGGCTCGGCTCGCAGTTCGGTCTTGACTGCGCCTCAGGCAGTTACCGTCCATCCCACGGGCAGGTCCCTGATTGTTGGGGCCGGGCGGGGGATCGTGTGGTACCCCATCGATCCAGCTTCACTGGTGCCGGCGGGCGGCGTGGACTACGAGGCGTCGGGCCTGGGCCAGACGCGCGACGTCGAGTTCTCTCCTGACGGGCTGTACCTCTATACCGCCAATTCGATCGTGGGCCAGATCCCCAAATTCCCCATTGCCAGCAATGGCGGCGTGATCGGTTTTGGGTCGATCGACTATTCCGTCGGTGTCATCATGCCCAGTGCCATGTCCTTTTCGCCAGACGGCCGCACGCTGCTCTATACCAGCGAGCAGGACGGCTTGCTCGGCGTGGGCACGGTCGACCCGGCAGGGGGGCAGATCCAGTCCAGCCAGCTGGTGCCGACAGCCCCGTTCCCGTCCGATGTCGCCATGACGCCATCCGGGCAGTTTGCCTTCGTGCTGAGCGGCATCGGCGCCGGTATCACGGGCTACAAGGTCGTCGGTCCCGGCGTGGTGCCGCTGCCCGGCATCGCGCCCACCGGCCCCGGTTCGGGCTCGGGCCGCCTCAAGGTGGAACCGGGCGGCCGTCGCCTGTACGTCGCCATGTTCAACCAGAATCTGGTGTCGGGGTTCTCGATCGACGCCACGACCGGCGCGCTGACGCCGATTCCCGGCAGCCCGTTCCCGACGGGCTTTGGCAATACGTCGATCGCCATCGTCGAACCGCGCCCCTGAGGCCGCCGTCCGCCCATAAAAAAACCCGGCGCGGGGCCGGGTAAAAGCGGAAAGTGTCGGTAAGGCAGGTCAGAAGCGGTGGCGGACCCCCATCATGGCGCCGAACTGGTTGTCGCCGGCGGTCACGCCCGTGCCGCCCAGCGACACCGTGGAGCCGAGGCCCTTGTCCGTCTGGTTCCAGACGTAGCCCATGTTCAGGTAGGCGCTGGTGCGCTTGGAGAACGCGTAGTCGGCCGATGCCACGAGCACCAGCGGGTCCGCGCCGGTATGGCCGTAGTCCTGGTAGTAGACCGAGCCCTTCAGCGTCAGCGCCGGCGTGACCTGGTAGCCCATGCCCAGCCAGTAGATGTTGCTGCGGTGGAAGGCGCCATGGCCCAGGCCGGTCAGGTTTTCCCAGCGGTAGCCGGCGTAGACCTTGGCCGGGCCCACTGCGTAGCTGGCGGCCAGCGCGGCGCGCTGGTCCTTGAGCAGGCCGTTGGGCTGGCGCAGGTCGTAGACCAGGCCCAGGTCCAGCGGGCCGGCCGTGTAGCGCAGGCTGGCCGCGTACTGGCGGCCGCTCTTGTAGTCGCCGGGGATCTCGCCGGCGCCAAAGCCCGGCACGGCCGTCATGTCGTAGCCCGTGCTGTACAGCGCCGAGGCGGTCAAGCCGCCGTACTTGCCCGTGTACTTGAGCGAGTTGTCGGCGCGGCTGGCCATGGCGGCGTCCATGTTCACGATCGAGTACTGCACGTCGGCGGCCATCGGGTCGAACGCCAGCGTGAAGTCGTAGATCGGGGTCTGGTGGCGGCCCAGCGTCAGGGCGCCGAAGCCGGCTTGCAGGCCCAGGTAGGCCTGGCGGTTGAACAGCCGGCCGCCGTTGGAGGCGCCCGTGTCGATGTCGAAGCCGCTTTCCAGCACGAAGAGGCCCTTCATGCCGCCGCCCAGGTCCTCGGTGCCGCGCAGGCCCCACCACGAACCCGTGGTGACACCGTTGCCGGACTGCACGCGGACGTTGCTGTTATTGCCGCCGTCGCGGGACAGGTACTCGATGCCGGCATCGGCCACACCGTACAGGGTGACGCTGGACTGGGCTTGTGCGCCTGCGGCCAGCAATGCGGTGGCCGCTGCAGCCGCCAGTTTGATTTTCATGCCTTGTTCTCCGAGGTTGAAAAAGGTCCGGCAATGATGGGAAGGCAGCCGGTTCGCGGCTTTGATATAGCTCGACATTTGTGCAATCCGTGGCCGATTTTTCGCACCGTGGCATGGCCGCCTGGCATCGGCGTACGGCCCGCGTGGCACTTGTACGAAAAGGCGCGGACAACCGCCTGCGATCTGTTGCACTTGCGCGAAAACGCCTTGCCACAGGGGTTTGGCGATGGCCGGTGTGGCGCGCGCGTATCGCTGCTGGCCGCCGCGTCGAACCATTCCGACACCCGATTCGGTGCACGTCCTACAAGCCCCGCGGCCCACGCTTCCTACACTGGAAACCAGCGCCGATGCCTGCCCCAACGCCGCGTTCCACGTGGCCGGCAGGCCGGACATTCAGGAACCGACCACAGGAGTGCGACCATGAACAAGGATCAGGTGAAGGGCCGAATGAACGAGGCCAAGGGCAAGGCCAAGGAACTGGCCGGCAAGATGACCGGCAAGACCTCCACGGAGATCAAGGGCAAGGCCGAGCAGGTGGCGGGCCGCACCCAGGCCGCCTACGGCGACACCAAGGCCGACATGAAGAAGAATCCGCAGAAGAACCCGCGTTGATCGCGCGGCAGACACTGCCGGATGGCACGGAAGGCGGGGTCGCGAACCCCGCCTTTTTCACGTCCGCACCATGATTTGCAGGGGACAAGCGATGAGATCGGCGCAAACCGCGACGCTGGCGGCATCGATGGGCGATATCGTCGCGGCCCCTGGCCAGACCGTGCCGCTGCAGGAAGTCCTGCGCCAGCGGCAGCTTTTTGCCGAGATGGTCGAGGCCATGCAGGGCGACGTCACGCTGCAGCAGGTGCTGGACAGCGCGGTACGCACGGCCGCGCAGGGCTGCGGCGCGCCCATGGGCAAGGTGCTGGAACTGGACGCCGCCCGGGGCACCCTGGTCATCCGCAGCCACCATGGCCTGAAAGCGGCCGACATGGGCCGCGAGGTGGGCGAGGCCGCCAGCGGCAACCCGCCCGGCGAGGCCCTGCGGCAGGCCGCGCCCGTGGTGGACGCCGACGTGCGGCGCCGCCCGCGCGACGTCCTGCCGGCG
This sequence comes from Cupriavidus pauculus, assembly GCF_003854935.1. NCBI lineage: Bacteria > Pseudomonadati > Pseudomonadota > Betaproteobacteria > Burkholderiales > Burkholderiaceae > Cupriavidus > Cupriavidus pauculus. Next base: position 1,353,382 of record NZ_CP033970.1, read on the forward strand.
ATCTTCGTGGAGAACGCGGTGGTCACCTCGGTGAACCTGCCGCTGATCAACCACGACGGCGCCTACGGCGTGCTGGAGGTGGATTTCCGCGAAACGGTGGAAATTGGCGCGCTGGAGATGTCGTTCCTGGCGTCGGTGGCCGGCATGCTGGCCGAATGCATCGAAAAGCATCGCGCGCAGGCCGCGCTGGCGCTGGAGCGCGACGCCAAGGCGCTGCTGCTGCGCGAACAGCAGCACCGGGTGCGCAACAATTTCCAGATGATCATCGCGATGGTCCAGCGCAGCACGTTCCTGGCCAGCGAGGACGGCCGCAAGCCGCTGCGCGAGATCGAGCGCCGCATCTTTGCCATGGCGTCGCTCTACAACCACCTGCTGGGCCTGAGCGAGCAGGCGCAGCATGCCGACCTGGGCCGCTACCTGGGCGGGCTGGCGGCCAGCTTCGACGAGTTCTACGACCTCAAGGCCAGCGGCATCGCGTTCAACCTGGACGTCCAGTTCGGGCTCGTGGCCGACCTGGACCGCTGCACGACCATCGGCATCATCGTCAACGAACTGGTCGCCAATGCCGTGGAACACGCGTTCGCGGGCGGCAGCGGCGAGATCCGGGTGTCGCTGGCCGCGTCGCCGCCGCGCGGCTGCGTGGTCCGCGTGTCGGACGATGGCCGGGGGCTGCCGGCCGGGCCCGGAGAGGAAGGCGTGGGCCTGCGCACGGTGCGCCGCATGCTGGAGGGCATTGGCGGCCGGCTGGACGTGGCGTCAGCCACGGGTCAGGGCGCCGCGTGGACAATCACGGTCGATCGCCTGTAGGCGGCAGCACGCGGCCCGGGTTCAGCAGGTTCTTGGGGTCCAGCGCGCGCTTGACCTGCCACATCAGCTCCAGCTCCACGGGCGACTTGTAGCGGCTCAGGTCGTCGCGCTTGGCCACGCCGATGCCGTGCTCGGCCGAAATGGAGCCATTCTCGGCGTAGGCCAGCCCGTCAACGAGGTCGGACACGGGCTTGTACCACTGCGCCAGGAAGCTCCTGGCGTCGCGGTCGCGCGGGCGCAGCGGGTTGAAGTGGACGTTGCCGTCGCCCATGTGGCCGTAGATCACCATGCGCGTGGCCGGCTCCAGCGCCAGCACCTCGGCCGACGCCCGCTCTATGAACTGCGCGATGCGCGACACCGGCACCGAGATGTCGCACTTGATGCTGCCGCCGGTGCGCGTCTGGGCGTCGGAGATTTCCTCGCGGATGCGCCAGAACTGCTGAACGTCGGCCAGGCTCGACGCCACGGCGGCGTCCACCACCCATTCGTTGCCCAGGCCGGTTTCCAGGATCTCCATCAGCGTGCCGTTCAGCGTCTCGGCGTCGGTGCCCGACGTCAGCTCAATCAACACCATCCAGTCGTGCCGAGCCGGCAGTGGCGACGGGATATCGCCGAGGTATTCGAGCACGAGGTCCAGCGCCGGGGCCGATATCAGCTCGAACGCCGTGACGGCGCCGCCGGACAGCGCGCGCGCCTCGCCCAGCAGCCGCACCGCCGCCTCGGGGCTCTGCACGGCCACGAACGCCACGGCCGTGGCGCGCGGCTGCGGCATCAGCTTCAGCACGGCGCCGGTGATGATGCCCAGCGTGCCCTCGGCGCCGATGAACAGGTGCTTGAGGTCGTAGCCGGTGTTGTCCTTGCGCAGCCCCTTGAGCGACGAGAACACGCGTCCGTCGGGCAGCACCACCTCGATTCCCAGCACCAGGTCGCGCATGTTGCCGTAGCGCAGCACCGCCGTGCCGCCGGCATTGGTCGACAGGTTGCCGCCGATCTGGCACGACCCCTCCGAGCCAATCCGCAGCGGAAACAGCCGCCCGGCCTCGTCGGCGGCCGCCCGCGCGGCGGACAGCGTCACGCCGGCTTCCACGGTCATCGTGTCGTTGACCGTGTCGATGGCCAGCACGCGGTGCATCTTCCTGAGGCTGATGACGACGGCCGTGCCGCTGTCGTCGGGCACCGCGCCGCCCATCAGCGACGTGTTGCCGCCCTGCGGCACCACCGGCACGTCGTGCGCATGGCACCACGCCATCACGCGGCTGACCTGCTCGGTGGTCGTCGGCATGACCACCAGCGGCGAGCGCCCGTGATAGATGCGGCGATAGTCGGTCACGTACGGCTCGGTGTCGGCGGGGTCGCTCAGGCAGCCTTGCGGGCCGACGATGGCCGCCATGGCGTGGCGCAGGGCGTCCGGGTGGGACAGGGCTTCGGAAGTCGGGGACGGCATGTTTCGGGGCTCGGAACGTCGGGGAGGGATCAGTATGCAGCGCCGGGCGCGGACACCTGCTGGGCGCGCTCGGGCAGGAATTCGGCGGCCAGCTTGCGCGCCGCGTTGGCGTAGACCAGCACGTCGACGCCGGTAGCCACGAACGTGCAGCCCAGCTCCAGGTAGCGGCGCGCCAGCGCGTTGTCCGATGTCAGCGTGCCGGCCGCCTTGCCGCTGGCGACGATCGTGCGCATGGCCGATTCGATCTGCGCCTGCACCTCGGGATGGCCCGGGTTGCCGCGGTGGCCCATCGACGCCGCCAGGTCGGCCGGGCCGATGAACACGCCGTCCACGCCGTCGACGGCGCACAGCGCGTCCAGGTTCTGCATGGCGGTCACGGTCTCGGCCTGCACCAGCAGGCAGACCTCGTCGTCGGCCACGTCCAGGTAGTCCTTGCGGGCGCTCCATTGCGACACCCGCGCCACGGCGCTGCCCACGCCGCGCACGCCGAACGGCGGATAGCGCGTGGCGCGCACCAGCGCGGCGGCCTGCTCGGCGGTGTCGACCATCGGAATCAGCAGCGTGCGGGCGCCGACGTCCAGCAGCTGCTTGATCAGCGCGGTCTCGCCGGACACGGCGCGCACCACGGCCTGCGAGCGGTACGGGCCCAGCGCCTGCAGCGTCTGCAGGATCGAGCGCACGTCATTGGGCGCGTGCTCGCCATCGACGAGCAGCCAGTCGAAGCCGGCCGTGGCGGTGATCTCGGCCAGGTACGGCGACGCGGCGGACATCCACAGGCCGATCTGGGCCTGGCGGGCGGCCAGGGCGGCCTTGAACGGGTTATGGGCAGGCATGGGGTTGTCTCCTCGAAGGGCCAGGCGGCCGGATGCCGGGTGGCTCAGCCTAGCTGGCCCTGGCACAGATACTTGGTATGCATGTAGTCGTCAAGTCCGTGGCGCGACCCCTCGCGGCCGTAGCCCGATTCCTTGACGCCGCCGAACGGCGCCGCCTCCGACGCCAGCGCGCCCTCGTTGATGCCGACGATGCCGGTTTCCAGCGCCTGTGCCACGCGCCAGACGCGGCGCACGTCGCTGGAATAAAAATAGGCGGCCAGTCCGAACGGGGTGTCGTTGGCGTCGCGGACCACCTCGTCCTCGTGCGTGAAGCGGAACACGGGCGCCACCGGGCCGAAGGTTTCCTCGTGGGCCAGTTCCATGGCCGGCGTGGCATCGACGAGCACGGTCGGGGCGTAGTAGTGCGGGCCGTCGGCGGTGCGCAGGCGCTCGCCGCCCACCACCACGCGGGCACCCCTGGCCACGGCGTCGCGCACGTGGCGCTCGATCTTGTCGACGGCCCGCGCGTTGATCATCGGCCCGATCTGCGCGGCGGGCTCGGTGGCCGGCCCCACGTGCAGCGCGCCCACGCAGGCGGCCAGCCTGGCCACGAACGCGTCGTGCACGCCAGCCTGCACGTAGACCCGGTTCGGGCAGACGCAGGTCTGGCCGCCGTTGCGGAACTTGGCGGCCATCAGGCCGTCGACGGCGGCATCGAGGTCGGCATCGTCGAACACGATGAACGGCGCATTGCCGCCCAGTTCCAGCGACAGCTTCTTGAGCGTGCCGGCCGATTCCCGCGCCAGGTGCTTGCCCACGGGCGTGGAGCCCGTGAACGTGATCTTGCGCACGCGCGGGTCGGCCAGCCAGGCATCGACCACGGCCGGCGTATGGGCGCGCGACGCGGTGACGATGTTCAGCACGCCCGGCGGCAGTCCGGCCTGCTCGGCCAGCGCCACCAGCGCCAGCGCGGTCAGCGGCGTGTCCTCGGCCGGCTTGGCCACAACGGTGCAGCCGGCCGCCAGCGCCGGGGCGATCTTGCGCGCGATCATCGCCAGCGGGAAGTTCCACGGCGTGATGGCCGCCACCACGCCCACCGGCTCCTTGAGCACGAGCATCTTGCGGCCCGGCACGGCCTCGGCCACCACGTCGCCGCAGATGCGCGTGGCTTCCTCGGCAAACCATTCGACGTACGACGCGCCGTAGCGCACCTCGCCCACGCTCTCGTGCATCGGCTTGCCCTGTTCGGCGGAGATGATGCGCGCCAGGTCCGGCTCGTGGGCCAGGATCAGCGCGTGCCAGCGCTTGATCAGCTGCGCGCGCTCGCGGGCCGGGCGGCGGCTCCAGGCGGGAAAGGCGGCCGCGGCGGCGTCGGCGGCGCGGCGGGCGTCACCGGCGTCGCTGTCCGGCACGCTGGCGATGACCGCGCCCGTGGCCGGATCGGTCACGTCGAAGCGGGCGCCGCTGTCGCACCATTGCTGGTCGATGAAGTTCTGCGTGCGCAGCAGGGCGGGGTGGGTGAGGGTGGTCAGCATCGGGTGGGGTGGTCAGACGTTGGAAGGCCGGCAAGCGCCGTGGGGGAGACGGCTAGCTCACGATCCCCACGTGCCACGGCACGAATTCGTGGTCGCCCAGGCCCAGCAGTTCGCTCTTGGTGCGCTCGCCGGAGGCGGCGCGCAGGATGTGCGCGAAGATCCGTTCGCCCATCTGGGCCACGCTCAGTTCGCCGTCCAGCACCAGCCCGCAGTTGATGTCCATGTCTTCCTCCAGCCGGCGGTACATCGGCGAGTTGGACGCGAGCTTGATCGTCGGGGCGGGCTTGGAGCCGAACATCGAGCCGCGCCCGGTGGTGAAGCAGATCAGGTTGGCGCCGCTGGCGATCTGGCCCGTGGCGGCCACGGGGTCGTAACCGGGGGAATCCATGAACACGAAGCCGGCCTGGTCGATCGGCTCGGCGTACTCGTACACGGCCTGCAGCGGCGTGGTGCCGCCCTTCATGGCCGAGCCCAGCGATTTCTCGAAGATGTTGGCCAGCCCGCCCTGCTGGTTGCCGTGGCCCACCACGCCGTTGAACTGCGCGTTGTGGCCGGCGGTGTAGCGCTCCCACCACGCCAGGCGGTCCAGCAGTTTCTGGCCGACCTCGGGCGTGACCGCGCGGCGCGTGAGCATGTATTCCACGCCGTGGATCTCGGGCGTCTCGGACAGGATGGCCGTGCCGCCGTGGCGCACCAGGATGTCCATGGCCGCGCCCAGCGCCGGGTTGGCCGTGATGCCCGAGAAGCCGTCCGACCCGCCGCATTCGAGCCCGATCTTGATGTGGCTCGCGCTGACCGGCTGGCGGCGGTACGCATTGGCCGCCGGCAGCATGGACTCGATGGCGCGGATGCCGGCCGCGATGGTGGCGCGGGTGCCGCCGGTGTCCTGCATGACCAGCGTGTGCAGGTTCTCGCCGGGCACCAGTCCCTGCGAATCCACCAGCGACGCCACCTGGTTGCGCTCGCAGCCCAGCCCGACGATCAGCACGCCGGCCAGGTTCGGGTGCCGGGCATAGCCGGCAATCGTGCGGCGCAGCAGGTCGAAATGCTCGCTCGGCGACGACATGCCACAGCCGCTGCTCTGCGCGAAGGCGGCCACGCCGTCGACATTCGGATAGGCCGCCAGCCGTTCCGGCGTGAAATGCGCGGCGATGTGCTTGATGACCGTGGCCGAGCAATTCACCGACGACAGGATGCCGATGAAGTTGCGCGTCCCCACGCGGCCGTCGGGCCGCACGTAACCCATGAACGTGGCGCGCTCGGCCTCGGGCACGTAGGCCACCGGGCGCACGTCGGCGCAGAAGGCCGGGTCGCGGTAGAAGTCGACGAGCCGGAGGTTGTGGCTGTGCACGTGCTCGCCGGGCACGATGTCGCGGTCGGCCACGCCGATCACGGTGTCGTACTTCCTGACCGGCTCGCCGCGGGCAATCGCGCGCGCGGCAATCTTGTGCCCGGCCGGCACCTGGGCGCGCACGCGCACGTCCAGGTCGGGCAGGTGCTGGCCCAGCGTCAGGTCGCCCCGGGCGATCAGGACGTTGTCGTTGGCATGCAGGCGGATGACGGGGTTCAGGGTCACGGTGGTCGGGGGCGGTGCGGATCAGCTCTGCGCGAGCATGTCCTTGAGTTTCAGGCGCTGGATGAGCTGGGTCTCCTGGTCGTAGACCGCGGCGACGTACTTCTTGTATTCGGGACCGTCCAGGTACATGACCGGCGCGTCGATGCGCGACGCCACGGCCTTGAACTCGGCGCTGGCCACCGCCGCGCGGAATGCGTCGCGCAGCTTCTTCTCGACGTCGGGCGGCAGGCCCTTGGGCGCGCCGATGCCGTTGGGCGCCTCCACCACCACGTTGAAGCCCAGTTCCTTGAGCGTGGGCGTGTCCTTGAAGCGCGGCGTGCGCTGCTCGCCCCAGGTGGCCAGCAGGCGCAGCTTGCCCGCTTCCACGTGCGGCGCCCACGAGCTGGAATCGGCCAGCAGCTCCACCTGGTTCGCCAGCACGTCCTGCAGCGCCTGCGAGCCGCCCTTGTAGGCCACCGCGTTGAACCTGACGCCGACGGCCAGCGCAAACTGTTCCATGCCGACGTGCGTGGCGCCGCCGATGCCGGCGTGCGCGTACGTCACGCGGCCCGGGTTGGCCTTGGCCTCGGCAATCACGTCGGCCAGCGTCCTGTAGCGCGAGTTGGCCGGCACGGCGATGCCAAAGGTCTGGCCCGACGTGCGCGCCAGGTAGGTCAGGTCGGTGCGCGGGTCAAGCTGGAGCATGCCGAGCTGCGAGAAGCGCGTGACCGAGATCGGGATCTGGCCGATCGTGTAGCCGTCCGGCGCGGCGCTGGCCAGCGCCTTGGTGCCGATCATGCCGGACGCGCCGGCGCGGTTTTCCACCACGATGGACTGCTTGAGCAACCCCGACGCCACCTGGCACAGCGTGCGCATCGACTGGTCCGCCGTGCCGCCCACGGGCCACGGGCAGATGAACTTGATGGGGCGGTCCGGATACTCGCTGGCGGCGCGCGCGATGCGCGGGCCCAGCAGGGCGGCCGTGCCGGTGGCGGCAACGGCGGTGGCGGCGGCGCTGCCCAGCAGCAGGCGGCGGCGCGAAAGGCTGGCGGGAAGGCCGTGTGTCATGGGGATTGTCTCCAACGCTGTTCTAGGTCGCGGGCGGGCTGTGACGCCCATCCGCTCTGCCAGCGATTGTGGGCGCGGGCAACATAACCATCCAATAGAAAATTGGCATTGCTTCATAACCTGCCGGTTAGGTAGACTCGCCGCCATGGCCCATATCGACCGCGCCTTCCGTTCCAACATCAAGCTCAGGCACCTGCAACTGCTGGTGGCGCTGGACGAGTTCCGTCACCTGGGCCGGACCGCCGAGTTCCTGTCGGTCAGCCAGCCGGCGGTGTCGAAGGTGCTGGCCGAGGTGGAGAAGATGCTGGGGCTGACGCTGTTCACGCGCTCCACGCGCGGCACCGAGCCCACGCCGGCCGGCGAATCGCTGGTGCGCTTTGCGCGCGCGGTGCTGGCCCAGTACGACGTGACGCGCGACGAGATCGAGGCCGTGGCCAGCGGCGCGGCCGGCCGCGTGCGCGTGGGGTCGATGGGCGCCACGCTGCCCGTGCTGCTGGCCCAGGCCGTGGCACGCCTGAAGGCGCAGTCGCCGCGCGCCACGGTGCTGGTGGAAGAGGGCGACCTGACGCACCTGCTGCCCCGGCTGCGGCTGTCGGAGCTGGACGTGATCGTCGGCCGGCTGGAACCGGCCTACGCGGCGCCGGACCTCGTCACCGAGGCGCTGTACGAGGAGCCGATGGTCGCCATCGTCGCGGCCGGCCACGCGCTGGCCGGCAAGGCGCGCCCGGGCTGGGCCGATGTGGCGTGCCAGCCGCTGGTGCTGCCGCCGCCGTGGGCGTCACTGCGCGTGAAGATCGAGCAGGCACTGCATCGGCACGGCCAGACGCTGCCGGCCGACATCATGGAATCGTCGTCGTACCTGGCCGTGACCACGTTCGTCGCGCAGCGCCAGGCGGTAGGATTCGTCGCCCGCGCCGTGGGCCGCCAGTTGCAGGCCGAGGGCCGTTTTCACGTGCTGGCGATGCCGGTGGAGGTAGACCTGCCGCCCGTGGGGCTGATCACGCTGCGCGACCGCCGGCTGCCGCCGGCCGTATCCGATCTGGCCGCCTGCCTGCGCGAAGCGGCGCGCGACATCGAACGCGCCGGCGCCGCCGCGCCCCGGCCCCGAACCCGAAAGACCACCCGCGAGACCTGACAGGACGTCATGACAGAACACCCGAGACCCTCCCGCCGGACCGATGTGATCGTGCTGGGCGCCGGCATCGTCGGCGTCGCCACGGCGCTGGCGCTGCAGCAGCGCGGCCACGCGGTCTGCCTGGTGGATCGCAACGCGCCGGGGCGCGAGACCTCGTACGGCAATGCCGGCATCATCCAGCGCGAGGCGGTGCAGCCCTACGCGTTTCCGCGCGCCTGGCAGGCCATCCTGCGCGTGGCCGCGCGGCGCGGCAACGACGTGCACTACCACCTGCGGGCGCTGCCGTCGCTGGTGCCTGCGCTGGCGCGCTACTGGCACGCGTCGGCGCCGCAGCGCTACGCCGCCACGGTCAGCGCCTATGCCGCGCTGATCCGCCATTGCATCGACGAACACGCGCCGCTGGTCGAGCGCGCCGGCGCGCAGGACCTGATCCGCAAGACCGGCTGGTTCGAGGCGTACCGGACCCCGGCCGCGTTCGACGCCGCCGCGCGCGAGGCTGGCACGGTGGCCGCCGCGCACGATCTTCGCCATGCCATCCTGGACGGCGCCGCGCTGGCGCGCGAGGAACCGGCGCTGCAACGCACGCTGGCCGGCGCCGTGCACTGGCAGGACCCATGGACCGTCAGCGATCCGGGCGAACTGGTGGCGCGCTACGCGGCGCTGTTCGAGCGCAAGGGCGGCGTGCTGCTGCGCGCCGATGCCGACACGCTGCGCGCGTCGGGCAGCGGCTGGACCGTGCAGACCGCCGACGGCACCATCGACGCCGAACACGCCGTGATTGCGCTGGGCCCGTGGGCGGCCGGGCTGACGCAGCGGCTTGGCTACCGCCTGCCGCTGTTCGTCAAGCGCGGCTATCACCGCCACTATCGCGTGGCGTCCATGCCGGCCCGCCCGCTGCTCGACGCCGAGAACGGCATGCTGCTGGCGCCGATGCGGCAGGGGCTGCGGCTGACCACGGGCGCCGAGTTCGCCCACCACGACGCACCGCCGACGCCGGTGCAGTCCGCGCGCGCCGAACTGCTGGCGGCCGATCTGGTGCGGCTGGGCCCGCCCGTGGAAGCCACGCCGTGGATGGGCGCGCGGCCGTGCATCGCCGACATGCGGCCCGTGGTGGGCCGCGCGCCGCGCCACGCCAACCTGTGGTTCCACTTCGGCCACGGGCACCAGGGCCTGACGCTGGGCCCGGCCACGGCGCGCCTGCTGGCCGAGCTGTTCGACCGCGACACACCGTACGTCGACCCCGCGCCGTACGATCCGCGCCGCTTCGGCGGCTAGCGCCTGGCGCGGCGCGTGGCTGGCCCTGGCGCTTGTTTTTCCCCTCTCCCTCTGGGAGAGGGGTGAGGGCCAGCGGTTCAACATGCCATGGTCGGCAAGCAGCACCGCCACGCCCTCTCCCCCGGCCCCTCTCCCGCGATGCGGGAGAGGGGAGCAAACACGCGGGCGGTGGCTGGCCCTGGCGCTTGTTTTTCCCCTCTCCCTCTGGGTGAGGGGTTAGGGGTGAGGGCCAGCGGTTCAAGATGCGATGGCCGGCGATCAGCCCCACCTTATCCCTCCCCCGATACCTCCACCAGGCAGCTCATCGCGTTCGGTCCTTGCGTCAGGTCCGACGTGCCGATGTCGAGCGTCAGCGTGTTGGCGGCGCCGGCGCGGTCCAGGCCGTCGGCGTCCGGGTTGTACCACGCCCCGGTGGCGATCATGGCCACGCCGCGCGTGATGCCGTCGCTGACGGCCAGCCCGGCGGCGATGGCGCCGCGGGTGTTGTGGACGCGTACGCGCATGCCGGGCGTCAGGCCGCGCGCGGCGGCGTCGGCGGGGTGCAGCGTGATGCGTTCCGCGCCGGCTACCTTGCCCGACTGGGCCAGCGGTGCCGCGTCGAGCTGGCTGTGCAGGCGGTCGGCCGGTTGCACCGAGACCAGATGCAGCGGATGGCGCTGCGCCTCGGGTGCGCCCAGCCATTCGGCTGGCGGCTGCCAGTTCGGATGGGTGCCGCAGTCGTCGGACAGCCGCCCCAGCGTGGCGCTGGACAGCTCGATGCGGCCGCTCCGCGTGCGCAGCGGGTGGGCCAGCGGGTCGCGGCGGAAATCGTCGAACAGCACGAAGTCCTCGGCCGGCGGCGGCAGGGCGACATGGCCCGCGCGCCAGAACGTGTCGAAGTCGGGCAGGTCGATGCCGGCGCGCGCCTGTGCTTCGCGGCAGCGGGCGTAGATGGCCTCGATCCAGCCGGGCTCGTCGCGGCGCTCGGTGAATGCGTCGCGGTAGCCCAGCCGTTCGGCCAGTCCCGTGAAGATGTCGAGATCGCTGCGCGCCTGGTGCAGCGGCGCGATGGCGCGGTGCATCGCCAGCACGTAGCGGTCGCGCGACGAGCCGCCGATATCGTTGCGTTCCAGCGCCGTGGTCACGGGCAGCACGATGTCGGCGTGGCGCGCGGTGGCCGTCCAGACGATGTCCTGCACGATCACCGTCTGCGGCCGCGCCCACGCCTGACGCAGCCGCGCGAGCTGCTGGTGGTGATGGAACGGGTTGCCGCCGGCCCAGTGCACGAGCTTCACGTCGGGATAGTGGCGCGTCTCGCCCTGGAAGCGGTACGGGGTGCCAGGATGCAGCAGCATGTCGGCAAGCCGCGCGCACGGGATGTCCAGGTCCGCCGGATTGCGGCCCACCGGCATCTCGGGCCCTGGCGTGGCCACGCGCGGATTGCCCACGCCATTCATCGACCCATGGCCGAAGCCGAACCCGCCGCCCGGCAGCCCGATCTGCCCGAGCATGGCCGCCAGCGCAATCGCCATCCAGTAGGGCTGCTCGCCGCGATGCTGGCGCTGCACGGCGAAGCTGCACGTGATGTAGCTGCGCCGGCCGGCCAGTTGCGCGGCCAGCCGTTCGATGCGCGCGGCCGGGATGCCGGTGATGGCGGCCGCCCACGCCGGCGTCTTGGGCGTGCCGTCGCTATCGCCCAGCAGGTAGGCTTCCAGCTCGGCCCAGCCGCTGCAATGCGACTGCAGGAACGCCGCGTCGTGCGCGTCGGCGCGGCGCAGCGCGTAGGCCAGCGCCAGCATCAGCGCCACGTCGGTGTTCGGGCGGATCGGGACCCATTCGGCGCCCAGGAAGTCCGGGCAGTCGTCGCGCGTGGGGCTGACGTTGATGACCGTGGCGCCGCTGGCGGCCAGCTTGCGCAGCCATTGCGCCTGCGTATGCTCGGCCGCGCCGCCGGACGATACCTGCCCGTTCTTGAGCGCCAGCCCGCCAAAGGCCAGGAACACCTCGGTATGGGCGATCAGGCTCGGCCATGCGGTCACACGGCCGGTCAGCGGCTGGTAGGTGCCAATCACGTGCGGCAGCAGGAACTGCGCCGTGCCCCAGCTGTAGTTGCCGACCTGGTCGACGCAGCCGCCGCCGGTGAAGTGGAAGCGGCGGATCAAGGAGCGCGCGTGGTGCAGCCGTCCCGCCGACGACCAGCCGTACGATCCGCCGAACACGCCCGACGGCCCGTACGTGCCGCGCACGCGGGCGATCTCGCCGGCGACGAGGTCGAGCGCGTCGTCCCAGGACACTTCCACGAAATCGTCGCGGCCGCGCGCGTGGCCGTCGCTGGACTCGCGCCGCGCCAGCCAGCCGCGCCGCACCATCGGCGCGCGGATGCGCGTGGGCGAGTAGACCATCGGTACGATGGCGTCGAGCAGCGGCGACGGATCGGGGTCGGCGGCAAACGGCTCGCAAGCGATCAGCCGGCCGTCCTCGACCACGGCGGTGAAGGCGCCCCAGTGGGCCAGTTGCGGATAGCGGCGGACGATCACGGTATCAGTCGCCCTGGATGCCGGCCTTGCGGATCAGGTCGCCCCACTTGGTGCGCTCGGTGGCCAGCAGCCGCGCGAACTGCTGCGGCGTGTCCGACGTGGCATCCATGCCCGATACCGCCAGCCGCTGGCGGATGTCCGGATCGGCCATGACCTTGACCAGCGCCTTGTTCAGCGTGGCAACCACGTCGGCGGGCGTGCCGGCCGGCGCCACCAGCCCGTACCAGTTGGTGACCTCGTAGCCGGGCACGCCGGCTTCCGCCACGGTCGGCACGCCCGGGAACTGGGCCGACCGCGTGGCCGTGGTCACGGCCAGCGCGCGCAGCTTGCCGGAAGCAATCAGCGGCTTGGCCGATGGGTCGGAGAACGTGATCGGCACCACGCCGCCCATCACGTCGGTCAGCGCCGGCGTGGTGCCCTTGTACGGCACGTGCTGCATCTGCACGTGGGCCAGCATCTTGAACTGCTCGGCGGCGATCTGGCCGATGGTGCCGTTGCCGCCGGACGCGTACGAGAACCGGCCGTTGGCGCTGCGCACGGCGGCCAGCATGCCCTGCACGTCCTTGTACGGCGTGTCGGCGCCGGTGACCAGCACGTTGGGCATGGTCACCAGCACGCTCACTGGCGCGAAGTCTTTCTGCGGGTCGTAGTTGAGCTTGCGCAGGTTGGGCCAGATCGTGAACGACCCCGGCGTGGCGATGTAGAGCGTGTAGCCGTCCGGCGCGGACTTGGCCACCAACTCGGTGGCGATCAGCCCGCCGGCGCCGGGCCGGTTGTCGATGATCACGTTGGCCTTGAGCTGGTCCGACAGCGCCGGGGCGATGGCCCGCGCCAGCGCATCGGCGCCGCCGCCGGGCGGAAAGCCCACGACCACGCGGATCGGCTTGGCCGGGTCGGGCCAGGCGGCGTGGGCCAGCGGGGAAAGCAGGGCGAGGGCTAGGAGGAGGGTGTGGCGGGGAAGCATGGTGAGGCTCCGAAGATCTTGTGTGAAACTGGGTAAGAGGTTGCGATGCCTGCCCTCTCCCCCGGCCCCTCTCCCGCGCGCGGGAGAGGGGAGACAACTACCAGCTGTTCAGATGGCTTGGGTTTGCTCCGTGCTCCCGCGCGCGGGAGAGGGGAGACAACCGCGGGCTGTCCAGATGGCTTGGGTTTGCTCCGCGTTTCCGCGCGCGGGAGAGGGGAGACCACCACCAGCTGTCCAGATGCCTTTGGTTTGCTCCCCTCTCCCGCTTGCGGGAGAGGGGCTGGGGGAGAGGGCCGGCCGTCCGTCATGCGACGGCGCCGGAAGACAGCGACACCTGGTCCCACTCCCACGCCACGAACGCAAGCCGTTCGCCGGTGTGGACCACGGGGTCGCTGCGCAGGCCGATCAGCACGCCGTCGCGCGGGAACGGCCTGACGGGGGTGAGCGATGCGTCGAGCTTGAGCGTGTCGCCGATCGACTGGCCTTCGCGCAGCAGGTCGCCGGCGCGGGCGCCGGGGATGAACAGGCCGCCTTCGTCGGCGGTGATCCATCCGCGCCGCTTCACGCGCCGCAGCGACGTGGCGGCTGGCTGCGCCGGCGGGCCGGACAGGATGCCCATCTGCACGGCCAGCGTCTGGAAGCCGGTTTCGGCCACGGCGATGTTGTCGGGCTCGAAGCGGCTGCCGCTGCCCAGTTCGAGCATGAACGCGCAGACGCCGGCGGCCAGGCACTGGTAGTCGAGCGCGCCGGCGATGTTGCCGGGCAGCTCGCCCTTGCCGCCCACGTCCTGCTGGCAGGCCACGTGCGGATGGAATGGCGCCATGGCCGCCAGCACGTCGGCCTCGGTGACGGGGCTGTCCGGATGCACCTTGTAGACCGTGTAGGGCCGGGCATCGAACAGCGGGTTCATCGTGTGCAGGTTGATCAGCACGTCGGCCACGCCGCGCACTTCGGCGATCAGCGCGTGGGCCAGCCGTTCCGATACCAGGCCGCCCGCGTTGCCGGGATAGGTCTGGTCGAGGTCGAGTTCGTCGTACGGATTGCGCTTGCGGCGCGCGTCCAGCGCCTGCGGGTTGCCGGTGGGCGTGACCACCACGTTGCCGTGCATCGTGGCCGGGTCCAGGCCGCGGGCAAAGCGCAGCGCCGCCACCATGCCGTTGATCTCGTCGCCGTGCACCTGGCCGTGCAGCCAGAGCGTGCGGCCGGGATGGGCGCCGCGCACCGCCACGTACGGCAGCGTGACGGCCATGCCCGAGGCCATGGAGCCGACCGGTAGTTGGCCGTTGGTGCGGGCCGGGCCCGATTGCTGGCGCAGCCAGTCACCGATGATAGGCATGGGAAGTGTCCTTGTTGGAGGGTTCGAGCGTGGCGATGGCGGCGAACGCCTGGTCCAGGTCGGCCAGCAGGTCGGGCACCGCTTCGAGCCCGATGTGGAGCCGGATCACGGTGCCGTGGGCGGCCCAGTCCGTGACGCTGCGCGCGCGGCGCATGTCGGCCAGCACGGCCAGACTTTCAAAGCCGCCCCATGACGCGCCGATGCCGAAGAGCCGCAGGCTGTCGACGAAACGCTCGGGCGCCACCGGGGCCGGCGAGCGCAGCGTGAACGAAAGCAGGCCGTTGGTGCCGTGGCAGTCGCGCCGCCACAGCGCGTGGCCCGGGTCGTGCGGCAGCGCGGGGCAGAAGACCTGCGCCACCTCGGGGCGGTCCAGCAGCCAGCGTGCCACGTCGAGCGCGCCGGCCTGATGCTGCGCCAGCCGCGCGCCCAGCGAGCGGATGCCGCGCTGCACCAGGTAGGCGTCGTCGGGGCTCACGGTCATGCCGAAGGCGTCGGCCATGGCCGCCAGCGGCTGCCACGCGGCCTCGGTGGTGCAGACCGTGCCCATCATCACGTCCGAATGGCCGCCCAGGTACTTGGTGGCGGCCATCAGCGAGATATCGGCGCCCAGCGCCAGCGGCCGGTACAGCAGGCCGGAGCCCCACGTGTTGTCCGCCGCCACCAGTGCGCCGTGCGCATGGGCGCGGGCGGCCAGCGCGGGCAGGTCGCACATCTCGTAGACGAGCGATCCCGGCGCCTCCACGTAGACCAGCCGCGTCTCGGGCCGCAGCTTCGCGTCCAGGTCCGTGCCGTCGGCGGCGTAGAAGTCGGCGCCGATGCCGTGCTGGCGCAGGAAGCCGTTGGCCAGGTTGCGCACGGGCTCGTAGACGCAGTCGGGCAGCAGCACGTGCTGGCCGGGGCGCACGTAGGCCAGGATCGTCATCGCCGCCGCGGCCAGCCCGGACGGGAACAGCCGCGTGCGGTGGCCGCCTTCCAGCATCGTCACCATGTCTTCGAGCGCGAAGTTGGTGGGATTGCCGCGCGCGCCGTAGGTGAACAGGCGCTCGGTGTCGCGCCGCGCGCGCATCTCGCGCTGCTGGGCGACCGATTCGAACAGGACGGTGCTGGCCCGCACCACGGGCGGGTTCACCGGCTGGCCGCCGGGCACGCTGGCGGTGCGTCCGGCGTGGGCCAGGCGGGTGGAGAGCGCTTTGGTCATGGCTTGCCTGTGGGTTGGCGGAAGGTGTGTGGGGTTTTGCAAGGCGCGTGCCTAGTCGACATGCGCGCCGGACAGCCGCACGATCTGCGACCACCGCGCGATGTCCTGCCTGAGCTGCGCGGCGAATGCCTCGGGCGTGTTGGCCACCACGTCGCTGCCGCCGTCGTTGATGGTCTTGACCACGTCGGGCATCTGCAGCACCTGCACGATGGCGCGGTTCAGCAGCGCCACGCGTTCGGGCGACGTGCCGGCCGGCACGAAGAAGCCGTACCAGTCCTCGAAGCGTGCATTGCGGTAGCCCATTTCCTCAAGCGTGGGCACCTTGGCGAATACCCCTAGCCGGCGCGGGCTGGTGACGGCCAGCGCACGCATGCGGCCGGCCTGGATGAAGCTGGCCACCGACGACGTCGACGTGATCAGCACATCCACCTGTCCGCCGAGCAGGTCGTTGATGGCCGGGCCCGCGCCCTTGTACGGCACGTGCTGCAGCGACACGCTGCTGTCCTTGTCCAGCACCACGCCCACCAGGTGCGACAGCGTGCCGTTGCCCGGCGTGGCGAACGTGATCTTGTTCGGCTGCGCCCTGGCCTGCGTGGCCAGTTCCTCGAACGTCTTCCACGGCGCGTTGGCCGACACCACGATGGCCAGCGGCGCGGCGTTGATCTGCGTGACCGGGATGAACTGCTTGACCGGGTCGAAGCCCGGCGCGCGGTAGAGCGTCGGGTTGACGGCCATGATCGACACCTGCGAGGTCAGCACGGTGTAGCCGTCGGGCTTGGCCTCGGCCACGTAGCGCGTGCCGATGTTGCCGCCGGCGCCGCCGCGGTTGTCGGTCACCGCGCTCTGGCCCAGCACCTGCGACAGCCGCGTGGCCACCACGCGCGTCACGGCGTCGTTGCCGCCGCCTGCCGGGAACGGCGACACGATGCGCAGCGGCTGCGCCGGAAATCCGTTGACGGGCGCCAGCGGCTGCTGCGCCAGCGCGGCGGCGCAGAGCGTGACGGTGCAGGCGGCAACCAGGTACTGCGACAGACGGCGGGTGATCGGACGGGACATGGGGCGACCTCGTTATGCGTTGGGCAGGTGGTGGGGGTCAGGTTCGGATGGCGGTCAGGCAGCGGGCGGGAAGCGGAACGTCGCCAGCTCCTGAGCGTCGAGCTGGGCGATCAGGCCCGTTTCCCACGCTAGGTACTGGCGCGCGGCGGCCTTGTTGCCGTCGTGCCGGTCGTGGACGAAGAACAGGTAGTCGATGCAGCGCGCGTCGGGCAGCGTGTCGGCGCCGTGCCGCACGGGCAGGCCGGCGGCGCGCCACGCGCCCAGTCCGCCCTGCAGCCGGCGCACGTCGCGGTAGCCCAGCGCCAGCAGGTCGGCGGCGGCGAGGTCGGCCGGATCGTCGGCATCGGCGTCGCCCACCAGCACGAGCGTGGTGTCGTGCGGCACGCCGTGCAGGTCCTGCGCAAGCCGCGCCCGCGTGGACCAGCGCGCGCCGTCGACGTGGCCGGCGCGATAGGCCATGCTGCCGCGCAGATCAAGCGCCAGCATCGCTTGCGCCGCCATGCCGGCCGACAGTTGCGCACTGGTCACGGTCGGCAGCGCGGTGACTTCGGGCGCCGGGCCGTGCGGCCCGCGCACGCCCGCGGCCAGGCCGGCGTCGAGCCCGCCGTCCAGCACCACGGCGTCATGGCCCATCTGGCGCAGCCAGCTGGCGACGACCGGCGCGCGCACGGCGTCGGCATCGAACAGCACCAGCCGGGCGCGGCGCACGCCGACGTACTGGTCGGTGGCCTGCATCAACTGGCCCCCCGGCGTGTGCTGGGCGCCGGGCAGCGTGCGCGCGGCGTATTCCTCGGCCGTGCGGACGTCGCACAGGAACGTCGTGCGTGTGGCGTCGGCCAGCCAGCCGATAGCCTGTTCGGGCGCGATCATCGGCACGCCGAAGCGTTCGGCCAGGGCCCGGGCGGCCGTGCGGGCCGCATCGGCACCAGCGGGCGTGCCGGTGTCCGGGTAGCGCGCCGTGCCGCCGTGTTCGAGCACGAAATCGTTCAGGTACCAGCCCTGGGTGCCGTTTTCCAGCGCGTAGACCGGGTTGGGCACGCCGAAGTTGATCAGCGACTGGGCGCCGATGATGCTGCGCGTGCGGCCGGCGCAGTTGATGACGACCGGCGTGGTGGTGTCCGGCACCAGATCGCGCAGCCGGTAGGCCAGCTCGCCGTTCGGGCAGCAGATGGCGCCGGGGATGTTCATCTTGCGGAATTCGCTGGCGGGGCGGCCGTCCAGCACCACGGGCGGCTGCGCGCCGGTACGCATGGCCGCCAGCTCCTGCGCCGACACGCGCGGCGTGTGGTAGTGGTGCTCGGCCAGTTCGCCGAACGTCTTTGACGGCACGTTCACGCCCGCGAACAGCGTGTAGCCGGCCGCCTGCCAGGCCGGCATGCCGCCGTCGAGCACGTGCAGGTTGCGGTAGCCCAGCCGGGCCAGCGCGGCGGCGGCACGCGCGGCCACGCCGTCGCCGTCGTCGGCCAGCACGATGCGGGCGTCGGTGCGGGGCGCCAGGCGGCCCACGTCCAGCTCCAGCCGGCTGTACGGCAGCGGCACGGCGTAGAACGGATGGCCCTCGCCATACTGGCCGTGCTCGCGGACGTCGAACAGCGCGATTTCGTCGGGGTCGTGCAGCCAGCCCTTGAGCGTGGGGGCGTCGACGGGTCGATAGATGGCCTGGGTCATGAATTTTGGGCAAAAGGGGGCCGTCCTCGCGCGCGGGGCGCGAAGTGGCGGCGGGATTCTCGGGAGTCGGGGCGCGGCGGCCCCGTCAGGCTATGTCTAGCGGCGGGTCTGCACGCCCACGTTCATGACCTGGCAGCGGCCGGTCTCAAGGTCGAACGACAGCCGTTCGGTCAGCGTTTCGAGCGAGCGGCCGTACATGTGCAAGTGACGGATGACGTCGTCGCCCCGGATCTCGACCGAATGGATGTCGTCGGGCAGCAGCGCGATGCCGTGGCGCGGCCCCACTTCCACGGTCCGCTCGTGCGCGAGCGTGCCCACGCCGGGCTGGCTGCCATCGTCGGTGCGGGTGTAGACGTCGTTGAACTCCACGCCGCTCACGCCCGCCACGCAGGCCCAGGTGGTGTGGTTGTGCGGCGGGATGCGCTTGCCCGGCCGCATCACGTTCAGGTAGAGCGCGTAGGTCTGGTCCGGATCCTCGGCGATCAGGTAGCGCGCCTGGCGCTCGGTGGCCTCGGGCGGCGGGTAGTCGGCCTCGCTCCAGAAATCGGTGCGGGCGGCCAGGTCTTCCACCAGGGTCAGCACCTGGGCCAGGCTGGCGCGGGTCACGCCGCCGTTGTCTACGATGTTTCTAATGGATTCGATCGTTTCGCCGACGGCCGACTGACGCTGTTCTGCGATGGACATGGTGCGGTCTATCCTTGCAATCTCTGTTTTTCGGGGGTAGAACGGTGCTTCGTGTTTCACTGTAATGAACACCTGTCCTGAAAACCACTTAATGCGCGACGAAAACCCATTAGCACGGCTAATGAATGCGTAACCTCGACCTCGACCTGCTCCGCACGCTGGTGGCCATTGCGGACCATGAGACCTTTGGCGCGGCGGCGGCGGCCGTCCAGCGCACCCAGTCGGCCGTCACCCAGCAGATGCAGCGGCTGGAAGAGCAACTCGGGCTGGCGTTGTTCGAGCGGCAGGGGCGCGGCAAGCAGTTCACGCGCCACGGCAAGAAGCTGCTGGAATACGCGCGGCAGTTGCTGACGACCAACGACGAGGCGCTGCGCGTGCTGCGCGAAGGGGACCTGACCGGTTCGCTGCGCATCGGCGCGCCGCACGACGTGGCCGACACCATGCTGCCGGTGCTGCTGTCGCATATCGCGCGGTCGTCGCCGGCGCTGCGGCTGGAGATCCACGTGGGGCGCAGCCCGTTCCTGATGGAGCAGCTCCGGCGCGGCGAGATCGACCTGACCGTGTCCACGCGCGAGGACGCGACGCTCGATGGCATCGCGCTGCGCACCACGCCGACGATCTGGGTCTGCGCGGCGGACTTCGTCTACGAGCGAGGCACGCCCGTGCCGCTGATCCTGGCTGACGAGCCGAGCCTGTTCCGCAAGCTGTCGCTGGAGGCGCTGACGCAGGCCGGCGTGCCGTGGCGCATCGCCTACCTGGCGCCGAGCCTGATCGGCATCAAGGCGGCGCTGCGCGGCGGGCTGGGCATCACGGCGCGCAGCATCGACCTGCTCCAGGCGGACATGCGCATCCTGGGCGAGGCCGACGGCCTGCCGCGCCTGCCCGATGTCACCTACTACCTCTGGGCGCGTCCCAACGCGGTCAATCCTGTGGCGCGACATGTCTTCTCGATGCTCAAAACGGCCTTGCAGCGCGGCCTGGCCAGCGCCTGAGGCGCGGCCCGGCCGGCGTCTGCGCGGCGGCGGAAAAGCAGGATCGTAGGCGGCCGGCCCTGCGCCGCCAACGAAGAAGATCGCGTAACGATATGTGCGGCGGCCCGGCGGATCCCTTGCCACGCCGGCGCTGAAAGCCAGCCGAAAGCCGGTTGAAAGTGTCCGGAAAGATTCGGGTTGCATGGACAGGCTGCCAGCCGTTCCGTTCTGCGGAAGACGGTGGAATTCACTGTTGCGCCAAATGCATATTGCGCCGCGTCATCCATGCCCTATCTTTGCACCACAGTCGTTCAGATTTGACCAGGAGGTGCTGACATGAACAACACGACCCGCGCAGCGGCCCAGGCCGCCCAGGCACAAACCGGACTCACGTCCGCCCGCACCCCGGCCGGCCCCACGGTCACGGCGATCCACCACCAGGACATCGTGGCGGCCTTCACGGCGGCTCCGTCAGCGACGGCCGTCGCAGCGGCGGCGCCCGTGGCGGTGCTGCACATGCTCTACCCGCGCACCGACGCCCGCACGCACCGCAGCCTGGACCATCTGGTCGGCGCGCTGCACAACCACGGGCTGCATGACGTGGCGACGCTGGTCGCGCGCGAGGCCCATTACCTGGTCTTCACCGATGCCGTGCAGGCATGGCGCGCGCTGCACGAGATCCGCCACGACTCGCTGGCCATCGGCGTGCACCTCTACTATCGCGGCCTGACCGGCGACGCGGCCGAGAAGGCGCTGGACCTCGACGCGCACCGGCTGCACTGAACGCGCCAGGCCAGGTGTCGCCCGGACCGCGCGGCGTAGCCGGTCAGCCGCGAACCAGCAGTGCTACCGGCAGCGTCGCGAACACGTCCTTGGCGCGCAGCCAGCCGGCGTGGTTGGCCACGGCGTGGCCGGTCAGCGCGTCGGTCCAGTTGGCATCGGCCGCGCGCAGGCCCGTGTCCTGCCAGCAGTGCGGCGGCACGTGCGGCTGCGCCGGATCGACAAGCCGCGCCGCCAGCCGCGTCACGGCCACCATCACCTCGGTATTGCCGAACTGGCGCGTGAACGCCAGCACGTTGCCCGCCCGCTCGCCACTGGCCGGCACCGGGCGATAGCTGCCCTGCGCGAACACCGCCGCGTGGTCGCGCCGGAACGCCAGCACGCTGCGGATCAACTGCTGCTTGATGCGGCCATCGCGCCAGTGCGCCAGCCAGTGCGGCCAGCCGCCCCGGCATTCGAGCTGCGATTGCAGCCGCGCATAGTCGGGCGCGCGGCGGTTGTCCGGGTCGACCAGGCTGAAGTCCCAGGTCTCGTTGCCCTGGTAGCGGTCCGGCACGCCGGGCGCGGTCAGTTGCAGCAGCGTCTGCGCCAGGCTGTTCAGCGCGGCGGCGGTGCCGATGCGGCCCGCAAAGGCGCCGATGCTTTCCAGCACGCTGTCGGGCCCGCCGCTGGCAATGGCCGGCAGAAACGCCTCGCAGGCGTCCTCGTAGGCCGTATCGGGATGGGTCCAGCTGCCATGGCGCTTGGCTTCGCGGATGGCCTTCTGCTGCCACGCCAGGACGCGGTCGATGAACGCGCGCTGGGCGTCATCGGCGGCGAGTTCACGCGGATCTGCCGGCCACGCGCCAACCAGCGTCTGGTACAGCATCATGCGGTCCACGCCGTCCGGGCCGGTGGGCGAGGCGCTCAGCAGCGGCGCCAGCCGCGCTTCCCAGCCTGCCACGGCCTCGGCCCATTCGTCGGCCCGCTCGCTGAGCACGGCCAGCCGCATGCGGGCGTCCTCGCCGCGCTTGTGGTCGTGCGTGGCCACGGCCAGCATCGCGTGCGGCCAGTCGGCGGCGCGCGCCTGCATCCGTTCATGAAAGCGCTCGGGCGCCATCGCAAGCGTGCCGGGGTCGCTGCCCACCTCGTTGCGCGACAGCAGGCGGCCGTAGCGGTAGAACGCCGTGTCCTCGGTCGACTTGGCGGCCAGCGCCGGCATCAGTTGCTGGAGCTTTGTGCGCAGCCGGCCCGGATCGCTGTCGATGGGGTCGTCCACGCGCAGGCAGGCGACGATGAAATCGAGCGCGGCCGCCTCGTCGGGCGCCAGAAGGCGGCGCGCGTCGGCGGCGGCGGCCGTGACCATCGCGTCGTCGAACGCGGTGTCGCGCGGCGCGGCGCCGGCCGCCGTGTAGTAGCTGCGATAGACCGGAATCGCGGTCATGAACGCGGTCAGCGCGTGGCGCAGCGCGTGCGGCGTCAGGTCGCGCGTGGCGGGGTCCTGGCGCGCCCGCACGTGCAGCCGGGCGCAGACGCCATCGGCTTCGGCAATCAGGTGGCGGGCCAGCACGCGGTGCCGGCCGGCGCGCACGTAGTCAGAGAACGGCCGCGCGTCGCCGCTGATCTGCATCCAGAGCATGCAAAGCGGCGCCTCGCCGTGCAGGTCGTGCAGCACGGCCCCCACCTCGTCCATGAAGTCGTAGCCGGTGGTGCCGTCGACGTTCCAGTCGTGCGGCAGCGGCTCCGTTTCGCCCAGGATCTTCTCGATGACCAGCCACGGGTGCATGCGCGCCAGCTCGCCGGGCCGGCCGGGGCGCAGCGCGTCCAGCCGCTCGCGCACGCGGCGGCAGTAGCCGGCCGGGTCGGCCAGGCCATCGACGTGGTCGATGCGCAGCCCGTCGATCCAGCCTTCGCGGTAGAGCCGGAACGGCAGCGCGTGCACGGCCTCGAACACGTCCTCGCATTCCTCGCGCACGCCCACGAGATCGGTGATCTCGAAGAAGCGGCGCCGGTTCAGTTGCGCCGCGCCGGTGCGCCACCACGCCAGCCGGTAGTGCTGGCGCTCCAGCAGCGCGTGCAGCGCGCTGGCATCGGCCGGCACCTCGGTCTCGCCGTCGGCCAGCGGCAGGTCGTGGTCGCCGTAGTGCAGCGCCAGCCTGCCGTCGTTGCCATGCCGCACGGCGATGGCGCCGGATTCCAGCGTCTGCCAGTACGGGTCGCCCAGGATCGGCACCAGCACCTTGCCGCGCAGGTCGGGGTCGGCCGGCTGCCAGTCGATGTCGAAATAGTGCGCAAAGGCGCTCTGCTCGCCGCGCGCCAGCACGTCGCGCCACCACGGGTTGTGCAGCGCGTCGGACGCCATGTGGTTCGGCACGATGTCCACCACCAGGCCAAGCCCGGCCTCGCGGGCGCGCGCGGCCAGCGCGAGGAAACCTTCTTCGCCGCCCAGTTCGGGGTTGACGCGCGTGAAGTCGGTGACGTCGTAGCCGTGCGTGGAGCCGGGCCGCGCGGCGGTGATCGGCGACAGGTACAGGTGGCTGACGCCCAGCCCGGCGTAGTAGGGCACCAGCGCGGCGGCATCGGCAAACGTAAAGCCGGCGTGCAACTGCAGCCGCGCCGTGGCGCGCGGCACGCCGGCGTGGTCCAGATCGACGTTGTCTGTCATGTAGGCAGGGCCCTGGCGGGCCGTCAGGACGATTGCAGGCAGGCGACGCTGGTCAGGCCCGGCAGCGTGCCGGCCATCAGCGACGCGATGGCGCCGGACTGGCTGGCATGCAGCATCCGCCCGCCGTCGCAGTCCACTTCCACGGGCTCCGTGCCGAGGTTGAGCCAGATCGACAGCAGGCTGCCGTCGCCCATGCGCCAGCGCGCCAGCAGCGCGCGCTCGCCCAGGATGGTGACGCCGGCGGACTGGCTGTGCGGCAGCCGGGGCATGATCTCGTTGCGCCGGATCGATAGCAGCTCGCCGTAGTAGTGGTTCCACGCGCGGCAGTTGCCGTCGCTGTTGTCGCAGACCGGCTTCGAGGCGTCGAACGTCTCCACGGCATTCGGGTCCGGGATGCGCGCGGCGTGGGTCTCGTCGCGGAACGCGGCGGACGCCGCGAACTCGCGGCGCCGGCCATCGCGCACGGCCTGCGCCAGTTCGGGCGGATGATCGGTGAAATACAGGAACGGCTCGCGCGCGCCCAGTTCCTCGCCCATGAACACGAGCGGGATCTGCGGGCAGAGCAGTTGCAGCGCCACGGCGGCGCGCAGCGCGTCGGGGTCGGCCAGCGTGGTCAGGCGGTCGCCGAACGCGCGGTTGCCGGTCTGGTCGTGGTTCTGCACGAACATCACGAACGCGGTGGGCGCCAGCGCCGCGCTGGGCTGCCCACGCCGCACCTCGCGGCCCTGCAGCGGGCCGTTCTCGTCGCCGCTGCGGTGCGGCGACACCTCGCCCTGCCACGCAAAGCCCTCGCGCAGCACGCGCGCCAGGTGGTGCAGCGCCGGCGAGCCGGCGGTGTCCGTGCGTTGGCTGCCGGGCAGGTCGGCCTGGTATTCGCGGTAGTAGCCGTCGTCCTCGCCGGTCAGCAGCACGTGCAGCGCATGGTGGGCGTCGTCGTTCCACTGCGCGTCGTAGCCGCCCTCGATCAGCGCCGCGTCGTTGTGGTCGTTCTCCAGCACCAGATGGATATGCCGGCCCTGCACGCAGTCGCGCAGGTCGGTGGCCAGCCGGGGCAGCCAGCCTTCGTCGTCGATGGCGTGCACGGCGTCCAGCCGCAGGCCGTCGAAGCGGAACGATTCAAGCCAGTAGCGTGCGTTCTCGCCAAAGAAGCGGCGCACCTCGGCGCGGCGGAAGTCGATGGCCGGGCCCCACGGCGTCTGCCGGTCGTTGCGGAAGAAGGCGCTGGCGTAGGTGGGCAGGTAGTTGCCCTCGGGCCCGAAGTGGTTGTAGACCACGTCCAGGAACACCATCATGCCCAGGCCGTGCGCGGTATCGACCAGCGCGCGCAGTTCGTCGGGCGTGCCGTAGCTGCGCTCGGGCGCGAACGGCAGCACGCCGTCGTAGCCCCAGTTGCGCGCGCCCGGAAACTCGGCCAGCGGCATCAGCTCGATGGCGGTGAAGCCCAGCGCGGCCAGCCGGTGCAGTTCGGCGGTGACGCCCGCGTAGCCGCCGTACAGGCCGACGTGGATTTCGTAGATCACGGCCTCGTGCCACGGGCGGCCGCGCCATTCGGCATGCTGCCAGCGGTACGCGGCGCCGGGCTCGGGCAGGCACAGCACGCTGGCGCCGTGCACGTCGTCGGCCTGCAGCCGCGATGCGGGGTCCGGCACGATGGTGCCGTCGTCAAGCCGGAACCAGTAGCGCGCGCCATGGCAGCACGGCGCCACGGCCTCGAACCAGCCCTTGCGGCCTTCCACCATCAGCACCGGTGCCATGCCGGCCACTTCCAGCCGTACCGTCTGGCCCTGCGCGGCGGCGTCTGGCGCCCACAGGCGAAAGCGCACGCGCCCGTCGGCCAGGCGGACCGGGCCGAACCAGTACGCTTCGTCGCTATCGTCGCCGCACGGCAGCAGGCGCGTGTCGGCGCCCAGCGTCTGCCAGTTCGGTACCGCCGGGGGCACGCCGTGGCGCGGCGGCAGAGCGGGTGATGCAGTCATCATGGTGGGCCACCTTCACGCAAATCGCCATGCAGAACGCCGGATGCCGGTCATGCCGGTCATGCCGGGGATGCCGCGCCAGCGTCGGCCGGCGACAGCACCGGCGGCTCGGCCACCACCACGGGGCGGCGGCTGCGCACGGGCCGGGCCGGCGCCTCTTCCACCACGGGGGCGATGACGGGCAGGTCGGCCAGTGCCGGCGACAGCGCGCCGTACATCGCCATGTACTGGCGGGCCGGCGCCTCCCAGCTGAAGTCGGTCTGCATGCCGGTCCGTTGCAGGCTGCGCCAGTAGCGTGGGCGGCCATACCATCCTAGTGCACGGACGATGGCGGCACGCATGGCTTCGGCCGAATCGCCGTCGAAAACGATGCCGTTGGCGCGCGCGGCCGGCATGGCTTCGTCGCCCACGTCACGCACGGTGTCGGCCAGGCCGCCCACGCGCGAGACGATCGGCACGGTGCCGTAGCGCATGGCGTAGACCGGCGTCAGCCCGAATGGCTCGAAGCGGCTGCCGTGCAGCAGGATGTCGGCGCCCGCGTGCAGCAGGTGGGCGTCTTCCTCGCGGTAGCCGATGGTCACGCCGACGCGGCCCGGATGGCGCTGCGCCAGCGCCGTGTAGGCCGCTTCCAGCTTCGGGTCGCCGCAGCCGAGCACCACGAACTGGGCGTCGGCATCGGTCTCCAGCGTCAGCGCGATGGCGTCGAGCGCCACATCGGCCATTTTCTGATGAGTCAGGCGGCTGCCCATGGCGATGACCGGGCGGTCCGGGTCCACCGGCAGCCCGTGGCGGGCCTGCAGCGCAGCCTTGCAGGCGCGCTTGCCGGTCATGTTGCGTACGTCGTAGCGCTGCGGCAGCAGGCGGTCGGTGCGCGGCGACCAGGCGTCGACGTCGACGCCGTTCGGGATCGCGCCCAGCACGTCGGCGCGGTGGGCCAGCAGCCCGTCGAGCCCGTGGCCGAAATGCGGCGTCAGGATTTCACGCGCATAGGTGTGGCTGACCGTGGTCACGCGGTCCGCGTAGCGGATGCCCGCCTTCAGGAAGTTGATCTTGCCCCAGAACTCGATACCGTCCGGCGTCAGGCATTCGGCGGGCAGGCCCAGCGCGCCGGCCGTCTCCATCGGGAACACGCCCTGGAAGGCCAGGTTGTGGATCGTGCAGACCGTGGGGATGCGCAGCCCGCGCAGGTGCATCAGCAGTGGCGTCAGCGCGGCATGCCAGTCATGGGCATGGACCAGGCTGGGCACCGGCAGCGGCGTCTCGCCGGCGGCGATGGCCGTGGCGGCGTGGGCCAGCGCGGCAAAGCGCTGGGCGTTGTCGCAGAAGTCGCGGCCGGTGGCATCCACGTACAGCGAGCCGGGACGGTCGTACAGCGACGGGCAGTCGAGGAATACCACGCGCACGCCGTCGGGCATCAGGCCCTGGAGCAGGCGCGCCGGGCTGTGTCCGGGCGGCAGGGCCATCGGCAGGCGGATGGCGCCCAGGCTGCGCACGTCGCGCGCGGCGGCCACCGCCCGGGGATAGCCGGGCATCAGGATCGTGACGTCGCTGCCGCGCTGTTGCAGCGCCTGCGCCAGGCCGCCCACCACATCGGCAAGCCCGCCGGTCTTGGCCAGGGGCTGGGCTTCAGCCGCCACAAATAAGGTATTCGCGTTCAAGGAGAACTCCCGCATTTTTGGTGTCGTTACCGGGTGCTTTGGAGGAATGCGCCATCGAGGACACGGCGCAGGGCAACGGCTATGCGAACTTTGTGCCAGCTCTTGTGCCGCGCAACAATCGGCCTCCACGCTGGCGCCACCACCACGGTTACGGGCGTCCGTGGCAACGGCGGTGTATAAGCTGCCCGTGCCGTTGTAGAAACTGCCGCGGGCCCGGCGGCGTGCCGAGAATCTGCAAAGCGCTGTTCCAGCGCTGCGCCGCCGGACGCGCTACTGGCAGCGCTCGCTGAAGCCGCCGGCCACGCTGGATGACGTGTTGCCAGCCGTGCCGCCGGTGCCGCTGGCGCCGTCCCCGCCCCGGCGCGGGCCCTGCACGTGGCCGCTGGCGCGGTGCAGCAGGCAGACCGGCACCGGATCGACATGCCAGACCCGTTCGCAGTATTCGCGGATCGCCCGGTCCGACGAGAAGCGGCCCGAGCGGGCGGACGACAGCACGGACATCCGCTGCCAGCGGTCCTGGTCGGCGTAGGCGGCCGATACCTCGCGCTGGCATTGCAGGTACGACGCAAAGTCGGCCATCAGCATGTACGGGTCGTGCTGCAGCAGCCCCTCGAACAGCGGCCGGAACACGGCCGCGTCGCCCTTGGAGAAGAAGCCGTGCTGGATCAGGTCCACCACGGCGCGCAGCTCGGGGCTGGACTCGTAATAGCTGGACGGGTGATAGCCGGCGGCGCGCAGCGCGTAGACCTCCGACGCGTTGAGCCCGAACGGGAAGAAGTTGTCGGCCCCGATGGCGTCGCGCAGCTCGATGTTGGCGCCGTCCATCGTGCCGATCGTCATGGCCCCGTTCATGGCGAACTTCATGTTGCCCGTGCCGGACGCCTCCTTGCCGGCCAGCGAGATCTGCTCGGACAGGTCTGCCGCCGGGTAGATCTTCTGGCCGTACGTGACGTTGAAATTGGGCAGGAAGACCACCTTCAGGCGGTCGCGCACCTGCGGGTCGCGGTTGACCACGTCGGCCACCGACGTGATGAAGCGGATCATCAGCTTGGCGTAGTGGTAGCCCGGCGCCGCCTTGCCGGCGAACAGGAACGTGCGCGGCGGCACGTCGGCGTTGGGGCTGGACTTGATCTGGTGATAGAGCGCTATGATGTGCAGCACGGCCAGGTGCTGGCGCTTGTACTCGTGGATGCGCTTGACCATCACGTCGAACATCGAGTCCGGGTTCACCACCACGCCGGTGCAGTCGCGGATCAGCTGGGCCAGGTCGCGCTTGTTGGCGCGGCGCACGGCCTGCCATTGCTCGCGGAAGCCTGCGTCGTCGGCGTACGGCTCCAGCGCGCGGAGCTGGTCGAGGTCCTTGATCCAGCCGTCGCCGATGGCGTCGCTGACCAGCTGCGTCATGCGCGGGTTGGACAGCGCCAGCCAGCGGCGCGGCGTCACGCCGTTGGTGATGCTGGTGAATTTCTCGGGCCACATGGCGTAGAAGTCCTGCAGCACGTCCTCGCGCATCAGCCGCGAATGCAGCTCGGCCACGCCGTTGATCGCGTGACTGCCCACGCACGCGAGCCCCGCCATCCGCACGTAACGGCCGCCCTGCTCGTTGACCAGCGACAGCCGGGCCACGCGCGACTCGTCGCCGTAGAAGCCGATGCGCACCTCGTCCAGAAAGCGGGCGTTGATCTCGTAGATGATTTCCAGGTGGCGCGGCAGGATGCGGCGGAACAGTTCCAGCGGCCACTGTTCCAGTGCCTCGGGCAGCAACGTGTGGTTGGTATAGGCAAATGCGTTGCGCGTGATGTGCCAGGCGTCGTGCCAGGCCAGGTCGTGGTCGTCGATCAGCAGCCGCATCAGCTCGGCGATGCCCACCGCCGGGTGCGTGTCGTTGAGCTGGACCGCGAACTTCTCGTGAAAGCGTGTGACGGGAATGCCATGCGAGGCCATCAGGCGCAGCATGTCCTGCAGCGAGCAGGCGACGAAGAAATACTGCTGTTCGAGCCGCAGCTCCTTGCCCTGCTGGGTCTCGTCGTTGGGGTAGAGCACCTTGGTCAGGTTCTCGGACGTCACTTTCTTGCTGACCGCGCCCAGGTAGTCGCCCCGGTTGAACGTGTGGAAGTCGAACGCCTCGGTGGCTTCGGCGCGCCACAGCCGCAGTGTGTTGACCGTGTTGACGCGGTAGCCCAGGATCGGCGAGTCGAACGGCACGCCCACCACGGTCTTCTCGGGCACCCAGCGCACGCGGTAGCGGCCCCGGTCGTCGGTGTAGTGCTCGGTATGGCCGCCCAGCCGGACCTGTACGGCCCATTCGGAGCGCTGGATCTCCCACGGGTTGCCGTGGCGCAGCCAGGTGTCGGTGGTTTCCACCTGCTGGCCGTCGATGATGTTCTGGTGGAAGATGCCGTACTCGTAGCGGATGCCGTAGCCCAGTGCGGGAATCTCCAGCGTGGCCAGCGAATCCATGAAGCAGGCCGCCAGCCGGCCCAGGCCGCCGTTGCCCAGGCCGGGCTCTTCCTCGTGGGCCAGGATGTCGTCGAGGTCCAGGTCCAGCGCGGTCATCGCCGCGCGGACCTCGTCGAAGATGCCAAGGTTGACGAGGTTGTTGCCCAGGTGCGGGCCCATCAGGAATTCGGCCGACAGGTAGGCGACGGTGCGCGACGGCTGGTTCTGGTAGGTCTCGGCCGTGCTGATCCAGCGCTGCACGAGCCGGTCGCGCACGGTATGGGCCAGCGCCTGGTACAGGTCGTTGCCGCTGGCGTGGCCGGGCAGCTTGCCTTGCGTATAAAACACGTGATCGAGGAACGCGTGCCGGATGGTGGCGCTGGACATCGCCGTGCGCGTATCGTCGACATGTTCCTGGCCGGATGCCGGGGTGGACAGGGTGGCATCGGCAGTAGCCGGCCGCAGCCGGGATGCTTCGGTCATCACTTGACTCCTGGGCGGATCAAAGGGGGCGAAAATCCTTCAGGCTAGATCAGGCTAGAAAAGTTTTGCGGCGGATGCACGCAGAATCACTGCTGTCAGTGCTGGTATGAAATCTGCAGCACGCAGGGGGCTTCCCATCCCTGCAACCTACCCGAGACGCGCCATGGCGACCCACATTCCGCATGACCCTGTGCGCCGGCCAGACCGCCGGCCGGACCAGAGTCCCGACCACAACAAGGAAAAAGGCGACCAGCCGGCGCGCAACCTGCCCGACAAGCATCCGCCGCCGCCCTCCGTCCGTGGGGCGGGGCGCAATCCTGGCTGACATTCCAGACGTTCCGTTGTAGTTTCTGCATGCGTGTTCGCGCGAAGGACCGGCACGTGTACGTGCGCTCGCGCCTATGATTGAAAGCCTGGCACCCTTGCGTCGGCGACGCCGGGGTGCAACCACTGCTTCCAAGAAAAGCAGCGACAGCAAGACATGAGGGAGCGTTCCCATGGATACGCACACGCGCATTGACGGCGTGCCGTTGCCGGCATGGCTCGATGCGGTCGACGACATCGCGGTCTTCGCGTTGTCGGCGGACGGGCTTGTCTCGGCGTGGTCCGACGCCGCCCGCCGCCTGCTCGGCCATGCCGCCGCCGACGTGACCGGCCACGCCATGTCCCGCTTCCACCCGCCCGAGTCCGTGGCCGCCGGCGATGCCGAGCGCCTGCTGGACGCCGCGCGCCGGCACGGCCGGGCCGAGGACAAGGGCTGGCGCGTCCGCCAGGACGGCAGCCTGCTCTACGTGAGCGCCGTGGTCGTGGCGGTGCCCGCCGCCGAGGGCGCGCCCGAGGGCTTTGCCGTGGTCTACCGCGACTTCACGGTCCAGTACGCGGCCGAGGAATACGCGCGCGGCATGGCGGCCCGCTGGCAGGACCTCGTCGATACGCTGGACGACTGCGCCATCTGCGAACTGGGCCCCGAGGGCGAGATCCGAAGCTGGAACCCCGGCGCGCAGGCGCTGTTCGGCCACACGGCGCAGGAGGCCGTGGGCCAGCCGCTGTCGCTGCTGTACTCCGAACACGACGTGCCGTCCGGCGATACGCCCGGCGCGCTGGACGGCGTGCGTGCCAGCGGCGCGTGGGCCGGCGACCAGCGGCTGCAGCGGCACGACGGCTCGCTGGTGCGCTGCCACGTGCGGCAGGTGCTGCTGCGCGATGCCGGCGGCAGCGTGTCGGGCGTGCTCTGGACCGCGCAGGACATCACCAGCGCCGCGCGGCTGGCCGACCTGGAGAGCGCCGGGCGCCGCGTGCAGTCGTTCCTGGCCATCCTGGCGCACGAACTGCGCAACCCGCTGGCGCCCATCCGCAACGCCGTCGACGTGATCCGGCTGACGCCGGGCGGCGACCAGCGCATCCGGCACTGCGCCGAGATCATCGGCCGGCAGCTCCAGCTGCTGACCCGTCTGGTGAGCGACCTGATGGACGTGGGCCGCGTCACCTCGGGCAAGCTCAAGGTGCAGCCGGTGCCGATTCCGTATCACGACGTGATGAACGCGGCCGTGGAGGCCATGCGGCCCGCGCTGGACGGCGCCAGCCAGCAGCTTGCGGTGTCGCTGCCGGCCGAGCCCGTGTTCGTCAATGGCGATGCGGCGCGGCTGGAGCAGGTGCTGTCCAACCTGCTCAGCAACGCCACCAAGTACACGCCGCGCGGCGGCACGGTGACCGTGCGCGTGCGGGCCGAAGGCGGCAACGTGATCACGACGATTGCCGACACCGGCCGCGGCATCGCGCCCGAGGCGCTGGACCGCATCTTCAACCTGTTCGCGCAGGAGGGCGACGAGTCGGCCCGCAGCGGGCTCGGCATCGGGCTGGCGCTGGCGCGGGCCGTGGTGGAGGCGCACGGCGGCGCCATCCAGGCCAGCAGCGGGGGCGAAGGGCGCGGCAGCACGTTTACGATCCTGCTGCCGCAGGTGTACATGGACGGCGCCAGTGTCACGCGCGCCAGTGCCACGCCCTGCGCGGGCCGGCGCATCCTGATCGTCGATGACAGCGCCGATTCGGCCGACAGCATGGCGGAACTGCTGACCGTGCTGGGCCATGCGGCGCAGCCGGTCTACTCGGGCCTGCAGGCCGTGGAAGCGGTGCGCGGCTTTGCGCCCGACGTGGTGCTGCTGGACCTGGAAATGCCCGACATGAGCGGCTACGACGTGCTGCGGGTGCTGCGCGAGGCCGGCACCACGTGCCGCATCTTCGCGCTGACCGGGCGCAGTTCCGCCGACGACCGGCGCCGCACCGACGCGGCCGGCTTTGACGCGCACCTCGTCAAGCCGCTGACCGTCGAGGCGCTCTGCAAGGCGCTGGCCGATCCTGCCGGGCACTGACCGCGCCACCCCCTCACGCATCCGCATCGGCGCCGTTGGCGCGGACGGCGCCCAGCGCCGCGCCATCGCGCACGGCGGCGACGCGCCTCGCCACGTCCGCGCGCGTGAACAGGTGGCGTACGTCGGCATCGAGCCGCCGCTGCCAGTTCGGATGGCCCGCCACCGTGCCGGGCAGGTTGGGCTGCTCGGCCAGCGCCAGCAGGTCTTCCACCGGCACCAGCCGCAGCGGCGTGGGCGCGCGATGGAGCCAGGCGAGCAGGACGTCGACCGGCGGGCGGTCGGCGGGCGGCACCTCGCCCTGGGCCGCGCCGGCGTCGACCATCGCCTGCCAGAGCGCTGCGCGCTCGGCGGCGCGGCCGTCCAGCAGCCCCGCCTCGGTTTCGTCGGCGCCCAGCTGGTGCAGCCGCGCGCGCCACGCGATGTCGTTGCCGGCCCACCAGCCCGCGATGGTCGGCAGGTCGTGCGTGGTCGTGGTGGCCACGGCCAGCGCGGGCCATGCCTCGGGCGGCAGGAACGGCGCGGGGTCGGGCGTGGCAGACGCCGGCGCCTCGGTGGCCGGCGCGGCGACGTTGTCGCCGTCGGCGCCGTCTTCCTCTTCCTCCTCGCGCACGAACCAGAGCACGTCGATGCCAAGCACGCCGCGCGACTCCAGCGCGTCATTCAGCGTCTCGGGCACCGTGCCCAGGTTCTCGCCGATGATGATCGCGCGATGGCGCCACGACTCGATCGCCACCAGCCGCAGCAGGTCGTCGAGCGGAAAGCTCAGGTACGCCCCGGCGCTGGCCGGCGCGCCGGCCGGCACGAGCCACATGCGGGCCAGCCCCAGCACGTGGTCGATGCGCAGCCCGCCCGCGTGGGCCAGGTTGGCGCGCAGCATCTCGATGAACGCGGCGTAGCCATTGCGGCGCAGCCCGCGCGGAGAAAACACGGCCACGCCCCAGTCCTGCCCCAGCGGGTTGTAGAGGTCGGGCGGCGCGCCGGCATGAAAGCCGTTCAGGATCTCGGTCTGGCGGGCCCAGGCATGGCTGCCGCCGGGATCGGTGCCCACGGCAAGGTCGGCAATCACGCCGATGGCCATGCCCGCGTCGCGCGCGCGGCGCTGCGCATCGGCCAGTCCGTCGGCGGCCAGCCACTGCAGGAATGCGTGGTAGCCGAGGGCGTCCGCCCCGGTCGTCGCCATGGCCGCGGCGGCCGCGCCGTCGGGGCTTTGCAGCGTGGCGGGCCAGCGGCGCCAGTCGGCGGCGTCGCGCGCGGACGCCTCGTCGGTGGCGGCGGCCAGCCGCTCGGCCTGGATGGCCTCGAACGTCGCGTGCGCCAGCAGCGCCTTGCCGCCGCGCGCGCGGAACGCCGCGAACGCCTGCTTCTGCGCGGGTGGCAGCAGTGCGTCGTGGTGCTGCCAGAGCCATTGGAACAGCCGCAGCCGCAGTGCGGCCGTGGCGGGCCAGTCGATCTCGGTGCGGCGCTCGGCCTCGGCCAGCGCGGCGCCGATGCCCAGCGCCGCCACGGCCTGGTGGACCGCATCCTGGCCGAACACGCGCGCCGGGTCGGCGTAGAGCGGGTTGAACACGATGCGGCTCGACGGCGAGTACGGGCTGTAGCGCTCGGGCAGCGCGGCAAAGCCCGCGTGCAGCGGGTTGATCGCGATGGCATCGGCGCCGGCCTGCGCGGCGGCTTCGGCGGCCAGCGCCAGCGTGGTCAGGTCGCCCAGGCCCGTGTCGGCGCCGCGGCGCAGCCCGTAGAGCTGCACGGCGAGGCCCCAGGGCTTGCCGGTGCGGTCGGCATGGCCGTTCGCCGCCAGCGCGTCGGCCACGCCGAAGCAGCGCGGCGGCGCTACCGCCACCGTGGTTTCCACGTCGCCAAGCAGCAGCCGGTGGTAGCCCCACTGGTCGATCGGCGCGATCTCCATCGTGCCGGCGCCCGTGCGTTGCGCCACGCCCTCGACGGTCGTGCCGTCCTCCAGCTCCAGCCGATAGGGCCGCTGCGGCACCGTATGCGCCCACGGCACGGCCACGGGCCGGCCCTGGTCGGCCGTGATCAGTGGCGGCAGCGCCATCGCGCCGTCATCGGCAGCCAGCCGCGCCAGCGACGCCTCGCACTCGCCCTGCGTGCCGCAGGGCAGCTCCAGCGCGGTCAGTACCGTGTGCAGCGCGTCGGGGGACAGCTGCTGCGGGTTGTTCCAGGCGTCGCGCCAGCGCACCTGCAGGCCGGCCCGTTCGGCCAGGCGCCATAGCGATTCATGCTCGCTCATCGTGGGATGTCCTCTTCCTTGGGCACGGCGGCCGTCAGCAGGGCCAGGCCGCGTGCGGGCACCCGGTAGGCGGGGCGGCCCTCGTCATCGAGCGACACGGGTTCGTCCTCCAGGTCGGGTGCGGTACTGTCGAACAGCAGGTGCCAGTCCTCCCCGGGCACGGGCATGCGGAACACCACGTCCTCGCCGCTGGCGTTCAGGCACAGCAGGATGGCCTCCACCTCGTCCTCGGGGCTGTGCATCGCGCGCCGCAGCGCCAGCGTGCGGTCCTCGGGGTTGGCCCACTGCTCGCTGCTCAGCTCGTTGCCGTCGGGGCCGAACCACGCAATGTCGGGCAGCCCCGGCGCCGGCTGCGAGCGGCCGTGGACGAAGCGGTTCTCGCGCAGCACGGGCAGGCGGCGGCGCAGCGCCAGCAGGCGGCTGACCACGCGGCGCATCGGCGCGTTCGACGGGTGCGCCGCATCGTCCCAGTTGAGCCACGACAGCTCGTTGTCCTGGCAGTAGGCGTTGTTGTTGCCCTGCTGGCTGCGGCCCCATTCGTCGCCGGCGGTCAGCATCGGCGTGCCCTGCGACAGCAGCAGCGTGGCCATCATCGCGCGCGCCACGCGGCCGCGGGTCTCCAGGATGGCGTCGTCCTCGGTCGGGCCTTCCACGGCGCCGTCCGGGCTCCAGTTGGCGCTGGCGTTGTCGTCGTTGCCGTCGCGGTTGTCCTCGTGGTTGGCCTCGTTGTGCTTGTGCGCGTAGCTGACCACGTCGGCCAGCGTGAAGCCGTCGTGCGCGGTGACGAAGTTGACGCTGGCCCACGGCTTGCGGTGGCGGCGGTCGAACAGGTCGGCCGATCCGGTCAGCCGGGCCGCCAGCTCGCCGCGCTGGCCCGCGTCGCCGCGCCAGAAGCGGCGCACGTTATCGCGGAACTTGTCGTTCCACTCGGCAAAGCCGGGCGGATGGTTGCCCACCTGGTAGCCGCCGGGGCCCAGGTCCCACGGCTCCGAGATCAGCTTCACGCGCGACAGCACCGGGTCCTGCAGGATCGCGTCGAAGAAGCCCGATCCGGGGTCGAAGCCGTTGCTCTCGCGGCCCAGCGTGCTGCCCAGGTCGAAGCGGAAGCCGTCGACGTGGAAGGTCTGCACCCAGTAGCGCAGCGAGTCCATCACCATCTGCAGCACGCGCGGGTGCGACAGGTTCAGCGTGTTGCCGCAGCCCGTGTCGTTGATGTAGTGGCGTTCGTCGCCGGGGATCAGCCGGTAGTAGCTGGCGTTGTCCAGCCCGCGCCACGACACCGTGGGCCCCAGTTCATTGCCTTCGCAGGTGTGGTTGTAGACCACGTCCAGCAGCACCTCGATGCCGGCCGCGTGCAGGCGGCGGACGGCGATCTTGACCTCGTGGTGCTGGCGCCCGGACAGGTACAGCGGCTCCGGCGCGAAGAACGACAGCGTGTTGTAGCCCCAGTAGTTGCGCAGGCCGCGCTCGATCAGGAAGCGGTCCTGCAGGAAGGCGTGGATCGGCAGCAGCTCGATCGATGTCACGCCAAGCTGCAGCAGGTGCTCGATGAAGCGCGGGTCGGCCAGCGCGGCGAACGTGCCGCGATACTGCGGCAGCAGGTCCTCGCGCAGCATCGACGCGCCGCGCACGTGCACCTCGTAGATCGAGGTCGTCGGCCACGGCACGCAGGGCGGGCGGTCGTCGCCCCAGTTGAAGCTCTCGTCGATCACCACGGCCTTGGGCATGGTCGGCGCGCTGTCGCGCCGGTCGGGCGTCAGGTCGGCACGCGGACTGTTGAGCCGGTAGCCGAACAGCGCGTCGGACCAGCGCACCGGCCCGCTCAGCGCGCGGGCGTACGGGTCCAGCAGCAGCTTGTACGGGTTGAAGCGGTGGCCGCGCGTGGGATCGTACGGGCCGAACGCGCGCAGCCCGTACTGCAGGCCGGGTTGCGCGTGGGGCAGGTAGCCGTGCCAGATCTCGTCGGTGCATTCGGGCAGCGGCAGGCGCTGCACCTCCTTGCGGCCGTTGGCGGAAAACAGGCACAGGTCGACGCGGCTGGCGTTCGCGGAGAACACCGCGAAGTTGACACCGAGCCCGTCCCAGTGCGCGCCGAGCGGATAGGGCTTGCCCGGCAGCAGGCGGTCGACGGTAGTGCTGGCCATGCGTGTTGCTCCTCCGTTTCTTCTGGTTCTTCTGTGTGGCCCGGCCGGGCCGCCCGCCCGCTACGCCGCCCTGGCGTCAACCGTTTGCTCCCGGTGCGTAGCGCAGGACCAGCGCGGCCAGCGGCGGCAGCAGCAGCGACACCGAGGCCGGCTGCCCGTGCGACGGCGTGTCCTCGGCGCGCACCTGGCCGCCGTTGCCGAGGTTGCTGCCGCCATAGATCTCGGCGTCGGTGTTCAGGCATTCCTCCCAGGTGCCCGCGAACGGCACGCCCAGCCGGTAGCCGTGGCGCGGCACCGGCGTCATGTTGACGACGACGAGTACCACTTCCTCGCTGTTGGGCGCGGCGCGGCGCAGGTAGGCGAACACGCTGTTCTGCTGGTCGTCGCCGACGATCCACTGGAAGCCTTCGGGCCGGTGGTCCATCGCATGCAGCGCGGGTAGCTCGCGGTACAGGCGGTTCAGGTCGCGCACCAGCGAATGGACGCCCCGGTGGGCCGGCTGGTCCAGCAGCGCCCAGTCCAGCTCGTCGTCGTGGTTCCACTCGCGCCACTGGGCGAACTCGCCGCCCATGAACAGCAGCTTCTTGCCCGGATGCGTCCACATGAAGCCGTAGTACGCGCGCAGGTTGGCAAAGCGCTGCCAGTCGTCGCCCGGCGCCTTGTTGATCATCGAGCCCTTGCCGTGTACCACCTCGTCGTGGGACAGCGGCAGCACGAACGCCTCGGACCACGCGTAGACCATGCCGAACGTCATGTCGCCGTGGTGCCACGGGCGGTGCACCGGCTCGTGGGACAGGTAGCGCAGCGTGTCGTGCATCCAGCCCATGTTCCACTTGAAGCTGAAGCCCAGGCCGCCCGATTCCACGCTGGCCGTGACGCCGGGCCACGCGGTGGATTCCTCGGCGATGGTCAGCGCGCCGGGGCAGCGCTGGTGCACCACGGTGTTCATCTCGCGCAGGAAGGCCACGGACTCCAGGTTCTCGCGCCCGCCAAAGCGGTTCGGCACCCACTGGCCCGGCTCGCGGCTGTAGTCGCGGTAGAGCATCGACGCCACGGCGTCCACGCGCAGCGCGTCGGCATGGTAGTGCTCCAGCCAGTGCACCGCGTTGGCCAGCAGGAAGCCGCGCACCTCGTTGCGGCCCAGGTTGTAGATCAGCGTGTTCCAGTCCTGGTGATAGCCCTCGCGCGGGTCCTGGTGCTCGTAGAGCGCCGTGCCGTCGAACATCGCCAGCCCGTGCGGGTCGGTCGGAAAGTGCGCGGGCACCCAGTCCAGGATCACGCCGATGCCGGCCTGGTGGCAGCGGTCGACGAACGCGGCAAAGCGCTCGGGCGACCCCAGTCGCGCGGTGGGCGCGAACAGCGACAGCGGCTGGTAGCCCCACGATCCCCCGAACGGGTGCTCGGTGATCGGCAGCAGCTCGATATGGGTGAAGCCCAGGTCGCGCACGTACGGCACCAGCCGTTCGGCCAGGATGTCCCAGCCCCGGCCGCTGTCGTTGGCGGCGCGCTGCCACGACGTCACGTGCAGCTCGTACACCGACATCGGCGCGCTGTACGGGTCGGTTTTGGCGCGTTGTTCCATCCAGGCCGCGTCGTTCCACTGGAACGGCGGGGCGGCCTGGCCGGCGCACGCCACCACCGATGCGGTGGCCGGCGGCAGTTCGGTGGCCTGCGCCACCGGGTCGGCCTTGTCGGGCAGTTCCTCGCCGTGCGGGCCGGTCATGTCGTACTTGTACCGGCTGCCCGGCGCCACGCCCATGCCTTGCGGAATGAACAGTTCCCAGACGCCGGAGCCGTGGCGCAGCCGCATCGGGTGCCGTGACGCGTTCCAGCCGTTGAAGTCGCCAATCACGGACACGCGCTTGGCGTTGGGCGCCCAGACGGCAAAGCGCACGCCGGGTTCGCCCTCGATGGTCAGGCACTGGGCGCCCAGGCACTTGCCCAGTTCCAGGTGCCGGCCCTCGTTGAACAGGTGCAGGTCCAGCTCGCCCAGCAGCAGGCCGAACGCATAGGGGTCGGCGCTGATCTGCTCGCTGCCGTCGGGCCAGCGGATCCGCAGGCGATAGTCGGCCGCCGATAGCTGGCCGCTCGCCGCGTCGGGCAGGCGGCCCGCGAACACGCCGTCGGCATGCAGCCGGGTCATGTCGGAAACGAATTCGCCGTCGCGCGTGGCGAGCTGCATGGCGGCGGCGCCGGGCACGATCGCGCGGACCACCACGCCATGTTCGTCGCGGTGCGGCCCCAGCACGCCGAACGGGTCCGCCAGGCGGGCCTCCCGCAGCGCGTCGATGACCGGGCCGGGCAGCGTGGGGGCCGGTGCGGCGAGCGTTGCGGCATCATTGCTTGCCATCTTCAATCTCCAGTCAGCTTGCGCACGAGCCGGGCCAGGCCGCTGGTGGGCAGGTCGATCCACGCCACGCGGTTGGCGGCCTCGTAGCCCACCTCGTACGCGGCGCGTTCCAGCAGGAACAGGTCCAGCAGCGGCTGTAGCTGTTCGGGCGTGGCCCACGGCTGGGCCGCGGACGCCATCGACTGCTGGTAGCAGTTCAGGAATGCCTCGCCCGCCGTGGTGCGGAAGCGGTCGAGCAGCGCGGCGCGGCGGTCGGCCTGCGCGGGCGGAAGTTGTGCGTGGGTCCGCTCCTGGCGGTCGGTGCCCACGGTGGCGGCGGCGTAGTCGATCGAGCGCAGCAGCCCGGCCACGTCGCGCAGCGGCGACGTCTTGCGGCGCCGGAACGCCAGCGGCTGGCGCGGCTCGCCCTCGAAGTCGACCAGATAGGTGTCGTTCTGCGCAATCAGCACCTGGCCCAGGTGGAAGTCGCCGTGGATGCGCGTCTGCAGGCTGCCCGGCGCGGCGGCGGCCAGACGCGCCACCAGCTTCGGCAGCTTGTCGCGGGCGGCCAGCAGCGTCTCGATGTCGCGCGCGAAGTCGCCCGATGCGGTCTCGCGGCGCGCTTCGAGCAGGCCCACGGCCTCGTCCAGCGACTTCATCGCTTCCTCGGCCCAGTCGCTGGCCTGCGCGTCGGTGGCGGCCACCGGCGTGAAGGCCTCCTCGTCGGTCTCGCGCGCCAGCACGGCGTGCAGCTCGGCCAGGCGCCGGCCCAGCGTGCCGACCATCGTCGCGTAGCCGGTCAGCGCCTCGCCGAACTCGTCGTCGCCGTCGGTCAGCGGCAGTGCGTCGTCGATGGACCGGCTCAGGTAATCCAGCGTCCAGTCCCAGCCGTCGCCCTGGTTCAGGATGTAGCCCTGCAGCAGCATCAGCGTGTGCGGCGTGCCGTCGGCGCCGGTGCGCACCACCTCGCCCAGCAGCGCGGCGGAATGCCGGTAGCCGTTGCTGGTCAGGTAGCGCGTCATCTCGGCCTCGGGGTGAATGCCGCCGGCCACCTTGCGCACCAGCTTCAGCACGCCCGTGTTGCCGTAGGCCAGCGAGCTGTTCGACTGCTCGGCCGACATCCACTGCACCGGTTCGGATTCCAGCGGCGCATCGGCCAGCCCCGGTTCGGGCAGGAAGTGGATGGTGCCGTGCGAGACGTCGGCCGACGTGCGGTCGCGCATGGCCTGCACCACGGCACGGGCATAGGCTTCGACCACGAAGCCATCGGTCGCCACGCCCACGCGCGGGCCGCGCCGCACGCGCGCCATCGACAGGCCGTGCACGAGTTGCGGCATGCCCTCGGTGTTCTCGCGGTCCCACAGCAGCGCCACCGGGAGCTGGTAGCACTCGGTGCGGCCCGGCAGCTGGACCTCCACCTCGCAGTGCCAGACTTCCTCGGTGTTGCCGATCTTGGCCAGCGGCCAGGCGTAGGCCACGTTCACGCGCTCGATGCGCTCGCCCTTCGAGGCGAACCAGCGGCGGCGCGCCAGGTAGTTGGGCAGTACCTCGGTGGTCAGCGCGCGCCGGGCCGACTCGGTGAGTTCGGAGCGGCCCCCGACGTTCTGCAGTACCAGCGTGACTTGATCCACCATCTGTTCCGGGGCGTTGACGTGCCACGACGGCGGCTGCGCGTCCTCGCTGAGCACAAACCAGTAGAAGCCATACGGCGGCAGCGTCAGCAGATAGGTGAGCTGGCCGATGGCGGGGAAGGGCGTGGCGCCCAGCATTTCCACGGGCACGCGGCCGTTGAACTGGGACAGGTCCAGCTCCACGGCCTGCGGCGCGCGCGACAGGTTGGCCACGCACAGGATGTGCTCGTTCTCGTACTCGCGCAGGTACGCCAGGATCTTGCGGTTGCCCGGGAACAGGAACCGCAGCGTGCCGCGCCCGAACGCGCGGTGCTGGCGGCGCAGCGCCAGCATGCGGCGCATCCAGTTCAGTTGCGAGTGGGGGTCGCGCGTCTGCGCTTCCACGTTGACGGCCTCGTAGCCGTACAGCGGGCCCTGCAGCGGCGGCAGCACCAGTCGCTCGGGGTCGGCCGACGAGAAGCCGCCGTTGCGGTCGGGCGACCACTGCATCGGCGTACGCACGCCGTCGCGGTCGCCCAGGTGGATGTTGTCGCCCATGCCGATCTCGTCGCCGTAGTAGATCACGGGCGTGCCCGGCATCGAGAACAGCAGGCTGTTCATCAGCTCGATGCGGCGGCGGTCGCGCTCCATCAGCGTGGCCAGCCGGCGGCGGATGCCAAGGTTGATGCGCGCGCGGCGGTCAGAGGCGTAGACCTCCCACAGGTAGTCGCGCTCGC
Source organism: Cupriavidus pauculus (assembly GCF_003854935.1). Taxonomy (NCBI): domain Bacteria; kingdom Pseudomonadati; phylum Pseudomonadota; class Betaproteobacteria; order Burkholderiales; family Burkholderiaceae; genus Cupriavidus; species Cupriavidus pauculus. The sequence continues at coordinate 1,394,823 of NZ_CP033970.1, forward strand.
TGCTGGTGACCATTTCCAGCGTCAGTTCGTCATGGTTGCGCAGGAAGATGGCCCACTGGCAGTTCGGCGGCACCTCCGGCGTCTGCCGCATGATGTCGGTGATAGGGAAACGGTCCTCGCGCGCGATGGCCATGTACATGCGCGGCATCAGCGGGAAGTGGAACGCCATGTGGCATTCGTCGCCCGCGATGCCGCCGTCCGGGCTGGCCGCGCCGGTGGTGTCGGCCGTGCCGCCGCCGCTGGCGCCGCCAAAGTACTGCTGGGCGTCCTCGGGCCACATGTTGGCCTCGGCCAGCAGCATCCGGCCAGGGTAGCGCTCGTCCAGGTGGCGGCGGATCTTGCGGATCACCTCGTGCGTCTCGGGCAGGTTCTCGTTGCTGGTGCCCTCGCGCTCCACCAGGTACGGCACGGCGTCCAGCCGCAGGCCGTCGATGCCGATGTCCAGCCAGAACCGCATGACCGACAGCACCTCGTTGAGCACCTGTGGGTTGTCGAAGTTCAGGTCCGGCTGGTGCGAGTAGAAGCGGTGCCAGAAGTAGGCGCCGGCCTCGGCGTCCCAGCTCCAGTTCGACTTCTCGGTGTCGCAGAAGATGATCCGCGTGCCGGCGTACTTCTGGTCGTTGTCGGACCAGACGTAGTAGTTGCGCGCGGCCGAGCCGGGCTTGGCGCGCCGGGCACGCTGGAACCACGGATGCTGGTCCGACGTGTGGTTGATGACCAGCTCGGTGATCACGCGCAGCCCGCGCGCGTGCGCGGCGGCCACGAAGCGCTTGGCCTCGGCCAGCGTGCCGTAGTCGGGATGCACGTTGCGGTAGTCGGCAATGTCGTAGCCGTCGTCGCGGCGCGGCGACGGGTAGAACGGCAGCAGCCAGATGGTGTCGACGCCCAGGTTCACCAGGTAGTCGAGCTTGGCCAGCAGGCCGGCAAAGTCGCCGACGCCATCGCCATTGGCGTCGTAGAAGGACTTGATGTGCAGCTGGTAGATGACCGCGTCCTTGTACCAGAGGGGGTCCGCAGTCAACAGGGCGGCGTTGGCGCGCTCCGAGAGTCGCTTCATGCCGGGTCTCCAGGTTGTTGTTGTGGCCTGACGTGCCAGAGCGAGAACGGCAGCTCATGGGGGTTCAGGCGGATGCGCTGGCGTTTGCCATGCCAGGTGAAGCGCCGGCCGAACATCTGGTCCTCGGCCTCCAGCGACGCGTGGTCCGGCAGGCCCCACTCCCAGAGCGGCAGCTCGATCTCGGACTCGCGCGCGTTGCGCGGGTCCAGGCTGATGGCCGCCAGCAGCACGTCGTCGCCGAACGCGCCCGCGTGCTCGGCCCCGGTGGGCACGAAGCGCGCGAAGTAGAGCACCGCGTCGTCGCTGGCGTGGTAGAAGCGCAGCCCCAGGTGGTTCTGCAGCGCCGGGTGGTTGGCGCGGATCTGGTTCAGGCGCGAGATCTCGGCCACGATGTTGCCGGGCTGGTTCCAGTCGCGCACGCGCAGTTCGTACTTCTCGGAATCCAGGTATTCCTCGCGCTCCACGCCGTTCAGGATCAGCGGCGCGCTTTCGCAGACCTCGAAGCCGTTGTACATGCCCCAGAGCCCCGAGAGCAGCGTTGCCAGCGCGGCGCGGATCAGGAACGCCGGGCGCCCGCCGTCGTGCAGGAAGAACGGGTTGATGTCGGGCGTGTTGACGAAGAAGTGCGGGCGGTAGAACTCGCGCAGCGGGCTCTGCGTCAGCTCGGTCATGTACTCGATCAGCTCGGCCTTGGTGTTGCGCCACGTGAAGTACGTGTACGACTGCGAGAAGCCCAGCTTGGCCAGCCGCGCCATCATCTTGGGCCGCGTGAACGCCTCGGCCAGGAACAGCGTGTCCGGGTGCTTGGCGCGCACGTCCGCGATCATCCATTCCCAGAACGGCAGCGGCTTGGTGTGCGGGTTGTCCACGCGGAAGATGCGCACGCCCTGGTCGGCCCAGAACATCACCACGTCGCGCAGCGCCTGCCAGAGCTGCTGCCCGGCCGGCGGCTGGGCGTAGAAGTCGACGTTGACGATGTCCTCGTACTTCTTGGGCGGATTCTCGGCGTAGCGCAGCGAGCCGTCGGGCCGGTGCGAGAACCATTCGGGATGCTCGCGCAGCCACGGGTGGTCGGGCGAGCACTGGATGGCGAAGTCGAGCGCCAGTTCGATGCCCATGTCGGCAGCGGCCTTGCGCAGGCGCTGGAAGTCCTCCATCGTGCCCAGTTGCGGGTGGATGGCGTCGTGCCCGCCCTCGGCGCTGCCGATGGCGTAGGGGCTGCCCACGTCGCCCGGCTCGGCCTTCAGGCTGTTGTTCTTGCCCTTGCGGTGCGCCTGCCCGATCGGGTGGATCGGCGGAAAGTAGAGCACGTCGAAGCCCATCGCGCGGATGGCCGGCAGGCGCCGGATCACGTCGTCGAACGTGCCGTGGCGGTTCACGTCGCCGCTTTCCGAGCGCGGGAACAGTTCGTACCAACTGGCAAAGCGGCCAGCCAGCCGGTCGGCCTCGACCGGCATCGGCGTCGGGTAGCGGCTGGCGAACGGGCGGCCCGACGGGCTGGCCATCGCCGCGCGCATGGCAGCCTCGGTGCGCGGCGACAGCAGGATTTCCAGCCGCAGCGCGTCGTCGCCGGCGGCGGCCGCCAGGTCGGCCAGGATGGCGTTTGCATCGTCAATCGACTGGCCGTCGGGCGTGCCGAGCGTATCTGCCACCAGCCGGGCGCCTTCCTCGATCTCCAGCGCGATGTTCACGCCGGCCTTGCGTTTCTTGCCGACCTCGTCGAGCCAGCTTGCGAACGTGTCGCGCCACGCCTCTACCGTGAATTCGTGGCGGCCCAGCGTGGCGATGGGAAAGCTGCCGCGCCAGCGGTCGTTGACGGTGTGGACCATCGGCGACGCATGCCATTCCTGCTCGCCCGGGCCGCGCCACAGCACCGCGGCGGCGAGCTTGTCGTGCCCGTCCATCCAGATGTCGGCGCAGACCTCCACGCGCTCGCCCACGGTGCGCCGCACGGCAAAGCGGCCGTGGTCGGTGGTGGGCGACAGGTTCTCGATGGCCACGCGCGGCGCCTCCATGGCCACGGCCAGCGCGCGGTCGGCGGCCTTGGCGGCGCTGTCGCCGCGCCTGGGCTTGGCCACCGGGACGGCCGGGCTCGGGATCGCCTCGAACAGCCGGATATCGGCCGGCGGCAGCGTGATGGTGCTGCATGGGTCCAGCTTCTGGCCGTTTTCGAGCGTGCCGCCCGGGCCGCCGTCGACGGGCGCCAGCGTGGCGGCCGGTTGCGGCAGCGCACTCAGCACGCGGTCCACGCCGAACGAGGCCGGCTCCATCGGGCACGGGTTCAGCACCACGGTCAGCGCTGGCTCGCCGGCCGCGCCGTTGGCCAGGTGGCGGGGTACTCGCGCCAGCACCGTCAGCGGCGCATCGGGGCCGCTGACCTGCCGCACGGCCACGGCCGGGGCGTCGTCGCGCGCGGCCAGCCACGCGTTGGCCTGCATCAGTTCGTGGGTCAGGTCGTACGGGGCGTCGATGATGTCGTCGGGATGGCCGTCGGCCTGCGACGCGGGCGCCGTGTCGATCGCCGCACCGTCGGCATGGGCACCGGTCTCGTAGCCGGCCGGTACCAGCCAGCCATCGCCGATGGCGGCGGCCGTCCACAGCGCACGGCGCGCGGCCAGCACGTCCACGCCATTGGGCGCCAGCGCCGGGGTGGCCAGCACGCGGCCAAAGCGGCGCAGGCGGGCGATTTCCTCGGTCAGCCACGCGCTGCGGTAGTCCCACCACGGCAGCGACGAGAACGCCCCGTCGAACGGCGCGGCGGACAGGTCGTCGATCTGCTGCGGGGTGGTGCCGGGCGTCCAGGCCAGGAATACCGGGCTGGCGGCGCCGGACTGGCGGCGCAGCGTCTCGATCAGTTCGGCCCAGTGGCGCCCGGCCACGCGCGACGGGGCACGGCAGCAGAACCCGGCCACGCCGGCATCCACCACGTCCCGCAACTGCGCCGTCCACCACGCCAGCAACTGGCTGGCCGTGGCGTCGTCGAACCAGCGCACGCGCACGCCGGGCAGGTGGCTGTCGCTGGCGTCGGGGCTGCCGGCCGGGCGGGCGTGGTCGACCCAGCCGTCGTGCATGCCCGCCGCGTCATGCGGAAAGCGGTCCAGCGACAGGTCGACGAGCGGCGCCAGTCCATGCTGCCGGCAGGCTGCGAATGCCGCCTGAAGCACGTCCGGGCGGGTGTGGGGTGCCGACCATCCGGCCAGCAGGATATGGTCGAAGCCAAGTTTCGCGGCGCGGCCCAGTTGCTCGGGGTCCAGCGCTTTCGCGTTCTTCAGGTTGAGTTGGCAAATGCGCACGTCACACGTCCTCTGGCCGTGGGGCGCCCGTGGGCAGGTTGGGCGCGCGTCATGTCAATTCCGTCCGGACATGCAGAGGCCGTGCCAGATTCGCCGCTTTGGCGGCCATTTCCGGCAGAGTGCGGTGCAGCAAGGAATCGCGCCGGACGGGCGGTTGGGGCGGCGGGCGGCGCTGGGCCGCCGGATGTAAAAAGTGCACGCCCGGGGTGGCGATGGAGTAGGAATGCCCGCTGGCGTTGGGCCGCACTGGTGCACGCGGACAGCCACCGGCGGTGTGATCCAGCGGATACGCGGATGGCGCGGCGGTCAGCTGGAGCGGTAGACGTCCAGGCGGTTGTAGAGCGTCTTCAGGCTGATGCCCAGCGCCTTGGCGGCCTGGCGCTTGTCGCCGTCGAACTTGGCCAGCGTGGCCAGGATGATCTCGCGCTGGGTGTCGGCCAGCGTGGTGCCCACGCGCACGCTGACCACGCCATCCACGGTGGTGGGGCGCGGCGGCTGGCTGGCGAGGCCGGGGTTGCCGATCTCGACCTGGCGGTCGGCCAGGATGTAGGCGCGGTAGATCGTGTTCTTCAGCTCGCGGACGTTGCCGGGCCAGTCGTAGCGCACCAGCCGTTCGAGGGAGCCGGGCGAGAACGTCTTCTCGGTCTGCTCCATCGTGTTGAATTCGTCCAGGAAGTGCCGGGCCAGCGGGATGATGTCCTCCGTCCGCTCGCGCAGCGGCGGGATATGCAGCGGAAAGACGGCCAGGCGGTACAGCAGGTCCTCGCGCAACTGGCCGTCGCGCACGGCATCCATCGGGTCGCGGTTGGTGGCGGCCAGGATGCGCACGTCGCTGACCAGCGGGGCGTCGCCGCCCACGCGGTGGAACGAGCGGCTTTCCAGCACGCGCAGCAGCTTGATCTGCATCTCCACCGGCATTTCGGTGACTTCGTCCAGGAACAGCGTGCCGCCCTGGGCCTGCTCGAAGTAGCCGGCCTTCTGCTCCAGCGCGCCCGTGAAGCCGCCTTTCTCGTGGCCGAACAGTTCGGATTCGATCAGCGTGGGCGCGATGGCGCCGCAGTTCACGGCCACGAACGGGCCGCTCCGGCGCGTACTGCGCTCGTGCACGGCGCGCGCCACCACTTCCTTGCCGCTGCCGCTTTCGCCCACGGCGAGCATGGTGACGTCGGTGGCGGCCACGCGATTCAGCTGACCGATCAGCCGTTGCATGGCGGGGGAGGTGCTTTCCCAGAGCAGCGAGACCTGCGCGGGTGCGGCGCGGCGTCCCGATGCGCGAGGCGGGGCGGCGGGGCGGCCGGAAGGTAGCGTGGCAGTGGTCGACACGGGCGTGAAGGTGGCCTCCTGCCCGGCCGGCCCGCGCGGTGGCGGACGGGTTCGGGGGCGCAGGCACGTCGCAATGGTGGAAGATGCCTATCATGCTATCTGTTCAGGCGGCGGGTGGCTACCGCCTGAAACGCTGTCGCGGCAAGGTCCCACAGGCGTGTCAGACGGACACTGGCATAACGGCGCAGCCACTGTCGCTACACTTCAGGCTATCCTCAGGCGCGTGCCGTCCCGTACGCGCCGTGATCCCATTAGCCACGCCCCGCGGGCCATGACAAACAGACGCCGGTCATACGACGCTTCCACGTTCTCCTATGCCACATATCCTGATCGTTGACGACGACGAGAACGCCTGCGCGGCGCTGGCGGAAATCGTCGCGATCGAAGGCTTTTCCTCCGCCACCGCCGGCACCCTGCGCGAGGCGCGGCTGCAGATCGGCTGGCGCATGCCGGACGCCATCCTGGCCGACCTGCGCCTGCCCGACGGCAACGGCATGGAGCTGTTCGACGAGGTGGGCTCCGCCGGTGTCGAAGTCATCCTGACCACCGGCTACGCCAGCGTGGAATCGGCCGTCGAGGCGCTGCGCCTGGGCGCCACCGACTACCTGGTCAAGCCGATCAACGTGACGCGGCTGCAGACCGTGCTCAAGCGGATTGCCACGACCAGCGAGCTGCGCGCCGAGGTGCATTCGCTGCGCGGCGAGCTGCGCCGCTACGGCCGCTTTGGCCGCCTGCTGGGCAGCTCCGAGGCCATGCAGTCGGTCTACGACCAGTTGAGCAAGGTGGGCCCGACCGAGGCCACCGTGCTGCTGATCGGCGAGAGCGGCACCGGCAAGGAACTGGCCGCGCAGACCGTGCACGAGCTGTCGCAGCGGCGCCGCCAGCCGTTCCTGGCCGTGAACTGCGGCGCCATTTCGCCGACGCTGATCGAGACCGAGATGTTCGGCCACGAGCGCGGCAGCTTCACGGGCGCCGACCGCCAGCACAAGGGCTACTTCGAACGCGCCGACGGCGGCACGCTGTTCCTGGACGAAATCACCGAGATGCCGCTGGAGCTGCAGGTCAAGCTGCTGCGGGTGCTGGAAACCGGCTCGTTCATGCGCGTGGGGACCAACCGCGAGACCCATGCCGACGTGCGCGTGCTGGCTGCCACGAACCGGAATCCGGAAGAAGCGGTGGCCGACGGCAAGCTGCGCGCCGACCTGTACCACCGGCTCAACGTGTTCCCGATCGAGCTGCCGCCGCTGCGCGCGCGCGGCGACGACGTGGTGCAGATTGCCAACACGATGCTGGAGCAGCTCAACGCGGAGCAGGGCACGCAGCGCCGGTTCTCGTCGGCGGTGCTGGAAAGCCTGCGCATGCATTCGTGGCCGGGCAACGTCCGCGAGCTGCGCAACTTCGTGCAGCGCGCCTACATCATGGCCGACCAGGACGTGATCACCGAGGTCCAGATCCCGCTGCAGGTGGCCGCGGCGCCCAGCGCCGGCACCGCGGTGGTGTCAGTGCCGGTGGGCATGTCGCTGGCCGAGGCCGACCGCCAGCTGATCTTCGCCACGCTGGAGCAGTGCGCCGGCGTGAAGAAGCACGCGGCTGAAATTCTGGGCATCAGTTTGAAGACTTTGTACAACCGTCTGGAGGACTACGCCGCGAAAGGCGAACTGCCGGAGTGGCTGAGGGCTTCTCGCAGCAGCGATGCCGCGCCGCCCGCCGCATGATGGCGGCGGCAAAAAGCGGCGGCGGGGGCATGCGGCGGTGCGCCGGACACGGGCTGACCGTGCCAGCGCACGGTTCTTGCGTGCCGGAGCCCGTGGAGGTTCCTGATTCGATTGCCTTACCGACGGTTGACCATGACTGACGCTCCGCGTATCCCCCCTTCCGCCGTGCCCGCCGACAGTGGCGGCGCAACCGGGCAGGCGCCGGCCACGGTGCGCAGCATTGGCGAGGTATCCGCGCTGATCGAGCAGGCATCGCATGACCTGCGGTCGTCCCTGAATGCCATCCAGAGCTGGAGCTATGTGCTGGACCGTTCCATCGACACGCTGGCCGCCCCGGCGCAGCGCGCGCTGGACGGCATGCGGTCCGGCATGCAGCAGCAGCTGGCGCTGATCGAGGAAATGGAAGAAGGCGTGCGGCTGCTGGCCGATGAGCGCGCGCCGACCTGGGAAGACACCGACCTGCGCATGCTGGCCGCGCTGGCCATCGAGGACAAGCGGCCAGCAGCCGAGGCGCGTGGCGTCATCCTGTCGCCGCTGGAATGCCACGACGACCACGGGCTCGGGTTTGCCGTGCCCGGCGATTCCCTGCGGGCCGGGCCGCTGCTGCGGCATCTGCTGGTGCACTGCCTGTGGCGCGCGCCGGCGGGCGGTTCCGTGCGCGTGCACCTGAGCGCGGAGCCGGACTTCGTCAAGTTCCGCGTGACCGAAAGCCCGCCCGTGGACCGCTCGCGTGGCGCCAGCCGGCTGTCGGCGCTGAGCGAATTCTTCGACCGCCGGCCGCCCGACAACGGCGGCCATTCGCCGCGCCAGAGCACGGCGCTGCTGCTGACCCGCCGCATGGTCGAGCTGCAGGGCGCGGTGCTGACCGCCGAGAACCAGGATTGCGACAGCGACAACGTCACGGTCTGCATTGCGGTGCGCTTTCCGCGCGCCATCAGCGCCCGCCCAACCTGAGCACTTTTTACCGCTTGGCGCACAATCTGCAGCGCCAGGCCGGGCATCTTCCCCCCTGATCCCTGTGCTGGCGCGCCGTGGCGCGCACCTTGGCGCTGGCCCGCCGTTTGCATCGTTGTTCGACGCAGCCCCGCAGACAGGGCGCGGACGTCATTCGAACAGGAGAGATGCCATGGCACAAGCCAAAGCCTCGAAGGAATCCCAGAAGCCTTCCGCCAAGCCGTCCACCGCGTCGGCCGACCAGGCTAGCAAGGGCAAGGCCGACAAGGCCAAGAAAACCTACCAGGAAGCCGTTGACGAGTCACTGGACATGACCTTCCCGGCCAGCGACCCGATCTCGCCCAGCGCGGCAGCCCATGCCGAGCGCCAGACCGCCACCAAGCGCGACGACGTGGACTGGACCCTGAAGAAGGGCAGCGAGCACCAGCCGGCCGGCGAGAAGGCCGCGGCACATCGGCCCGGCGCCACCGACAAGGGCGGCGACAAGAAAAAGCGCTGATTCGAAAAGCGCTGATCCCGCCGCAGCCGGCGGCGACTTTTCCGCGCGACGGGTCGCGAAGTGTGCGCCCCGAGACCATTGCACTGCAACATGCCTTGAACGGAGCCTCAGGATGTCTACGATCATCGCAGGACGATTCGAAACGTTCGACCGGGCCGAGACCACCGCATCGCGATTGATGGCCCAGGGTGTCAGGCAGGACGATCTGACCATGTTCTATGTGAACCCGCCGGGACAGCACGGCACCTATCCGATTGGCGGCGACGAGGCCGTGGACCCGGCCGCGCGCAAGGCCGGGCCGGGCGCCGGGCGCGGCATCGTGATCGGCGCGGCCATCGGCTTTGCCATCGGCATCTGCCTGGTGGCGGCGGCGCGCGCGTGGTTTGCCACGGCCGCCCCGCAGCCATGGGTGCTGGTGCTGGTGATGGCGTTTGCCACGGGGCTGGGCGCCTACGCCGGGTCCCTGATGGGTGCGCTGGCCAAGACCGATGCACACAGCGGCCCGGTGCGGCATGCGGGCGTGCTGCTGGCGGCGCACGTGAGCGCGGACAACACGTCGCTGGTGGCCAACGAACTGCGCCGCAACGGGGCGCAGGACGTGGAGCGCGCGGAAGGCCAGTGGCGCGACGGCCGCTGGGAAGACTTCGACCCCCTGCGGCCGCCCGTTCCGGCTGGCCGCTGAGTTTTTCATCCACCAGGAGGAATTTGCACATGAAGCCCTTGGACCCCCAGGTACCGCCGGCCGACACGCCGCCGCGCGGTGCCGCGATCATCGGTGACGTCGACCAGACCGGCGCGGGCTGCGGCCCGTTCGTGATGGCGTCCGACACGCTGGAAGGCAACAAGGTGGTGGACCCGTCCGGCGAGGAAATCGGCACCATCGACCACATCATGCTCGACGTGCTGGGCGGCCGGATTGCCTATGCCGTGCTGGCCATGGGCGGCTTCCTTGGCATCGGCGAAAAGCTTCACGCGCTGCCGTGGTCCGCGCTGACGCTGGACACGCGCCGCAAATGCTTCGTGCTGGGCGTTGAGAAGGACCGCATCAAGGCCGCGCCGGGCTTCGACAAGGAGCACTGGCCGACCATGGCCAATTCGCAATGGGCCACCAGCATCCACGAGTACTACGGCATTTCGCCGTACTGGGAGAAGGACCGGTACGACCCGTGGGGGTGAGGCAGGTGATATTGCCTGCTGGGAGCCAGCTCCCAGCAGGCTGCTGCCTCAAACCTTGTGATTCACCTGCCCGGCCGGCTTTTCCGCCGGGTCGGCGCGCATGCCCGTGGCCTGGGGCGGCTGGCCCATCGGCTCGGCGGGCGGCGGCACGCGCGTGGTGAGCTGATTCGACACGCCCAGGATGCCTGGCGGCGTCGACGCGGCCTTTTCGATCCGTTGCGCGATATCGATGTCCTCCACCTGGCCCGTGATCGTCACGCGCCGGTCCACCACGTGCACGGCCACGCCGTCGGGCATGTCGCCGCCGCAGAATTCGGCGATGCAGGTGCCCACGCGCTCGCGCAGCAGTTCGTCTTCGTCGTCGGGGCTGGTGCGGCCCGGGGCTTCGCTTTCGGTCATGGCAGTCCTCGTCGGTCATGGGATACGCGCGGCACGATGCCGCGCCCGTGCGGAGAGCAGCAATCGTCATGCCCACCGCGCGTCCGCGGCGCCGGGTCGTGGCTTGTAAATACGACGTGTCACGGTGCCGGATGACATCCTTGTAGGACGCCACCGACTGAAACTGCATGAGGGCGCTCCCTACAATGTAGACAGTCCCGCTTGTCCCAGGGAGTCAGACATGAGCCAGCAGAAGACGCGCAGCCTTTTTCATCTGTTCGACCGCTTTGCCGGCGCCGCCACGCAGCAGGCCGGGTCGCCGGTCGCGTTCGCCCTGGCGGTGTTCGTGGTGGCCGCGTGGGCCATCACCGGGCCGATGTTTGGCTATTCGGAAACCTGGCAGCTCGTGATCAACACCGGCACCACGATCGTTACGTTCCTGATGGTGTTCCTGATCCAGCAGAGCCAGAACAAGGATTCGATCGCGGTGCATTTGAAGCTGAACGAACTGCTGGCGTCGCACCGCGAGGCCAGCAACCACCTGGTGGCCATCGAGGACCTCGACGAGGAGGAATTGCGGCAGCTCGTGAAGTTCTATCGCCATCTTGCCGAACTGGCCGACGAGGAGGGCGACGTCAAGTGCAGCCACTCGATCGACGAGGCCAACGAGAACCACGCGCAGAAGGCCCGGGCCCGCCACGCCCGCGGCAACAAGCCCCCGGCGCAGGACAAGCGCGACGCGCACAGCGAGACTTCGGCCGTGGCCTGAGCCGCGGCACCCCGTCCGTCAATGCAGGAGATGCGGCCCGGCCGCGAAGGAGCCCGACTTGGCAACCCCAGTGACTCCCGATGCAGCAGCGATCGCCCCGGTGGAAACCGCCGCGGCCCCCGAGCCGGAGACCCGCACCGTGCGCGTGGTGGCGTACGGCCGGGCCGACTGCGATGACCCGGACAGCCACCAAGGCGCCACGCTGCGCGGCATTGCCGAGCGCGTGGCCCGCCTGGCCGGCTTCACGTTCGCCGGCACCTACGACGCCGCCATGCAGCAGCCGTTCGACGGCGCCGGCGGGCGGTTCTACTTCGTGCCGGCCCATACGCTGGTCGGCATCGACACCGCGCGCCAGCTTGGCATCGGCAGCCTGCAGGACCTGCTGGGCGGCGTGGTGCCGCACGCGTTCATCGGCACGAAGGTGATTTCCCACGGGCTGGTGGCGCCCGACGCGCGCGCCCCCGAGGGATGGAGCGCCGATTTCACGGACCGCGTGCGCGACCACGTACTGCCCGGCTACACCGCGTTCTCGCTGGCCGATGCGCGCCAGGCCGGCGTGGCGATGCTGCGCGACGGCAAGGTCCGCGTGAAGGAGCCGTGCGGCATTGGCGGCCTGGGCCAGCATGTGGTGTCGACCGAGGCCGAGCTGGACAGCGTGCTGCAGGACCTGGACGCGGACAGCGTGGACCGGGAAGGGCTGGTGCTGGAGCGCAATCTCGACAACGTGCAGACGTTCAGCGTCGGCCAGGTGGAGATTGGCGACCTGCGCGCCAGCTACTGCGGCACCCAGGACCTGACGCCGGACAACCGTGGCCAGCTCGTGTACGGCGGGTCGACGCTGCGCGTCGTGCGCGGTACGCTGGAAGACCTGCTGGCGCACCCGGTGGAAGCCCACCTGCGCGATGCGGTGCGGGCGGCCGTGGCCTACCATGCGGCGGCCGTTGATTGTTTTCCGGGCGTGCTGGTGTCGCGCTGCAACTACGACGTGGCGTTCGGCACGCACCAGGGCCGGCCGCTGCTGGGCGTGCTGGAGCAGTCCTGGCGCGTGGGCGGGGCCACCGGCGCCGAACTGGCGGCGCTGGCGGCGTTCCGCGACGACCCGCAATGCGTGCGCGCCACGGCGAGCACGCGCGAAATCTATGGCAAGGACGCGACCGTGCCCCAAGACGCGGACGTCTATTTTCAGGGAGAAGACCGCAGTGTTGGCGCACTGACCAAATACGCGAGACTGGAGTCGACATCCGATGGCCACACATGAAGAATCGATACAGATCCATACCGAAGGGGGCATGATCGCCGGCACGGTGATCTCGCCCGCCACCAAGCTGCCCGGCGTGCTGTTCGTGCACGGCTGGGGCGGCAGCCAGCAGCAGTACCTGGCGCGTGCCCGCGAGGTGGCCGGGCTGGGCGCGGTCTGCATGACCTTCGACCTGACCGGCCACGCCGGCACGTCCGCCCAGTACGAGACCGTCAGCCGCATGCGCAACCTGGCCGACGTGCTGGCCGCCTACGACATGCTCGTGCGGCACCCCGAGGTGGACCGCAACGCGATTGCCGTGGTCGGCAGCAGCTACGGCGGCTACCTGGCCGCCGTGCTGTGCGAGCTGCGGCCCATCCGCTGGCTCGCCTTCCGCGCCCCGGCGCTGTACATGGACGAAGGCTGGGAAGTGCCCAAGCGCCAGCTTCACCGCGACCAGGACCTGGTGGCGTACCGCCGCAAGGTGGTGGCGGCCGACACCAACCGCGCCCTGCGCGCGTGTACCAACTTCAAGGGCGACGTGCTGGTGGTGGAATCCCAGCACGACAACATCGTGCCGCACACGGCCGTGCTCAGCTACGTCGATGCCTGCATCCAGGCCAGCTCCATCACCTATCGCGTGCTCAAGGGCGCCGATCACGGCCTGACGTCCGAGGACAGCCAGCGGGCCTACACCCGGCTGCTGCTGGGCTGGCTGCGCGAAATGGTGACCGAGGCGCGTACCGGGCCCGCCGTGCCGGCGCGGCCGTCCAAGCCGTCGTCGGTGGCGAAGACGCCGCATCACGACGACGGGCTGGAGCCCGACAGCCTGGCCAGGGAAGAGACGCGCGAGGCGGTAATGGCCGGGGATGACGACGACAACGACCCGCAGGTGATCGCCGCGTCGGCCCCGCCGATGCACAAGAGCCGCTGATGGGGCTGGCGGGCAGGGCGATTTGCAGGACTTGCAAAGTTGCCCGGGTCGCCCGTTTGGATCGGTAAGCATTGCAAAAGGGCGCGACGGCGCGCCCGCCCGGGGTGGCACGACTCATGCGTACCCGCATGCACATGAAACCGACCCCCGTTGCCGATGTGGAAACCCCGAGCCTGGACGCGGCGCTGCGCAAGGCGGGGCTGCACTACGTCGAGGACAGCGAGCCCGGCATTGCCCGGCGGCGGGCGGGCAAGGGCTTTACCTACGTCCGGCCCGACGGCAAGCGCGTGGACGAAGCCACGCTGGCCCGCATCAACGCGCTGGCGATTCCGCCGGCCTACGAATCGGTCTGGATCTGCCTGGACCCGAACGGCCACCTGCAGGCCACCGGCCGCGACGCCCGGGGCCGCAAGCAGTACCTCTACCACCCCGAATGGGCCGCGCTGCGCGATGCCGACAAGTACGCGCGGCTGATGGCATTCGGCCACGCGCTGCCGCACCTGCGCGGGCGCGTGACGCGCGACCTGGCGCGCAACGGCATGCCGCGCGAGAAGGTGCTGGCGGCCGTGGTGGCGCTGCTCGACGCGACGCTGGTACGCGTTGGCACGCCGCGCTACGCCGAGCAGAACCGCACCTACGGCCTGACCACGCTCAAGCGCAAGCACGTGGCCGTGCGCGGCAGCCGGCTGCGCTTCCAGTTCACGGGCAAGAGCGGCGTGACGCACGACGTCTCGGTCAACGACGCCCGGCTGGCGCGCGTGGTGCGCAACTGCGCCGAGCTGCCCGGGCAACGGCTGTTCAAGTACCAGGACGCCGAGGGCCAGATCCGCGAGATCGGCTCGACCGACGTCAACGCCTACCTGCAGGAGGTGACCGGAGGCGAGTTCACCGCCAAGGATTTCCGCACGTGGGCGGGCAGCGTGCATGCGCTGGCGCTGCTGCGCAAGACGCCCGCCGACAGCGAGACGGCGCGCAAGCGCGCGGTGGTCGAAGTCATCCGCACCGTGGCGCAGCGGCTGCGCAATACGATGGCCGTCTGCCGCAAGTGCTACGTGCATCCCGACGTGCTGGCCGCGTTCATGGACGACACATTGCACGCCTTACCGGCACCGCGTGCAGCGGCGCGCCTGCGGTCCGACGAGGCCCGGCTGCTGGCGCTGCTGGAAAACACCGCCACGGTATCGTCCTCGCCGCGCAAGGCCGCCTGAAGCGCTTGAAGCCGCTTGAAGCGGCACCCGTTCGGGTGAGCGCCGGCACGGCATCGACCGGCACGGCAATTGCATCGATGCAGATACCCATAACAAGCACAACACGCATCGCAATCGAGGCTCAAGGTGGAACATGCAGTCATTGGTTGCCTTCACGCTGACAGCAGCAGCGAGGCAAACTTCCATACCGAGGCGCGCCCGTCGCTGCCTGCTGCTGAATCTTTCCAATCGTCCGAGACATCCGGCAATGCCTGCATCGTGACCGCCAGCGATGGCGGGCCGGCGCGGCACGGCCTGCACGTGTCGCCGGCGCGCCTGGCCACGGCTGTCCAGCGCGGCAAGGGTGGCACCCCGCGCGCCGCGCGCGGCAAGGACCTGCGGCAGACGCGCGTGCTGATGCAGGCGTTGTGCGAGATGCGGCTGGAATTCTGCAAGCCGGACGAGGACCTGTCGGCCGCGGCGCTGGAAACGCGCCAGGCGACGACGATGGCCCTGTGGAACAGCCGCGAGCGCGCGCTGTTCACGCAGCCCGACGTGGAGCGCGGCATCGAGGCCCGGCTCGAAGCCGGCTTTCGCCACGCGCGCAACGGCAGCCCGCGCGAGGCCGCCGGTGAGTTCAAGCGGGCCTACCTGCTGCTGTGCTGCGCGCTGACGCACGCGCGGGACATCGCCCGGCGCAAGGCGCAGGCCGGTCAGTCGGCCGGCCCGATGTAGCCGGGCATGCCACGGGCCTTCGGGCTCAGCGCGAGCTTCACGGCGCGCGCCAGCGCCCCGGCGAACGTGTGGTGCGTATCGAGCGGCCCCTTGATGTGCTTGCGGAAGAAATCGGCCCAGCGGAAGTCCGAATAGGCCGTCGACACCTTGCGGTAGCCGCCGGCAAGCTGCACGAACGCTTCCAGGCTGCGGTAGGGGTCGTCGCGCATGCTGTGCACGTCTTCTGGCAGCTCGCGGATCGGCCGGCGCCGGCCGTGCTCGTCGTACGGGTGGACCATGTTCTCGGCGTCCATCTGCTTCCAGAACTCGCGCCACGACAAGTGGCTCAGGTCGTCCCGCACCAGCGCCGGCACCATGTCGATGCCCATCTCCTGCCACGCGCGCACCCAGTGGTGATGGTCCACCACGAACAGCGTCTGGTCGGGGCCCTGCACCACGTGCACGCGATGCTGGTCCAGAAAGGCAGGCAGATCGGCGTGCGACAGCCGCCGCGTGACGTGCATCTTCTGCGCGACGTGGTACGCGCCCACGGTCATCTGTGTGGGCCGCAGATGGTCGATCGGCACCATCAGCGCCGCGCCTTCGCCAAGCCGTCTTTTTCGCTTACCCATGGATCTGTTCTCGCAAAAGCCAGTACCGGCGACGGTGGAGCAAGGTTTGTGCCGCCGTGCTTTCCGATGCGGCGCCGTGTGGCCGGTGCAATCCTTGCCAGCGCTTGTAACGGTTACGCATCGCCGTGGCAGCGGCTGCCGATGGTTGCCTGCGCGCGCCGCGGCACGGAATTTGCGCGCCTTGCCGTATTGATCCATTCACCGCCAGATCCTACGGAACGCACGCCATGTCCACACCCGAGAAGCTCCCGCCCCAGCACCAGGACCGCCAGCCCGGCCTGGAAAGCGAAATGACGCCGAAGCCCGACAGCGGCGCCGACGACTACGTCGGCAGCGGCCGCCTGCAAGGCAGGGTGGCGCTGGTGACCGGCGGCGACAGTGGCATCGGCCGGGCCATCGCCGTGGCCTTCGCGCGCGAGGGGGCGGACGTTGCGTTTGCGTATCTCGACGAGCATGAGGATGCGAAGGAAACCCAGCGGCTGGTCGAGGACGCCGGCCAGCGGGCGCTGGCCATTGCCGGCGATATCGCCGATGTCCAGCACGCCGACAAGGTCGTGGCGGACACGCTCGCCAGGTTCGGCCGGCTGGACATCCTCGTGAACAATGCGGCAGAGCAGCATCCGCAGGAATCGTTGGAAGAGGTGACGCCCGACCAGGTTGAGCGGACGTTCCGCACCAACGTCTTTGCAATGTTCCACGTCACGCGCGCGGCGCTGCCGCACCTGGGCAAGGGGTCGACGATCCTGAACACGACGTCGGTCACCGCCTACCGTGGCAGCGCGCACCTGCTGGACTATTCGGCCACCAAGGGCGCCATCGTCGCGTTCACGCGCTCGCTGGCGCTGCAGGTGGTAAAGCGCGGTATCCGCGTGAACGGGGTGGCGCCGGGCCCGATCTGGACGCCGCTGATTCCGTCGACGTTCAGCCCCGAGGAAGTGGCGGAATTCGGCAAGAAGACGCCGATGGAGCGCCCCGGCCAGCCGTTCGAGGTGGCGGCCGGCTACGTGTTCCTGGCGTCGGACGCCGCGAGCTATATCACCGGGCAGATCCTCCACATCAATGGTGGCGAGGTGGTGAACGCCTGATGCCTCTGACCGCAGGATAAACAGGGAGAAACGATCATGTCTTCGATAGTCGCCGGACGCTTTGCATCCATCCCCGAGGCCGAGCAGGCCGCCCAGAAGCTCTACGCGCGTGGCTTCTCGGTCTGGGACGTCTCGATCATGTCGGTGGACCCGGGCGGTGCCCGGCCGCCCGGCGTGCTGCTGGCCGCGCGTGCCAAGGGCGACCGCCGCGACGAAGTGCTGGAGGTGCTGCGCGAAGGCGGCGCCAGCGACTGCGAGCAGGCCAAGGGCACCTGGGAAGGCGGCCAGTGGACCGATTTCGACCCGAAGCGGGCGCCGTCGCTGATCGGCGCGCCGGAAGGCGAGTACTGGCCGATGCCGGGTGGCAAGGGCAAGCCGTCGGGCGAGGCATCGCCGGACGCCACGCGCCCGGCCCACGCCGCGCCGGTGGCGCACGAGGCCGTGGCCGAGGACAGCACCGGCAACGAGGACCCTGGCAGCGAGCTTGAGCACTACGTGGACCGCCAGGTGGCCAGCAACAGCTAAGGACATTGCCGATGGCCACGGAAACGACCGCGGAACTGGATACGCTGCGCCCCACGCAGATCACGCTCGGCATGTACCAGGTGCACGAGAAAATGGACGTCTCGGCCCGGCCGCGCAGCCCGGCCGCGCAGAAGCGCTTTCTGGCCGAGCATCGCATCGAGACGGTGGTGGGGCCGGGCGGCGCGCTCTATATCGCCGATCACCACCACTGGGCGCGCGCCTGGCTGGAACTGGGCTGGGAAGAGGCGCCGGTGCGCATCATCGCGGACCTGAGCCACCTGTCGCCGGGCAAGTTCTGGAAGCAGATGCGCGCGCTTGGGCACTTGAATCCATATGACGAGCACGGCCAGCACCTGACCGAGAAGGACCTGCCGGCCACGGTGATGAGCATGCGCGACGACCCGTACCGCAGCCTCGCCGCGTTCACGCGCAATGCCGGGGCCTACCAGAAGCCTGGCAACGCCTATGGCGACTTCCGCTGGGCCGATTTCTTCCGGCGCTGCGTCGAGG
Source organism: Cupriavidus pauculus (assembly GCF_003854935.1). Classification (NCBI taxonomy): domain Bacteria; kingdom Pseudomonadati; phylum Pseudomonadota; class Betaproteobacteria; order Burkholderiales; family Burkholderiaceae; genus Cupriavidus; species Cupriavidus pauculus. Next base: position 1,412,811 of record NZ_CP033970.1, read on the forward strand.
AAGACATGCACAGCATCGCCGGCTTTGCGCGCGCGATGACCGTGGCGATTCCGCTGGCGCGCAGCGGCAAGGCGCGCCGGCTGCCGGGCTATGTGGGGCCGGTGCGGTTTGAAGAGGAAGCCGGGAAGAAAGCGGGCGGGAAGAAGGCCGCCGGGAAGAAGTCGACGAAGAAGAAGCCGACGAAGAAGGCGTCCGCAGGGAAAGCGTCGAAGTCGTCCAAGGGCTAGCCGGGCAGAAAGCAACGGAGGGGCGGTTTTCACCGCCCCTCCGTCATTTGCCGCCCGCGCGGCAGGCCGCGCGCGTCAGCGCTTGGACTTGTGCGTGGGCTTGCCCTTCTGGCTGGTGCTGGCCATTTTCTTGAGCTCGCCTTCACTCATCGACTTGGCCATCGACTTCGATGCGCCCTTGAGCGAACTGGCCTTGCGCTCGCCGCGCTTGGCCGACAAGGCGGCGCCGGCCGCCATCTGCTGTGCCTTCGATTTGGCTGGCATGGTCGATCTCCTTCGGTTCGTGAAACCCGGGCCTTATATGCGGCCCAACACAACCAGGAGCACGACGATGATGACGATCAGGCCCAGGCCGCCGGACGGTCCGTAGCCCCAGCCGGAGCTGTACGGCCACGTCGGCAGTGCGCCAATCAGCAGCAGGACGAGAATGATCAGAAGAATAGTACCGATACCCATGGTGCGCTCCTTTGTTGTGGTGCTGCAGCGCGGCAGACGGGTACTGTCGCGCTGGCTGTCCCTGTGCCTTCAGGTTAGGACAGCACCACTCCGCGCTGAGGCGGTCTGGGGCTGAAATCAGTGTAGGAATCGGACGACTTCTGCTGGATTGGGACGCCGCCGCCGGCCGGAACCATGGCGGCGGCGCCCGCCGGCGTCACAGCGCGGCGCGGTAGATGGCGTGCGCGTCGGCCTGGGTCACTTCGCGCGGGTTGTTCACGAGCAGGCGGGTCTGGAGCATCGCATCGGCGGCCAGGCGGTCCAGGTCGGTCTCCTGCACGCCCACCTCGCGCAGCGTGCGCGGGATGCCGGTGGCTTCCACCAGCCCCTCGATATGGGCGATCAGCGCGGCGGACTTGGTTTCGTCGCTGCCCGTGGTGCCGGGCAGCACCACGTCGCAGAGCTCCCCGTAGCGCTTGCAGGCGGCCGGCGCGTTGAACTTCATCACGTGCGGCAGCACCAGCGCGTTGGACAGCCCGTGCGCGACGTGGAAGATGCCGCCGATGGGGTAAGCCAGCGCATGGACGGCCGCCACCGGCGCGTTGGCGAACGACTGCCCGGCGAACATCGCGCCCAGCAGCATCGCCTCGCGCGCGGCGCGGTCCTGGCCGTTGTCGCAGGCGCGCATCAGGTTCTGCGACAGCAATTCCAGCGCGCGCACGGCCAGCATGTCGGAGACGGGATTCTTCAGATGGGCGCTGGTGTAGGCCTCGATCGCATGGACCATCGCGTCGATGCCAGTGGCCGCCGTGGCGGCGCGGGGCAGGCCCAGCGTCAGCTCGGCGTCCAGGATGGCCAGGTCCGCGAAGAGCTGCGGCGCCACCACGCCCATCTTGGTGGTCTCGCCGGTCGTGACGATGGACACCGCGGTGACCTCGGAGCCGGTGCCGGCCGTGGTCGGCATCTGCACCAGCGGCAGCCGCGTGCCGGTGACCTTCTTCACGCCGTACATGTCCTTGATGGACTGCGAGGCCGGCAGCAGCACGGCAATCAGCTTGGCGACGTCCATCGACGAGCCACCGCCCAGGCCCAGCACCACCTCGGCATCGGCCTGGCGCGCGCGCTCGGTGGCTTCCAGCACGACGTGCTCGGGCGGGTCGGCCACCACGTCGTCGATCACGGTCACCTGCCAGTCGTGCTGGCGCAGGTCGTCCAGCGCCGGCGCCAGCAGGCCGCTGCGGGCCAGGAACCCGTCGGTCACGACGCACAGGCGCCGCGCCTGCGGGTACGACTCGCGCAGCAGCGCGCCCAGCCGGCGCGCCGCGCCAGCTTCGACGATGACCGTCGGCACGGTCTGGAAGCGGAAGGGGTTCATGGGGTCTCCTGGATCTTGATTAAACCGTCGGCAGCGCAACCGTAATCGTCATCAAACCTGCAGGCAAAGATACTTGATCTCCAGGTACTCCTCGATGCCGTGGCGGGAGCCCTCGCGGCCGATGCCGGACTGCTTGATGCCGCCGAACGGCGCCACCTCGTTGGAGATCAGGCCCGTGTTCAGGCCCACCATGCCGTATTCCAGCGCCTCGGCCGTGCGCCAGGCGCGGGCGATGTCGCGCGTGTACAGGTAGGCGGCCAGCCCGAATTCGGTGGCGTTGGCGGCGGCCACGGCGTCCTCGTCGCGGGTGAAGCGGAACAGCGGCGCCACCGGGCCGAAGATTTCCTCGCGTGCCACGCGCATCTCGGCCGTGGCGCCGGCCAGCACGGTCGGCGTGTAGAACGTGCCGCCGAGCTTGTGCTTGCCGCCGCCGGTCAGCACCCGGGCACCCTTCGACGTGGCGTCGTCCATCAGCGACGTGACCTTGTCGATGGCCTTGTCCTCGATCAGCGGGCCGATCACGACGCCGTCCTCCAGCCCGTTGCCCACGCGCAACTGGCTGGTGCGCTCGGCAAACTTGGCCGCGAAGGCGTCGTAGATGCCGTCCTGGATATAGAAGCGGTTGGCGCAGACGCAGGTCTGGCCGCCGTTGCGGTACTTGGCGGCGATGGCGCCTTCCACGGCGGCGTCCACGTCGGCATCGTCGAACACGATGAACGGCGCGTTGCCGCCCAGTTCCAGCGACAGCCGCTTGACCGTGGGCGCTGACTGGGCCATCAGGATGCGGCCCACCTCGGTCGATCCCGTGAACGACAGCTTGCGCACGATTGGGCTGCCCGTCAGCACGGCGCCAATCGTCCTGGAATTGCCGGTCACCACCTGCAGCACGCCGGCCGGCACGCCCGCCCGATGGGCCAGCTCGGCCAGCGCAAAGGCCGACAGCGGCGTCAGTTCGGCGGGCTTGATGACGATGGCGCAACCGGCGGCCAGCGCCGGGGCCGCCTTGCGCGTGATCATCGCCGCCGGAAAATTCCACGGCGTGATAGCCGCGCAGACGCCCACCGGCTGGCGCAGCGTGACCAGGCGCTTGTCGGCGGCGGGGGACGCCAGCACCTCGCCGTCCACGCGCTTGGCTTCCTCGGCGAACCATTCGATAAAGCTCGCGGCGTAGGCAATCTCGCCCTTGGACTCGGCCAGCGGCTTGCCCTGTTCGCGGGTCATCAGGTAGGCCAGGTCGTCGGTATTGGCAACCATCAGGTCGAACCAGCGGCGCAGGATGGCGGCGCGGGCCTTGCCGGTCAGCGCGGCCCAGCCCTTCTGCGCCACCTCGGCGGCGGCCACGGCGCGCTCGGTCTCGGCGGCGCCCAGGTCCGCCACCCTGGCGATGACCTCGCCGGTGGCCGGGTCGGTCACGTCGAACGTCGCGCCGGAATCGGCGCCTTGCCACTGGCCGTCCACATAAGCGAGTTGGCGGAAGAGCGAAGGATCCTTCAGTTGCATGGCGAATTTCCCCGAGAGAGTCACGGCGTCGGCGCAGCCTCACGTCAGACTTGCCGGCGTTCAATAGATTGAACTATATTCCGTATGTCGAACGATGCTCGATCATACGCCCATGCCGGGCAGACCGCCAGCATCGCCATCCGTTCCAGTCCTGCCGTCTCCAATGCCCAAATCCGCCTATACCCCGCCTGCCGACCTGACGCCCGACAGCCGGCCGACCTCGCCGGCCGTGGTCCGGGCCGTGCAGGTGCTCGATGCCATCGCCGCGTCGGCCACCCCGCTCACGCTGGCGGACCTGACGCGCCTGACCGGCGCACCCAAGAGTTCGCTGCACGGCATGTGCGACACGCTGGCGCAGCTTCAACTGCTCAAGCGCCTGCCGAGCGGCGCGATGGCGCTGGGCCCGCACGTGATGGGCTGGGTCAACGCCTTCCTGGCGCAGACCCAGATCACCGAGGAATTCCGCGCGCTCTGGTCCCAGACCGATGCCTTCCACGACGCCACGGTCACGCTGTCCACGCTGGAAGGGGCCGAAGTGGTCTACCTGGCCTGCCAGAACGGCGACCGGCCGCTGGGCGTGACGTTCCGCATCGGCATGCGGCTGCCCGCGCCGTACACGGCCACCGGCAAGGCGATGCTAAGCACGCTGCCGTCCGCCGACGTGCGGCGCCTGTTCGCCGATGGCCTGCCGGCGCCGCTGACGCGAGCCAGCGTGGGCAGCGCGGCGGCACTGGCCACCGAGCTGGAGCAGGTGCGCGCGGCCGGCTATTCGATCGACAACGGCCAGATGCGCGAAGGCATGACCTGCTTCGGCGCGCCCGTGTTCGACGCGCAGCAGACGCGGGCCGCCGGTGCCATCGCGGTCAGCTACCTGAGCAGCGAGATAGACGCCGCCACCGGCGAACGTATCGGCCGGCAGGTGCGCGCGCTGGCCGACCAGCTTTCGGCCCGGCTGGGCGCGGCGCCGCGCTGAGCCGGCCCGGCGGCCGGCCCGTCCGCCCGCTGTCGGATTTGCGCACGGTCAAAGGCGCGATCTCGTCAAATCGCTAGCATCCGGGGGTTCCCCTTCCCGATGCATCACGCGATGACACAATCCCCGGGCGCGATCCGCCGCCCTCAACTGGTAGCGCCGGCCGGGTCGCTGGCGGCGCTGCGCATGGCGCTGCAGCATGGCGCCGACGCCGTCTACCTGGGCCTGCGCGATGCCACCAACGCGCGCAATTTCGGCGGCCTGAACTTCAGCGAGGACGATATCCGCACCGGCGTGGCCGAAGCGCACGCGCGCGGCGCCGAGGTGCTGTTCGCCATCAACACCTTCGCCCAGATGGGCCACGTGGAGCGCTGGCACCATGCCGTGGACGCCGCCGCCGCGCTGGGCGCGGATGCCGTGATCATGGCCGACGCCGGGCTCATCGCCTACGCCGCGCAGCGGCACCCGTCGCTGCGCATCCACCTGTCGGTGCAGGGCTCCGCCACCCATGCCGATGCCATCGAGCTGATGCGCCAGCAGTTCGGCATCCGGCGCGTGGTGCTGCCGCGCGTGCTGTCGGTGCCGCAGATCGCCCGGCTGGCGCGCCAGACCGACGTGGAGCTGGAGGTATTCGGCTTCGGCAGCCTGTGCGTGATGGCCGAAGGGCGCTGCCTGCTGTCGTCCTACGCCACGGGCGACTCGCCCAACAACAAGGGCGTCTGCTCGCCGGCCCACGCGGTGCGCTGGGACGAGCGCGACGGCACCATGCAGGCGCGGCTGTCCGGCATCCTGATCGACAGCTACGCGCCCGGCGAACCGGCCGGCTATCCCACGCTGTGCAAGGGCCGGTTCACGGTGGAAGGCGAGCGCGGCTACGTGCTGGAGGAGCCTACCAGCCTGAACGCGGTGTCGCTGCTGCCGTCGCTGATCGACATCGGCATCGCGGCGATCAAGATCGAAGGCCGCCAGCGCAGCCCGCGCTATGTGGCCGACGTGGTGGGCGTGCTGCGCGCTGCCATCGACGATGCCTGCCGCGACCCCCGGCGCTTCGTGCCGCGCCAGGACTGGCAGGCCACGCTGGGCCGCCATGCCGAGGGCGACCAGGTCACGCAGGGCGCCTACGACCGTCCGTGGCGATAGCCCGATCCCGCTTCCCGAATCCCCCCACGCTGCACCTTCCGCCCACATCCACCATGGCTACCCCCCTTTCCACGAATCCGGCCCCGACGGCCCCGGCGTGCCGGCTTGCGCTCGGCCCGCTGCTCTACTACTGGCCTCGCGCGACCGTGCTGCAGTTCTATGCGTCCGTCGCCGACACCGCCGTAGACCGCGTCTACCTGGGCGAGGCCGTCTGCACGCGCCGCCACGAGATGCGGCTGGCCGACTGGCTCGACGTGGCCGGCATGCTGCGCGACGCCGGCAAGCAGGTGGTGCTGTCCACGCCGGTGCTCGTGGAATCGGACAGCGACATCGCCGTGATGCGCCGGGTTTGCGCGCAGGACGACTATCTGGTCGAGGCCAACGACCTGGGCGCAGTGCAGAACATGGCGGGCCGGCCGTTCATCGGCGGGCCGCACCTGAACGTCTACCACGCCGGCACGCTGGCCTGGCTGGCGCAACTGGGCGCCACGGGCTGCACGGTACCGGTGGAGATGGATGGCGACACGATGGCGGCGCTGGCTGCGGCCCGGCCGGGCGGGATGGACCTGGAGGCGATGGTCTGGGGCCGCATGCCGCTGGCGTTCTCGGCGCGCTGCTTCACGGCGCGGCACCATCGGCTGCGCAAGGACGCGTGCGAGTTCCGCTGCATGGACTATCCCGATGGCCTGGTGGCCGACACGGGCGAGGGACAGGCGTTCTTCACGCTCAACGGCATCCAGACGCAGTCGGCCACGTGCCTGGACCTGTGCGCGCAGGCGTCGCGGATGGCCGCGGCGGGCATCGGCTACCTGCGGATCAGCCCGCACGCCTCGGGCACGTTCGATGTCATCGCCCATCTCGACGCCATCCGCCGCGGTGCGCGCGAGGCGGCCCCGGCCAGCGTGACCCCGGCCGGGGCGTTGCCGAGCAATGGCTACTGGAGCGGCGCGCCGGGCATCCGGTGGCTGTCGCACACGGAACAAGAAGCCGGACAAGGAGCGCTGGCATGACGATCCTGCAATCGGTGGCGACGCGCGTACATCGCCACCTGCCCGCCCCGCTGCGCGCCGCGCCGCTGGTGGTGGCGCTCGAAGCGATGCGCCGGGCCGGCTGGCTGGCGCCGCCAGCCGCGCTCGATGGCCGGACGTTCTCGCTGACCGTGGACGACATCGGCCTGGCGGTGCGTTTTCACTGTGCCAACGGCCGGTTCCTGCCGGGGCCGTTCGACGATCGGGAGACCGACCTGACGCTGCACGCGGGCGCGCTGAGCTACCTGCGGCTGATCAGCGGCGATGCCGACACCGACACGCTGTTCTTCCAGCGCAGGCTATCGATACGGGGCGACACGGCGCTGGGGCTCGAAGTCAAGTACTGGCTCGATGCCGCGCCACGGCCCGAATGGCTGGGGGCGATGGCGCAGCGGCTGGCGCTGCTGTTCCCCGAGCCGCGCGGCGCCTGATTCAGAACTCGGGCAGTGCCCCGCCGTAGCGCGTGCCGCGCTGCTTGAAGCAGTGGCTGGCCCGCAGCACGGCGCGCGGCGCGTCGGCCAGGCCGCCGACGGCGTCAAAGCGCGCCAGCGTGGCATTCAGCTCGCTGGCGCTGCGCGCGTGGATCATCGCGAACAGGTTGTACTGCCACAGCGGCAGCCGCCGCGCGCGCCGGAAACACATGCTGACGTGCGGCACATGGGCCAGCCGCATGCCGACCGCATCCACGCGCGCGTCGGGCACATTCCAGACACACATCACGTTATGGGTATAGCCGAACGGACGGTGCCGCAGGATCGCGCCGAAGCGGCGGATCACGCCCGCGCTGCGCCAGCGCGCCAGCCGCGCGAGCGTATCGGACAGCGGCAGCCCGGCGCGGCGCGTGAGGGCGTGGTAGGGGTGGGGCGTCAGCGCCAAGCCGGCTTCGAGCGCCGCCGCCAGCCGCCAGTCGGCCTCGTCGAGGATGGGCGGCTCGGGCGGGCTCAGGATCAGCGGCGGCTGCGCGGGCACGCGGCGGCCGCCCCGGCCGGCGCCGAGCGGCAGGCCCAGGTCGGCCCGGTATTCGCGTTCGAGCGGCAGGTCCACGGGGCGCTGGCCCAGGTCGGCGGCAATCCGCGCCAGCACGCCGTCCAGCGTGCCACGGTCGCGCGCGCCGGCCACGAACCAGAGGTTGTAGCGGTGGCCTTCGCGCGCATGGCTCTGGCTGATGTCGGGATCGAGGTTGATGCGGTCGACCGCGTGCTCCATCCGGGCCTGCGGGATCGACAGGGCGGCCACTGTGGTGGCGCCAATGGTGTTCGGCGCGAAGACGGCGCCGATGCGGCTGATGCGGCCGTTGCCCAGGTCGCGGGCAAGCAGGCTCAGCAGCGTGTGTTCGGACAGGTTGAACGGCTCGCCGGCGCTCTGGTACGGGCGCGCGTCGAGCGGGAAATGGTCCTGGATGCGGTTGTAGAGGGCGAATTCGTCGAGGTCGGCAACGGGCATGGCGAGCGTGTGGGGCAATCGGAGTGCGTGGGTTGGGCACAGGGTCGATGCGCAGGCGCCATGTGTTGCGACGGACCGGAGCACGCCCGCAATATGCGGGCATCATCATCGTCAAGATCGGCAGCGGCCTCGTTGACCGCCATCAAGCCGGGTCGAGATGGTAGGCGCCGCCCGCGCCGGCCGCCCGGCGTTCCAGCCGCACGGCCAGCAGCGCGATGCCCAGCGCCGCCAGCGGCGCCAGCGCGGCCACCCACGGCAGCGCCGGCAGGCCCGGGCCGTGGTCGACGACCACGCCGCCCAGCCACGCCCCCAGCCCGTTGCCAAGATTGAACGCCGCGATGTTGAAGCTCGACGCCAGGTTCTGGCCGGCGCCCTGCGCATGACGCAGCACGCGCAGCTGCAGCGGCGAGACGGTCGAGAACGCGGCGATGCCCAGCACGCCCACAAAGATCACCACGCCCACGTGGCTGTGCAGCGACAGCGTCATCGCGGCCAGCACCACGGTCAGCGCGGCCACCGCGCCCAGCAGCGCGCCGGTGGGGTGGCGGTCCGCCATGCGGCCGCCGAGGATGTTGCCGATGATCATGCCGCCGCCGAACAGCAGCAGGATGGGCGACACGGCGGCCTCGCCGAAGCCGGTCACGCGCGTGAGCATCGGCTGGATATAGGTGATGACGGCGAACGTGCCCAGCGCCTGCAGCACGGTCATCAGCAGGCCCAGCAGCACCTGCGGGCGGCCGATGGTCTTCAGTTCGTCGACCAGCCGCACCGGCGCGCTGTCGTCGCGGCTGCCGTGCACCAGCAGCGCGATCACCGTCAGCGACACGAGCCCGATGGCGGTCATGGCCCAGAACGTGGCACGCCAGCCAAAATGCAGTCCCAGCCAGGCCCCGGCCGGCATGCCGAGCAGCGTGGCCAGCGTCAGGCCCGAGAACATCACCGAGATGGCCGACGCGCGGCGGTTGGCCGGCACGAGGCCGGTGGCCACCACGGCGCCCACGCCAAAGAACGTGCCGTGCGTGAGCGACGTGACCACGCGCGCCACCATCAGCGTGGTGTAGTCGGGCGCCAGCGCGCACGCGGCGTTGCCGACCGTGTAGACCATCATCAGTCCCATCAGCACGGCCTTGCGCGGCATGCGGCGCGTCAGCAGGGTCAGGACCGGCGCGCCGGCGAACACGCCGAGCGCGTAGCCCGACACCAGCATGCCGGCGGACGCGATGGTCACGCCCAGGTCTGACGCCACCTGCAGCAGCAGGCCCATGATCACGAATTCGGCGCAGCCGATGCCGAACGAGCCGGCAGTCAGCGCGTAGAGGGCGGCCGGCATCCGCGCGGGCGGGGCGCCGGTGGCGGGGGTGGAAACGGGTGGAACGGGGGCGGTCATGGTCGGTTCTCGCAAAAAAGGTGGACCGGCGAGCACGGCGCCGGCCGGGGGAGCGGAGCAGGCCGCCAGTCTCGGCCTTTCTGATTCTTCGAAAAACGGGCAATATCGAGAATCAGTTTCAATCAATCGTTGAGAATCATGGATCGCATCGGCGACATCGGGCTGTTCCTGCGGGTGCTGGACCTGGGATCGATCAGCGCGGCGGCGCGCAGCCTGGACATTTCGGTGGCGGTGGCCAGCCAGCGGCTGCAACGGCTGGAACGCGAACTGGGCGTCCGGCTGCTGCATCGCACCACGCGCCGGCTGCATGCCACGCCCGAGGGCGCGGTGCTGGCCGAGCAGGGGCGGCCGCTGGTGGAAGACCTGGAGGCGCTGGCCGGGTCGCTGCGCCAGGCGGGCAGCGGCATCTCGGGCACGCTGCGGCTGACGACCTCGGCGTCATTCGGGCGGCAGTACGTGTCGCCGCTGCTGACCGAATTTCTGCGCCGGTATCCGGACGTCCATGTCAGCGTCAACCTGGACGACCGCGTGCTGGACGTGGTCAGCAGCGGCTTCGACCTGGCCATCCGCATCGGCTCGCTGGACGACTCCACGCTGGTGGCGCGCAAGCTGGCCGACAACCAGCGGCTGCTGTGCGCGTCGCCCGACTACCTGCGCGCGCACGGCATGCCGCGGACGCCGGCCGATCTGACGGGGCATCAGTGCCTGGTGCTGGTGGGCGCGCAGGGCCGGGCCGATGTCTGGCGGTTCGAGGACGGCAAGGGCGGGGAAATTGCGGTGCGCGTGCGGGGGCGCGTGGAGGCCAATACGGGGGAACTGCTGTCGGACGCGGCGCTGGCCGGTTTCGGGATTGCCATGCATTCCACATGGCATGTCTGCGACGATCTGCGGGCGGGCCGGCTCGTGCGGGTGATGCCGGACTATACCATCGCCGCCAACGGCATCTACGCCGTCATGCCGCAGCGCCGGCTGGTGCCGGCCCGGGTGCGGGCGTTCGTCGACTTCCTGGCCGAGCGCTGGCGCGATGCGCCGCCCGGTACGCCGGCCTTGGGTTCGCCGCGATCCTGACCTACATTGCCTAGTTACGGCCGCGCGGCGGGCGGGGGATCTGTTGGGGATCGGGAGCGAACGGGGCCGGGCCGGCTGCCTAATTCTTGGGCAGTCCGGTGCGATACCGCACCGACAGGCCCCCGGCGGATCGGGCCGGCAGGATATCCACAGAAGCTGTGGATATCCTCAGCGTGGCCCGGCGCACGTCCGGCCTGGCCCGATGTCGCCATGCTGTGGCACCAACCTCGTCCAACTGTCCGCTTCGTGCCCGCTATGCGCAGGATTCCGTTTGCTGCCGTGCCGTCCGCCCTGGCCGTGGCCGTCGCGCTGGGTGGCTGCGTGTCGTACTACCGCGTGCCGTCCGATGCGCCGTACGCCAGCGTAAGACTGATGACCAGCACCGACGACCGGACCACGTTCAGCGTGCTGGACCCGGCCCGGTGTCCGTCGCCGCGCCCGCTGGTACTGGCCGGCACCGGCAAGCAACTGGCGGCGATGGGGCGCGACTCGACGCTGGACATGGCGGGCATCGCGCCGGAGCCGCCGTCGCGCACGCGCGAGCGCAAGGTGGTGCCGGGCAAGCGGATCTTTATCGCGGTGACGTCGTACGCCGCGCCGCCGGCCGACGACGCCCGCTGCGCGGCCGGGGTGTCGTTCATCCCGCAAGTGAACCAGCAATATGAAATCCGTTACACCCGCGACGATGCCGCCACGCAATGCGCGGCGCGCGTGTTGCAGTTGAGGCCGACGGCCGATGGTGGTGCGACGGTGGTACCGGAACCTTCGCAGCAGGGTTTCCGGGCCCTGCGGCCCGAGTACCTGTGCGAGGCGCGCTAGGGCGCGCGGGCGATGGCGGCCGGCCGGGCGGCCGGGCCAGGGGAGGGGTGGGTCAGGCCTGTTCGATCAGGAAGCGCTCGGGGCGCTTGCCCAGCCAGGCAGGCGCGCGGCCACGGCCCGACCACGTCTTGCCGGTCTTGGGATCGCGATACTTCGGCGGCAGCGCCGACGCGGTCTTGCGCGCGGCACCGGTGCCGGCCGGACGGCCACGGCGGCGCTTGGGCGCGATGTCCTCGACGCTGAGATCATAATCGGCCATCAGCTTGCGAATCTGTTCGATCACGCCGGCCACTTCATTGGCACGCACTTCGCTGAGCTTGGCTTCCAGCGCTTCTTTTTCGGCCAGCAGTTGCTTGTATGTCGGCATTTTTGGATCCCCGTTCAGATTGGCGGCCGTTGCGTGACGCTGCAAACGGGTCCGCATAACAAAAATATTACAAGAATTATCGCGAAAAGCACGCATTCAAACGCCAATTCGCAAAAGGCCCGCTAACCGATTTGCGGAGAAACGGTATCGCAATGACCAGTTATGGGATTGTCCGGCGGAATCTGGCGCTATCCGGCATTTGTCGCGCTGGCTCGCATCCTAACCACAATCGGCAAGGCGAGGCAACCTCGAATCGCCGGATAATCGAGAATCTGCCGCCGCAATCGCGATAACCAAATCGGTGGTCGTCCGACCCGCCATTCAGCGGATTCCGAAATTTGCCGGGACGCCGCGGCGCTTTGCACGATTGGCGACGCTGGTATTTTTGACAGGTTTTGGCACCCGGGCGCGGATATATTCGGCCGGGCCACGGCAGCTCGTGCCAATAAAAAAAGCCCCCGGGGGAAAGTACCCGAGGGCTGGCAAATCCACCGGTCATCCCAGGTGGAGGAGACATCGGTGCCGCCCCGTGGCAGGGCGGAATTTCGGTGTGCCGGTCGATATTGGCGGACCGTGTTCTACGGAAAATACGATGCCGTCAGATGGCCCAGCCGCCGGCATAGAACGCGGCCAGCGCCACCGCAATGGCTACCGTGCCGACATTGAGCTTGCGCCATTCGCCGGCGACGATGCGGCCGATCACCAGCGTGCAGAAGCCGAGCATGATGCCGGTGACGATATTGCAGGTCAGCACGATGAATACCGCGCAGACCAGGCCGGCCAAGGAATCGACAAGGTCGTCCATGTGCAGGCGCGACACGCTCGACAGCATCAGCAGGCCCACGTACATCAGCGCCGGCGCCGTGGCGTACGACGGCACCAGCCCGGCCAGCGGCGAGAAGAACATCACGGCCAGGAACAGCACGCCGACGGTCACGGCGGCCAGGCCCGTGCGGGCGCCGGCCGCGACGCCGACGGTGGATTCGATATAGGCCGCCGCCGGGGCGCCGCCGAAGAACGCGGAGAAGATCGAGCTGACCGAATCGGCGGTCAGCGCGCGGCCGCCGTTGTGGATGCGGCCCGTGGCGTCGAGCTGGTTGGCCTGTCCGGCCACGGCGCGGATGGTGCCCGTGGCGTCGAACACGGCGGTCATGACCAGTGCCAGCACGCTGGGCAGCACGGCGGCCGACAGCGCGCCGCGCACGTCCATCGCGCCGATCAGCGACGTCTGGCCCGGCGCGGACAGCGACGGCAGCGCGAACACGCCCGTGAACTTGACGGCCGGATCGAACACCAGCCCCAGCGCGGAGATGCCGACGATCACGAGCAGGATGCCGCCCGGTACGCGGCGGCGCTCCAGGCCGAAGATCGCGGCCAGGCCCAGCACCGACATCATCACCGGGAACGACGTGATATGGCCCAGCGCCACCGGCAGGCCCGGCGCGGGGTTCTTGACCACCAGCCCCACCTCGTTCGAGGCAATCAGCAGCAGGAACAGCCCGATGCCGATGCCGGCACCGTGTGCCACGCCGGCGGGCAGGTTGCGCAGGATCCACGAGCGCACGCCCGTGACCGAGATGGCCGTGAAGACCACGCCCATCAGGAATACGGCGCCCAGCGCCACCGCCGGCGACAGCTTCTGGCCCAGCACGAGCCCGAACGCCATGAACGCGGTCAGCGAGATGGCGCAGCCGATGGCGATGGGCAGGCGTGCCCACAGGCCCATCAGCAGCGACCCGAACGCGGTGGTCAGGCATACGGCCACGAACACGGCGCTGGTGTCGAAGCCGGCCTTGCCGAGCATGCCGGGCACCACGAACACGGCGTAGACCATCGCCATGAACGTGGTGACGCCGGCCACCACCTCGCGGCGCTGCGTGCTGCCGCGCGCGGTAATGCCGAAATACTGGTCGATCCGGCCGCTGGCCGGGGGCGCGGCGTCCACGTCCGTGACGGACGGATAGGGCTGTTCGATCATGGTCAGTCTCCTTGCTGGGGCGCTGCGCGCGTCCGCGTACGGATCGGGCGTCAGCCTCGTCTCACGTGGTTCCGGGGTGTGAGGGCGGAGTTCCCGTCGGCATCGGGCAAGGGGTGCGGGTGTCTCTTTCCTCGGTGTCCGGCCAGTGAGGCCGGGGCGCCGGTCCGGGCCTCTGGCGGGCCGGTTCCAGCGGGCTCAAAGGTAGGCGAGGCGTCCTGCCGGGTCATCATCGGGCCCGGATGCGGAACATGCCCGGCGCCGAATATCCACGGTAATGCGGTGCCTGCGGCGCCTCAGGGATTTCCCTCGGTGGGCCGCCGGGGCCATGCATCGGTCACACGGGCCACGCCGCGCTAAAGGTCACGGCCGGGCCGCCGATAGCCCTTTGGCAACCCTCATATCCACACAGCGAGCCAGCGGAGCCCCAGCATGACCAGCGCGATGAGAGACATCGACGAGCGCACCAACCTGACCAACAACAACCAGTTCGAGTTGCTGTTGTTCCGACTTGGCGACGCGACGCACAGCGGACAGTCCGAACTGTTCGGCATCAACGTTTTCAAGGTCCGGGAAATCCTGGTCATGCCGTCGGTGACGTCGGTGGTGGGCGCCGAGCCGGCGATCCTGGGCATGGCGGACATCCGCGGGCAGGTGATTCCGGTCATCGACCTGCCGCGCCTGCTGGAATGCAAGCCGAAGTCGGGCCTGAACATCATGCTCGTGACCGAATACGCGCGCTCCACGCAAGGCTTTGCCGTCGAGGCCGTGGAGGAAATCGTGCGGCTGGACTGGAGCCAGGTGATCTCGGCCGAGAACAGCGTCAAGGGCGGGCTGGTGACCAGCATCGCCAAGCTCGACGCCGGCGGCGACAACCCGCGCCTGGTGCAGGTGCTGGACGTGGAGCAGATCCTGCGCGACGTGCTGCCCACGCGCCAGCCCGACGTGGACCCGGCCACCGTGGGCCCGCAGCTCAGCCTGCGCCCGGGCACCAAGATCCTGTGCGCCGACGATTCCGCCCTGGCGCGCGGCCTGATCGAGAACGGCCTCAAGGCCATGGGCGTGCCCGTGGTGATGACCAAGACCGGCCAGGAAGCGTGGGACATGCTGGGCGAGATCGCCGACCTGGCCGCAAGCCAGGGCAGGTCGATCCGCGACGAGGTGTCGCTGGTGCTGACCGACCTGGAAATGCCCGAGATGGACGGCTTCACGCTGACGCGCAAGATCAAGGCCGACGCGCGGCTCAAGTCGCTGCCCGTGGTCATCCACTCGTCGCTGTCGGGCGAGGCCAGCGAGGAACACGTGCGCAAGGTCGGCGCCGACGCCTACGTGTCGAAGTTCCTGGCCAAGGACCTGGCCGACACGATCCGCGGCGTGCTGGCGCGGCACCCGTGATCGGGATGTATTGAGTTACCGATGGTTGTCTCCCCTCTCCCGCGACGCGGGAGAGGGGCCGGGGGAGAGGGCATGGAGGCTCTGCTTGCCGACCGGTCTCGAACTGGACCGTTGGCCCTCATCCCCAACCCCTCTCCCGCCGGCGGCGGAGGGGAGCAAAACCCTGCGTCCTGCCACAGGCAACGCCACCCCCCACCCCCGCACAAAACCCCGTCGCACGCAACAAAACCCCCTGAACCGGCTTTGCCCAAAAAAAAGGCACGCCAGCTCCTGTGAGGGCTGGCGCGGGTTTGCGGGCTGTCAAGAGGGCGATTATCCACGCAACCTGTGGATAGTTCCACGCGCCAGAAGGCTTAACTCAAACCAGTTAGCCGCGCGGCTACTTCGGCTGGGCCACCGTGCGCAGGTACGGCTTGAGCGTCTTGAATCCTTCCGGATACTTCTTCTTTGCGTCCTCGTCGGACACCGAGGTCGGGATGATCACGTCGTCGCCCGGCTTCCAGTTGACCGGCGTGGCCACCGTGTGTTTGGCATTGAGCTGCAGGGAGTCCAGCAGCCGCAGCACCTCGTCGAAATTGCGGCCGGCGCTCATCGGGTAGACCAGCATCGCCTTGATCTTCTTGTCCGGGCCGATCCAGAACACCGAGCGGATCGTGGCGTTGTCCACGGCCGTGCGCGGGCCGCTGCCGCTGGCCTCGGGGTGGATCATGTCGTAGAGCTTGGCCACGGTCAGGTCGTGGTCGCCGATCATCGGGAAGTTCACGGCGGTGCCCTGGGTCTCCTCGATGTCCTTGGCCCAGCGCGAGTGGTCGCCCACGGGGTCGATGGACAGCCCGATGACCTTGGTGTTGCGCTTGTCGAACTCGGGCTTGAGCCGCGCCATGTAGCCCAGTTCGGTGGTGCAGACCGGCGTGAAGTCCTTGGGGTGCGAGAACAGGATCGCCCAGCTGTCGCCGATCCATTCGTGGAAGTGGATCGGGCCCTCGGTGGTTTCGGCGGTGAAGTCCGGGGCGGTCTCGCCAATGCGGATGGCCATGGTCAGGCTCCTTGGATGGGTTGCGGTTGTCGATCGGTCCGGCCATCCAGTATAGGAACTGCGGCGGACATTGCACGTCCGCCCAATGGCCGAGGGCGGCGCCGGTAGCGCGTTCGTCACTCCCTCAGTCGGGCCGCTCCAGGTCGGCGATCACGGCACGCAGAAAGCGCGCGGCCTCGCCGCCCGTGACCACGCGGTGGTCAAACGTCAGCGACAGCGGCATCACGCGGTGCACGGCCGGCACGCCGCCGGCGGCCACCACCTCGTCGCGGATGCGGCCGGCGCCCAGGATCGCCACGGTGGGCGGCACCACGATGGGCGCGGCATAGCGGCCGGCGATCATGCCGAAGTTCGACAGCGTGATGGTGTTGCCACGCATCTCCTCGGGCGCGATGGTGCGCGCCTTGATGTCGGCGCGCATCCGTTCCAGCCCGGCGCGCAGGTCGGCCGCGTCCCGCTTGCCGACGTTGCGCAGCACCGGCACGAACAGCCCCTCGGGCAGGTCCGCCGCGATGCCGACGTCGATCCGTTCCAGCAGATGCCGATGGCCGGTGCGCCCCTCGTACCACGCGTTCAGCGCCGGCTCGGCGCGCACGCCGGCCACCAGCGCGCGCACCAGCCGGATCGTCACGTCGTGGCCGGCGGCGGTGGTTCCCACGGTCTGCCATGCGTGCAGGTCGGCATCGTCCATGACCGTGGCCGCCGCCACCTCGCTCTGCGCGCGCGCCATGTTCTGCGCCATCGCGCGCCGCACGCCGCGGACCACCTCGGCCGGACCCAGTTCGGACAGCGTGGTGGCCACGCGCTGCACGTCGGTGGCCGTGATCACGCCGTCGCGGCCCGACGGCGTGACCATCGCCAGATCGACCGACAGCTTGCGCGCCAGCGCCCGCACCGCGGGCGTGGCGCGCAGGCCGTGGCCGCCGTGGATGCCGGCGGCGCCCACGCGGGCCGTGTCCTCGCGCACCACGTGCGTGCCCACCTTGACGGCGCCCACGACCGTGCCCGCATCCTCCGACGCGCCCGCGCCCTCGAAGCCCACCAGCGGCGCGCCCAGGTGGACGATGTCGCCGGGCCGGGCGAACAGCTTTTCCACGCGCCCGCCGAACGGCGACGGAATCTCGACGATGGCCTTGGCGGTCTCCACCGACAGCAGCGGCTGGTCGGCGTCGATGGCGTCGCCGGGCTTCACGTGCCACGTCACGATCTCGGCCTCCTGCAACCCTTCGCCCAGGTCGGGCAGCTTGAAGATCCGCATGGTCGTCTCCTGTCGTCTCCGGTGTTCCTGGCTGGTTCCCGAGCGGGCCTACGCCGCGTCCAGCGCGCGCCGCGCCGCGTCCACAATCTGCGCCACGGACGGCAGGTAGCTGTGCTCCAGCCGCGCCAGCGGCACCACGGTGTCGTAGCCGGTCACGCGCTGCACCGGCGCGCTGAGCGAGTAGAGCCCGGCATCGGCCAGGTTCGCGGCAATCTCGGCGCCCACGCCGGCCGTGCGCGGCGCCTCGTGCACGATCACGCAGCGGCCGCTCTGCGCCACCGATTCGAGGATGGTCTCCATGTCCAGCGGCTTCAGCGTCGCCACGTCGATGACGGCGGCCGAGATGCCGTCGTCGGCCAGCTGGTCCGCGGCGGCCAGCGTCTCCTGCACCATGGCGCCCCAGCTGACCAGCGTGATGTCGCTGCCTTCGCGCAGCGTGAAGCATGCGTCCAGCGGCAGTGCCGCGCCGTCGTCGGCCACCTCCTGCCGGAACAGCCGGTAGAGCCGCGTCGGCTCGAAGAAGATCACCGGGTCGGGGTCGCGGATCGCGGCCAGCAGCAGCCCGTAGGCCCGCGCCGGCGACGACGGCATGACCACGCGCAGGCCGGGGATATGCGCGAACAGCGCCTCGGGGCTTTCGGAGTGATGCTCGGGCGCGTGGATGCCGGCGCCGCTGGGCGCGCGCACCACCAGCGGACAGGTGAGCCGCCCGCGCGTGCGGTGCCGCAGGTGGCCGGCGTGGTTCAGGATGTTGTCGATGGCCGGGTAGATGAAGCCCGCGAACTGGATCTCGGCCACGGGCTTGAGACCCATCGCCGCCATGCCGATGGCCGCGCCGACGATGCCGCCTTCGGCCAGCGGCGTGTCGATGACGCGCGCCTCGCCAAAGCGCGCCTGCAGGCCGACCGTCGAGCGGAACACGCCGCCGTTGACGCCGATGTCCTCGCCCAGCAGCACCACGTCGGGGTCGTGCGCCAGCGCGTGGGCCAGCGCCAGGTTCACCGCTTCCACGAGATGGAGTTCAGCCATGATCGGTCTCCGTGGCGGGGGCGGCGTAGCGCCGGGCGGTATCGAGCTGGTCGGCCAGCGCGGCCGGCAGCGTCTCGTACAGGCAATCGAACATCGCGGTGACGTCGGGGTGGGGCAGGTCCAGGTACGCCTGCACCGCCGCGCCGACGGCCGCCTGGGTCTCGCGCACCAGCGCCTCCTCGCGCGCGGCATCCCACGCGCCCACGCTGGCCAGGTAGTCGCGCAGCCGCTTGATCGGCTCCTGCCGCCAGGCTTCCTTGACGGTGGCCTCGTCGCGGTAGCGCGACGCGTCGTCGGCCGTAGTGTGGTCGCCCAGCCGGTACGTGACGGCCTCGATCAGCGCCGGCCCCGCGCCGTCGCGCGCCCGTTCGATGGCCGCGCCCGCGCGCTCGCGCACGGCGATCACGTCGTTGCCGTCCACCTGTTCGCCGGGAATGCCGGCCGCGATGGCCTTCTGCGCCAGCGTGGCCGCCGCCGTCTGCCGCGCGCGCGGCATCGAGATGGCCCACTGGTTGTTGTTGATGACGATGACCAGCGGCACCTGCCACGCGCCCGCCATGTTCATGCCTTCGTAGAACGCGCCGTTGGACGTGCCGCCGTCGCCGATGATGCAGACGGCCACGCGCGGCTGCTGGCGCAGCTTGAACGCATAGGCCACGCCGGCCGCATGGCCCACCTGGGTGCCAATCGGCACGCAGTTGCCAAAGTCGTGCGGCACCGCCGCAAAGCCGCTGCCGCGCTCGTCGCCGCCCCAGTACAGCAGGCTCTCTGTCATCGTGACGCCACGCACGAACTGCGCGGCGTGGTCGCGGTACGACGGGATCAGCACGTCGTCCGCCCGCATCGCCATCGCCACGCCCACGCCAATCGCCTCCTGCCCGAGCGCCGACGCAAACGTGCCGATCTGGCCCGTGCGCTGCATCGCGATGGCCTTCAGGTCGAACTGCCGGGTGAGCACCATGGCGCGATAGAGCGGCAGCAGCGCGGCCGGGTCGCGGGCAAAGTCGGGAAGGTCGGGGGCAGGGCTGCCCTCGGGGGAGAGGTAGCGGGTAAATCCAATGTCAAAGCGCGCAACAGTGCCCATGTGATGGTCCCCTTGTGGTTCGCTGTGTCCTGTGCGGCGCAGCATCTTGTGGACGCTGCTGCCTTCGACTATAGGGCAGGAATCCGGGGAGGGGGTGTGCGGTGGCGCACGGGCTGGGGACGGCCGAGGCTCAGCAGCAGGGCGCCCATATGCGCTCCCCGCATATCGCCCCGCTTTTTTGTTCGTTGTCTGCGGTGCTGCGCGTCCCTACAGTGCAAGGCTTGTGCTTGCCCCCAGGAGCCGATTCCGCCATGACCGTTGCCGTAGCCACCCGCCAGGATTTCGAGATTCGCCCGCTGGGTGCCGCGCTGGGTGCCGAAGTCGTCGGGCTGGACCTGAGCCAGCCGTTGTCCGACGATGACTTCCGCCGCATCCATCGCGCGCACCTGGATCACCACGTGGTGGTGTTCCGCGACCAGCGCATCACGCCAGACCAGCAGATTGCGTTCAGCCGCCGCTTCGGGCCGCTGCAGATCCACGTGCTGCACCAGTTCCAGCTTGCCAACCATCCCGAGATCCTGATCGTGTCGAACGTGCTGCGCGACGGCAAGCCAATCGGGCTGGGCGATGCGGGCCATTTCTGGCACTCGGACCTGTCGTACAAGGAAAAGCCGAGCCTCGGCTCGCTGCTCCACGCCATCGAACTGCCGGCCGAGGGCGGCGACACGCTGTTCGCCAACATGCATGCCGCGTACGACGGCTTGTCCGACGCGCTGAAGCGCCGGGTCGAAGGGCTGACCGCCGAGCACACGTATCTGGCGCGCTACGCCGAACTGCAGCAGCGCAGCCCGTGGCGGCCCAACCTGACGCCCGAGCAGATCGCGCAGGTCCGGCCCGTGGTGCATCCCGTGGTGCGGACGCATCCCGAAACGGGCCGCAAGGCGCTGTTCGTGAGCGAGCATTTCACGACGCGGATCGTCGGCCTGCCAGAAGCGGAAAGCCGCGCGCTGCTGGACGAACTGTTCGCGCACAGCGTGCAGCCCCGGTACGTCTACCGCCACCACTGGCGCGCGCACGACCTGGTCTTCTGGGATAACCGCTCGCTGCTGCACCTGGCCGGCGGCACGCCGGACCACCTGCGCCGCGTGATGTACCGCACGACGATCGAGGGCGACACGCCGTTCTGATCTTCGCCCGCCCGTCTTCCACTCTTCCATCCCGCGTCCCCGGAGCCTTTCGCATGTCCCTGATTGCCCTTGCCACCACCTTTTCGCGCCGCGCCACGCTGGCCGTGCTGACCGCCGGCTTGGCCCTGTCCGGCACCGCGCACGCGGAGGGGCGCATCCGCATCGCCGAGCAGTTCGGCGTGGTGTACCTGCTGCTCAACGTGGCGCGCGACCAGCAACTGATCGAGAAGCACGGCAAGCAGCAGGGCGTCGATATCCAGGTGGAATGGACGCAGCTGTCGGGCGGCGCGGCCGTCAACGACGCGCTGCTGTCGGGCGCCATCGACATCGCCGGCGCCGGCGTGGGCCCGCTGCTGACGCTGTGGGACCGCACGCACGGCCGCCAGAACGTCAAGGGCGTGGCGTCGCTGGGCAACTTCCCGTACTACCTGGTCTCGAACAATCCCAAGGTGAAGTCGATTGCCGACTTCACCGACAAGGACCGCATCGCGCTGCCGGCCGTGACCGTGTCGGTGCAGTCGCGCGTGCTGCAACTGGCGGCGGCCAAGCAGTGGGGCGACAAGGAATTCAACCGGCTCGACAAGTGGACCGTGGCCGTGCCGCACCCCGATGCCGCGGCGGCGATCATCGCCGGCGGCACGGAAATCACGGGCCATTTCGGCAATCCGCCGTTCCAGGAGCAGGAACTGGCCGGCAACCCGAACGCGCACATCGTGCTGAGTTCGTACGACGTGCTTGGCGGGCCCAGCTCGGCCACCGTGCTCTACGCCACCGAGAAATTCCGCAACGACAATCCCAAGACCTACCGCGCCTTCGTTGACGCGCTGGCCGAGGCGGCCGCCTTGGCGACCAAAAACCCCGAGGCCGCCGCCGACCTGTACATCCGCGTGAACAAGGCCAGGATCGACCGTGCGCTGCTGGTCAAGGTGCTCAGGAATCCGCAGGTGCAGTTCAAGATCACGCCGCAGAACACGTTCCCGCTGGCCGCGTTCATGCACCGCGTGGGCGCCATCAAGAACCAGCCGAAGTCCTGGCAGGACTACTTCTTCCAGGATGCCGCCACCGCGCAGGGGAGCTGACATGGCCGAGGCCCATCCCGCCGGCACGCGCCTGCGCGTCGTGCCCCAGCCGCAGCCGCTGCTGGAAGTCGACCACGTATCGCTGGAATACCGCACGCCGCAGCGCGTGGTACGGGCCACGCACCAGGTCAGCTTCGACGTCCATGCGGCCGACCGCTTCGTGCTGCTGGGGCCGTCCGGCTGCGGCAAGTCGACGCTGCTGAAGTCCGTGGCCGGGTTCGTGCCCGCCGCCGAGGGCGAGATTCGGCTCGACGGCCGCCGCGTGCAGGCGCCCGGGCCGGACCGCATCGTCGTGTTCCAGGAGTTCGACCAGTTGCCGCCGTGGAAGACGGTGCGGCAGAACGTGATGTTCCCGCTGCGGCAGGCGCGTGGCTTGTCGAAGGCGGAGGCGGCGGACGTCGCCATGCACTACCTCGACAAGGTCGGGCTGGCCGCGTTTGCCGATGCCTTTCCGCACACGCTGTCGGGCGGCATGAAGCAGCGCGTGGCCATTGCCCGGGCGCTGGCCATGCGGCCCAAGGTGCTGCTGATGGACGAGCCGTTCGCGGCGCTGGACGCGCTGACGCGGCGGCGCATGCAGGAAGAACTGCTGGCGCTGTGGGACGATGCCGCGTTCACGCTGCTGTTCGTGACCCATTCGATCGAGGAAGCGCTGGTGGTTGGCAGTCGCATCCTGCTGCTGTCGCCGCATCCGGGCCGTGTGCGCGCCGAGCTGAACAGCCACCAGTTCACGCTGGCCAGCCAGGGCAGCGCCGAATTCCAGCTGGCGGCGCAGCGCATCCACGCGATGCTGTTCGAGACGCCGGCCGATGCCGCGCCGGCCGTTGCCATCCCCAATGCGAGGCACGGATCATGACCACCGCTCATCCCGCACTGCGTCCGGAGTACGAACGGGCGCTCGAACCGTTTACCGCCGTGCCGGTGTCGCGCGCGCTGCCCTGGCCGCGCCGGCTGTGGCAGCAGGGGTGGCTGCGCAAGGCCGTGATCCTGGCGCTGCTGGCGCTGGCGTGGGAAATCATCGCCCGCATCCAGGACAACGACCTGCTGCTGCCGACCTTCCTGTCGACCGCGCGCGCGTTTGCCGACGCCATCGTCAGTGGCGAGCTGCCCGGCAAGGCGCTGGTGTCGCTGTCGATCCTGCTGCAAGGCTACGCGGCCGGCGTGGCGCTGGCGTTCGTGCTGACCACGCTGGCCGTGTCCACGCGCGCCGGGCGCGACCTGCTGGACACGCTGACGGCGATGTTCAACCCGCTGCCGGCCATCGCGCTGCTGCCGCTGGCGCTGCTGTGGTTCGGGCTGGGCACCAAGAGCCTGGTCTTCGTGCTGATCCATTCGGTGCTCTGGCCGCTGGCGCTGAACACCTACGCCGGGTTTCGGGGCGTGCCCGAGACGCTGCGCATGGCCGGGCGCAACTATGGCCTGCGCGGGCTGCGCTATGTGGTGCTGATCCTGGTGCCGGCCGCGCTGCCGGCCATCCTGTCCGGGCTCAAGATCGGCTGGGCGTTCGCGTGGCGCACGCTGATCGCGGCGGAACTGGTGTTCGGCGCGTCGTCCGGCAAGGGCGGGCTGGGCTGGTACATCTTCCAGAACCGCAACGAGCTCTACACGGACCGCGTGTTCGCGGGGCTGGCGACGGTGATCCTGATCGGGCTGGCCGTGGAAGGGCTGGTGTTCGCCACGCTGGAGCGCGTGACCGTGCGCCGCTGGGGCCAGCAGCACTGACGCGGAAGCCCCAGGTTGCTGCGGCGCGTCTTGTCGATGCCATGCGCCCGGCGTATCGTGACGGGCCATGACGACCCTCCATCCTGCCGCGGCCCAGGGTTTCTCGACCCAGGCCGACACCTACGCCCGCGGGCGTCCCGACTATCCCGAAGCGCTGGGCCACTGGCTGCGCGACACACTGGGCGTGGCGCCCGGCGCCACCGTGGTGGACCTGGGCGCCGGCACCGGCAAGTTCACGCGGCTGCTGGCGCCATCGGGCGCCAGCGTCGTGGCGGTGGAACCGGTGGACGCCATGCGCGCCCAGCTTTCCGCCCGCCTGCCCGACGTCCGCGCCCTGGCCGGCAGCGCCGAATCGATGCCGCTGGCCGACGCCAGCGTCGACGCCGTGGTCTGCGCGCAGGCGTTCCACTGGTTCGCCAACGCCGCCGCGATGCGGGAAATCCATCGCGTGCTCAAGCCGGGCGGCCGGCTGGGCCTGATCTGGAACGTGCGCGACGAAGCCACGCCATGGGTGGCGGCGCTGACGGCCATCATGACGCCCTACGAGGGCGACGCGCCGCGCTTCTACCAGGGTGACTGGAAGCGGGTGTTTCCGGCGCCGGGCTTCGGTCCGCTGGCGCTGGCGCGCTTTCCGTACACCCACACCGGCGCCCCGGCGCAGGTCATTGTCGACCGCGTGATGTCGGTCAGCTTTATCGCGTCGCTGCCGGCCGTGGAGCAGGACGCCGTCCGCGCCCGCCTGCAGGCAGTCATCGACACCGACCCGGCGCTGCGGGGCCGCGACGTGGTGGCCTTTCCGTACAGCACCGAAGCGTACTGCTGCACGCGGGAGTAGTCAGGCCGCCGGGGCCAGCCGGGCCCGGTAGCGGGCGGCCAGCACCTGGCTCAGCCCCAGCGCCAGCACCGCGCTGAGCGCGGCAAACAGGTAGACGGTTGGATAGCCGCCCTGCTTGGCGATGAAGCCGGCCACGGGGCCGGTCAGGCCCAGCGCGAAGTCCAGGAACAGCGCATAGGCGCCCAGCGCCGACCCCCGGTTGGTGGCCGGCACGCGCTTGACGGCCTCCATGCCCAGCGCCGGGAACACCAGCGAGAAGCCGAAGCCCACCACGGCCGCGCCGGCCAGCGCCTGCCACGGCGCGTGGGCCATCCAGATGATCGCCAGCCCGGCCGCTTCCACCGCGAACGACACCAGCGCCACGGGATAGCCGCCGAACTTGCCGATGGCATCGGCCATGACCAGCCGGGTCAGCACAAAGCAGACGCCCAGCGCGGTCAGCGCCAGCGCCGCGTTCTGCCAGCCGTGGCTGGCGTAGTAGAGCGTGATGAACGCGGTGATCACGCCAAAGCCGACCGAGCCCAGCGCCAGGCACAGCCCGAACGGCGTCATCGCGCGGAACACGCGGCGGAAGGGCAGGCGGTCGCCCTTGAGGATCGGCACCGGCGCGCGGTGGCGCGCCAGCAGCAGCGCCGCGCCGGCCACCAGCGTGGTCACCACGCCAATGGCGGCCAGCCCGCCCCAGTGCGCCAGCACCACGCCCACGGGCGCGCCCACGGCCAGCGCGCCGTACGTGGTGATGCCGTTCCACGAAATCACCTTGGCTGTATGGCGCGCACCGGCGCTGCCGATGCCCCAGGCAATCGTGCCGGTCGTCACCAGGCTCTCGCCGGCGCCGAGCATCAGCCGGGCCGCCAGCAACCACGCCAGCCCGATCCAGTCCGTGCCGGCGCACAGCGCGGCCACCAGCGTCAGCAGGCCGCTGCCGGTGACCAGCGCCAGGCCGGTCAGCACCGAGCGCTTGGGGCCCTGCGTGTCGCACAGGGTGCCGGCCCACGGCCGGCTCAACAGCGTGGCCAGGTACTGGATGCTGACGGCCAGCCCGGCCAGCACGGCGCTGTAGCCCAGGTCGCCGTGGACGAACCCCGGCACGACCGCGATGGGCAGGCCCACCGCCAGATAGGCAATGAAGTTGAAGGCAACAACGGAAAGGATGCGGCGGGTGACGTCGCCGGTTTCGGCTTCGCCATGCGGCGGCGTGGCCGGCAAGGAACTGGGGGCGGACATTGGGTGATTCGGAGGGCGCTGTGTGGGCCGGGGTATCGCCGAACCTGTACGACGACTCAGGGAAAACCCGGAAGGCGCCATGATACGGCAATGCAGCAATTTGCGTACGCCCGATACCGCCGGGTGGTCCGATTGACAACACTTTGGCCGTTCTATACGGTGGACGCCCGTTCCGATTGGCCTGCCGCCCATCCCTGCATCCATGCCACGCAAAGCCGCCCAGCTCTCCGAAGCCGACAAGCACGCCGCCGAGGGAGGCGCCGTGGCCGTGGACCGGGCGCTGTTCGTGCTGTCCGTGTTCCGCGAGGGCGATACGTCACTTGGCCTGGCCGAACTGGCCCAGCGCAGCGGCCTGTACAAGAGCACGCTGCTGCGGCTGCTGGCGTCGCTGGAACATGCGCGGCTGATCCAGCGGCTGGCCGACGGCCGGTATGCGCTGGGCGCCGAGATCGCCCGGCTCAACGCGGTCTACGCGGCGTCGTTCTCGCTGGAGCAGGTGGTCATGCCGGCGCTGCGCGAACTGGTGCGGGTGACGCGGGAATCGGCCGCGTTCCACGTCGAGCAGGGCGAACACCGGCTGTGCCTCTACCGCGTGGATTCGCCCCAGCCGGTGCGCGACCACATCCGCGCCGGCGACCTGCTGCCACGCAACCGCGGCGCGGGCGGCCGCGTGCTGCGCGCGTTCGCCGGCGCCCGTGGCGAGATCTACCAGAAGATCCGCGACGAAGGCGTGATCGCGCTGGTGGGCGATCGCAGCCCCGATATCGCCGGCGTCTCGGCCCCGGTCTTCGGCCCCAACGGCGAACTGAAGGGCGCCCTGACGCTGACCTGTCCCACGCCCCGCTTCAGCAACGCCTTCCGCCAGCAGGTGCTGGACGCCGCCCGCGCCCTGACGCGCACGCTGGGCGGCCGGTTTCCGGAGGTGGTACCGGGCGAGGCGGAGGTGGAGGGGCGCGCGGAGGAGGATTGATTTTTTTCTCCACGATTGACCGCAGGCAGGCTCCCCTCTCCCGCCTGCGGGAGAGGGGCTGGGGGTGAGGGCCGGCGGTTCTGCCGCGACAGGTTGGCATCTGGACCTCCATGCCCTCACCCCCGACCCCTCTCCCGCGCGCGGGAGAGGGGAGCAAGACATCGGCCGGCCACCCCCACCACACCACCCGCCACCCCCGGCTTGCCGGGGGTGCGCCGCGGCGCCGGCGCGGGCTATGATGCGTGTTTTGCCTCGTTTCAATCCGGCGTTTTCGCGGCCTGCCCTTTGCGGGTTAACGTGGATAACGGCAGCCGCCCCCGGTAGCTTTAAGAGGAAACCGATTCCCGTGCACCTGGCTCAGCAGACGATTCTGGTCGTCATGATGGTGGTGTTCTCCAGCACGCTGGTCATGGCGGCGGGGCTGGTGCTCGCGCTGCGCGCGAGTGCTGCCGGCCGGCTATGGGCGGTGGGGCACGTGGTGGCGTCGGGTGCCGGGCTGGTGGTGGCGGCCAGCGCGGCCGAGGGCTCGCTGCATCTGGCGGCGCTGGGGGCCGGCGCCTACCTGATCGGCCGGCTGACGATCTATCGCGGCGTGCGCGTCTACTACGGGCTGGCCGACCACGCGGTGCCGCTGCGGGTGACTGGCCTGGCCACGCTGGCGTTGCTGCTGCTGGTCAGCGGCCTGGCCGACGCCCGGCTGCTGCTGCACGGCGTGGCCTACGGCATGCTGGCGATGATCTCGTTCAGCACCATCGTGACGATGCTGCGGGGCCGCCGCGGCCGCACCAGCATCGGCGGGCCGCTGGTGCTGGCGTCGCACCTGGTCCTGCTCGGCTCGCAGGTGGCGGCGCTGAGCTACGGCGCGGCGTTCAAGGGGCTGGCGATCACGCCGTTCTTCCTCCAGACCAGTACATCCGTGTGGCCGCTGGCGCCGCTGGTGGCCGTGCTGCTGGGCCTGTTCGGCTTCAGCCTGATGGCGATGGAGCAGATCATCGCCCGCAACGAAAGCGGCGCCCGGCTGGACGCGCTGACCGGCCTGCTCAACCGCGGCGCGCTGGACATGACGGCCATCGGCCTGGTGGCGCGCTGGCAGCGCGACGGCGACCCGCTGTCGTGCCTGGTGATCGACGTCGATCATTTCAAGCGCGTCAACGATCGCCACGGTCATCACGCCGGCGACCAGATTCTGCGCGACATTGCCGCCGCGCTGGACAACTCGCGGCGCGCCTCCGACATCGCCGCGCGCTACGGCGGCGAGGAATTCTGCATCCTCTGCCCGCATACCGACGAACACCAGGCCACGGCGCTGGCCAACCGCATCCTGCGCAAGGTGCGCGCCATCGCACTGCCCGACGGCGATGGCCCCGGCTGCGGTCATGCCAGCGTCAGCATCGGCATCGCCCAGTTGCAGGGCGGTGCGTCCAGCCGCGAGGCGCTCTGGCGCGGGCTGTTCGCCGATGCCGACCGCGCGCTTTACATGGCCAAGAAGCGGGGGCGCGACCAGTTCGTGCTGGCCTCGCACATGCGTCCCGAGCCCGACACGGCCGACACCGCGCTGCCGGTGGCGGGCGAGTCAGACTGCATCACGCCGGCCTGAGCCACGGCGCCCGCGCCGCTACAGCACCCGGCCGAACCACCACATCGACAGCAGCGCGGCGCAGGTGGCCAGCAAGGCCCCCAGCGCGGCGAAGAACGCGGTGACCTCCACCTGGTCGCGCTTGCCGTAGCTGAGCCGGGCGTTGATGGCCCGGTAGATCGACTTGAGCCGCGACGCATCCTCCAGCCGGAAGTACTCGGCGCCGGTGACATCGGCCACCTGCTTCAGCACGGGCTCGTCGAGCTTCACGCGGGCCGACATGCCGTCGGCCTTCAGCACCACGCCCTCGGGCGTGCCCACGCCCACCGTGTAGATGCGCACGCCGTGGGCGGCGGCCAGCTGGGCGGCCAGCGCGGCGCCGGGACCGGCGTTGCTCTCGCCGTCCGAGAACAGCACGATGGCGCCGGACGCGTACGACCCCGGCGCCACGCCGTCGCTGTCCGGGGTGAACGGCCTGGACTTCGGGCTGTCGTCGTTCATCAACCGCGCGGCATCGTCGGCCAGTTGCGGCATCAGCGCGGTCAGCGCAATCAGCAGCCCGTTGCCCAGCGCGGTGCCGCCCTGCGGCTGCAGCTTGTCGATGGCGGCGGCCACGTCGTCCTTGCGCCGGCTTGGCGCCTGCGCCACGGCCGCCGTGCCGGCCATCGCCACCAGCCCCATGCTCACGCCCGACGGCTGCGCGTCCAGCAGCACCTTGGCCGCGTTCTGCGCGGCGCGCAGGCGCGTGGGCTTGACGTCCGGTGCCCGCATGCTGCCGGACAGGTCGATCACCAGGATCACGGTCTCGATGCGCGACGGCAGCATCATCACGGCCTGCGGCCGCGCGATGGCGACGACGAACGCGGCCAGCGCCAGCAGCGCCAGCACCGGGGCCACGTGGCGCCGCCAGCCGGTGACGGGCTTGCCCGCCGCGCCGGTCATCCGCAGCGTGGGATATTGGGCGCGCGCGCGGCGCCGGCGCGCATCGAGCCAGACGTAGCCCGCGGCCACCAGCACCACACACGGCAGCAGCCAGAGCATGATGGGCCACAGGAAGCTGAAGACGGGCAGGCGCCCGATGGCGTCGATCACGCTGTACCCCGGTTGGCTTCGCGCGCGCCGCCAAGCCGTCGGCTGCGCTGGCGGGCAAACTGCAGCAGCGCCAGATCGAGACGGGTATCGGTGGACAGCGTCAGGCAGTCCACGCCCGCGCGCACCAGCGCCTGATGCAGCTCGGCCTCGCGCGCCTCGGCCATCGCCGCAAAGCGCTTGCGAAAGCCCCGGTCGTGCGTGTCGACGAACAACTGCTCGCCGGTCTCGGCGTCCTGCATCACTACCAGCCCCAGGTCGGGCAGCGCCCGTTCCAGCGGATCGACCAGCCGCACCGCCACCACCTCGTGCCGGCGCGCCAGCAGCGCCAGCGCCGCCTGCCAGCCCGGCGCGCTGATGAAATCGGACACGACGAAGATGACCGAGCGCCGCCGCGCCACGGCGCGTGCGCGATTGAGCAGGTCTTCCAGCCGGGTGTCGCCGGGCGCGGCGGGCGGCGTGGCGTGCATGCGGTCCAGCAGATGCAGCAGGTGCCGGCGGCCGGCGCGCGCGGGCACCACCGCCGGGCTGATGTCGGCCGCGCCGCCATAGAGCACGGTGCCCACGCGGTTGCCGTAGCGCGTCAGCAGCAGCGCCATGACCGTGGTGAAATCGGCCAGCAGGTCGCGCTTGCGCACGGTGCCGGAGCCGAAGTCGATCGATCCGCTCAGGTCCAGCAGGAACCACACGGCCACCTCGCGATCCTCCTGGTACTCGCGCACGTGCGGCACCTGCAGCCGCGCGGTGACGTTCCAGTCGATGTGGCGCACGTCGTCGCCGGGGTGGTATTCGCGCAGGTCGGCCAGATCCAGCCCGAAGCCGCGGAACAGCGTGCGGTAGTCGCCCTGCAGCAGGCCGTCCAGCCGGCGCACGACGGTCCATTCCAGCCGGCGCAGCAGCGCGTCGGTCTGGCGGGCGCCCAGGTGCGCGGCGGCCGGGCTGGCCGGTACCACGGCCAGCGGCGGCGCCTGGCGGCGCTTACCGCGCAGCAGCCCGAACATGGGATTCCATCGGCCGCTCGGGCACCGGCAGCGCCTGCAGGATGCGGGCGACGAGCTGGTCGGCCGTCACGGCATCGGAGATGGCCTCGTACGACAGCACCACGCGGTGGCGCAGCACGTCGGGCACCAGGTCGATCACGTCCTCGGGCAGCGCGTAGTCGCGCCCGCGCAGGAACGCCAGCGCGCGGGCGCCCTCGATCAGGCCGATGGTCGCGCGCGGGCTGGCGCCGAACGACACGTAGCGGTCCAGGTCTTCCAGCCCGTAGCCGCCGGGCTTGCGTGTGGCCGCCACCACGCGCACCGCGTACTGGATCAGCCCCGGGTCCACGTACACCTTGCGGCACTCTTCCTGCAGCGCCGCCAGGTGCTCGGGCGTGGCGATGGGGCTCACGGCAATGCGCGGCCCGGTGACGCGGTTGACGATGACGACCTCTTCCTCCTCGCTGGGATAGCCCACCAGCACCTTCATCATGAAACGGTCCACCTGTGCCTCGGGCAGCGGGTAGGTGCCCTCGGTCTCAATGGGGTTCTGCGTCGCCATGACCAGGAACGGCGACGGCACCGGATGCGATTCGCCGGCAATCGTCACCTGCTTTTCCTGCATCACCTCCAGCAGCGCGCTCTGCACCTTGGCCGGCGCCCGGTTGATCTCGTCGGCCAGCAGCAGGTGGGCGAACACGGGCCCGCGCACGGTGGAGAACTCGCCGGTGCCCTGGTTGTACATGCGCGTGCCGATCAGGTCGGCCGGCAGCAGGTCAGGCGTGAACTGGATGCGCTTGAACGTGCCGCTCATGGTGCGGGCGAGCGTGTTGACGGTCAGCGTCTTGGCCAGCCCGGGCACCCCTTCCACGAGCAGGTGGCCGCCGGCCAGCATCGCCACCAGCACCCGCTCCAGGAAGTGGTCCTGGCCAACCACCACGCGTTTCACCTCGTACAGCAGGCGTTCCATCAGGCTGGCGCTGTCAGGGGCGCCCCAGGATTGGTCGTTCATAGGCCTCCGCGTCTAGAAGGGTGAGGAACCAAGGGCCATGCCGGCACTTTCGATCGTGATGGCAAAGCCGATGCCAAGGAAGGTGCCGCTCGGATTCGGGTTCAGGATGGCGGTGACGATGCCCACCACCTCGCCGTTCATGTTGACCAGCGGCCCGCCCGAGTTGCCGGGGTTGGCCGCGGCGTCGAACTGGATCAGCTTGTCCAGGTTCTGCTTGCGGTCGGGCGACACGAACTGGCGGTCCAGCCCCGAGATCACGCCCGCCGATACCGATGGCCCGATGCCGAACGGAAAGCCGACGGCCACCACCTCGGTGCCCGGCACCAGCGCCTGGCTGGAGCCCAGCGTGGCGGCCGGCAGGTCGTCGGGGATCGACTTTGGCTGGACGATGGCGAGGTCTTTCTCGGGAATGGCCTGCAGCACCGATGCCTCGGACGTCTGGCCATTGTGGAAGCGCACTTCCAGGCGCGTGGCGTCGGCCACGACGTGGTAGTTGGTGATGATGGTGCCGGTCTCGGTGACCACCACGCCCGAGCCAATGTGGCGCGCTTCCGACTTGCTGGCCGGGGTGTCCTTGCCCTTGGGCGCTTCGACGATGGCCGATTCCTCGCGCGGCGACGGCGGCGTCTTTGGCGCCGCCTTGCCCTTGGCTTCGGGCTGGCCGCGCCGGGGCTTGGGTGCCGGCTTGGCTTCAGGCGGTTTCTCGGCCGGCTTTTCGGCGGCCCTGTCGGGCGCATAGCTGCGGATTTCGACCACCGATTCGCGGATGGCCTCGGCGGCGCGCGCGGTCTGCGAGGGCAGGGGTTTGGTCTGCAGGGTGTGCATCACGGCGGCGTCGATATCCGCCTGGGTGAGCTTGCGCGGGGGTGGCTGCGTGAGCCACGCGACACCGACGCCGGCGGCAAAGACCAGGGCGACGGCCATGGAAACGAACCCGTAGATCGTCACGCGTTTCATCGCTACCCCTGGTTGCCATCGCGCCGTGGAAAATACAGTACCATCCTCTTACCCACGCGCCAAGGAGCAGGGCATGCAGTTTCTCTGGCCGCAAATGCTCTGGCTGCTGCTTTTGCTACCACTGCTGGCGGCCGCCTATCTGTATCTGATCGCCCGGCGCAAGAAGGCGGCCCTGCTCTATGCCAGCCTTGCATTACCGCGCGCCGCGCTGGGCCCCGGCCAGCGCCTGCGGCGCCATATTCCCCCCGTCCTTTTCCTGCTGTCGCTTGGCGCGGCGCTGCTGGCGTGCGCGCGGCCGAGCGCCACGATCACGCTGCCGTCGGACACCATCACGCTGGTGCTGGCCATGGATGTATCGCGCAGCATGGAGGCCACCGACGTGGCCCCGACGCGAATCGCCGCGGCGCAGCAGGCCGCGCGCGACCTCGTGGTGGGGCTGCCGTCGAGCGTGCGGCTGGGCATCGTCTCGTTCGCGGCCACGGCCGCCCAGGTGCTGGCGCCGACCGAGAACCGGCAGGACATGCTCGACGCGCTGGACCGCTTTCAGTTGCAGCGCGGCACGGCCACCGGCAGCGGGCTGATCCAGGCGCTGGCCGTGCTGTTTCCAGACGACGGGATCGACCTGGAGGCCGTGCTGTTCAACGATGCATCGGTGCTGGGTGGCCGCCCGGCCACGTCGCTGGACGAGGCCGCCGCGGCCGATGCCGCCCGCAAGCGCGAGAAGCAGCGCCAGCCGGTGCAGCCGGGCACCTATCGCCACGGCGCGGTGATCCTGCTCAGCGACGGGCGCCGCACCACGGGCCCCGATCCGCTGGACGCCGCGCGCATGGCCGCGCAGCGCGGCGTACGCGTCTACACGGTCGGCTTTGGTTCGGTGCAGGGCGGCGCGGTGCCGGGCGAGCCGGTGCTGTCGTACTTCATGCAGCTCGACGAACCGGCGCTGCGCGCGGTGGCGACGATTACCGGCGGCGAGTACTTCCAGGCCGGATCGGCGGCCGACCTGAGCCGCGTCTATCGCCAGTTGAGCGCCCGCTTTGCGCTGGAACGGCGCGAGACCGAGGTTGGCGCGCTGTTCGCGGCGGCTTCCGGCCTGCTGTTGCTGCTGGCCGGCGCGCTGTCGCTGATCTGGTTCCGGCGCTGACGGGGCGCCGCCTGTGAGGAATGCCGGCGATACGGACACCCGGTCGTCATGCGCCGGGCGCCGCCGGCATCACGCCACACCGAGCACCGCCTTGGTTTCCAGGAACGCTTCGATCCCGTAAGTGCCGTATTCGCGGCCGAGCCCCGACTGCTTGAACCCGCCGAACGGCGCGGCCGGATCGTGCGCGACCGTATTGACCAGCACGCGCCCGGCGTCGATGCGGCCGGCCACCTCGCGGGCGCGCGCCGGGTCGGCCGACACCACGTACGCCTGCAGCCCGTACGGCGTGTCGTTGGCAATCGAGATGGCGTCCGCCTCGTCGCGATAGGTCAGGATCGACAGCACCGGCCCGAAGATTTCTTCGCGGGCAATCGTCATGTCGTTGGTGACGTCGCTGAACACCGTGGGACGCACGAACCACCCGGCGCCGATGCCGGCCGGCCGCCCCTCGCCGCCGGCGATCAGCCGGGCACCCTCGGCAATGCCGACGCGGATGTAGCGCTGCACGCGCTGCCACTGCTTCTCGCTGACCATCGGCCCGATCGTCGTGGCGGCGTCGCGCGGGTCGCCCGCGCGGACATCGGCCATGGCCGACACCAGGCTGGCCTCGAACGCCTTGAGCCGCGCCTGCGGCACCAGGATGCGCGTGCCGGCGATGCACGCCTGCCCGCTGTTCATGAAGCCGGCCTGCAGCGCCAGCGTCGCGGCCTGCGTCAGGTCGGCATCGTCCAGCACGATCACTGGCGACTTGCCGCCCAGTTCCAGCGTGGTCCGCTTCAGCGATTCGGCCGCCGTGCGCAGGATGCCCTTGCCAACGGCCGTGGACCCCGTGAACGACAGCTTGGCCACGTCCGGGTGCGCCACCAGCGCCGCGCCGACCGTATCGCCCCGGCCGGTGACGATGTTGAACACGCCGCGCGGCACGTCGGCCGCGTGCAGCGCCTCGGTCACCACCTGCGTCTGCAGGCCGCTCATTTCGCTCGGTTTCACCACGGCGGTGCAGCCGGCCGCCAGCGCCGCCGCCAGCTTGCCGGTGATGAAGCCGGCGTCGTTGTTCCACGGCGTAATCAGCCCGGCCACGCCAATCGGCTGCATCACCACTTCCGACGTGCCCACGCGGCGCGTGAACGGGTAGTTTTCCAGCACGGCGGCGGCGTCGCGCAGCACCTCGCTGGCATGGCGCGCCATCCACCGCGCGCGCGACGCCGGGGCGCCATATTCCTCGACGATGGCCTCCAGCAGGTCGTCCTCGCGGGCGCGCACGGCCTCGTGCATGCGGCGCAGCATGTCGACCCGCATCTGCGGCGACGTGCGCGAGAACGCCGGGAACGCGCGCCGCGCGGCGGCCACGGCCAGGTCGGCGTCCACGGCATCGGCCAGCCGGACATGGCCGATCACGGCCTCGGTGGCCGGATTGAAGAGGTCGAAGCGCTCGTCACCGTGCGGTGTGACAAAGGCTCCGTCAATGTAGATCCTGTCGATGCGATGCATGGTGTATGCCTGAGACGTGGTTGCGTTGTGACCAAGATAGGCCGTGGGCATTGTGTTGACTAGACATACAATCGTATATGTCTCGTTAAACGATTTAGGACAATGCGTACTTCGGGTCTGGGAGAGCTGGAAGCCGTGCTGGCCGTGGCGCGCCATCGCAGCTTCCGCGCGGCGGCGGCCGAGATGGGCGTGTCGACGTCGGCGCTGAGCCATGCGGTGGCCGCGCTGGAGTCGCGCATCGGCGTGCGGCTGTTTAACCGGACCACGCGCAGCGTGTCGCTGTCCGAAGCCGGCGCGCAGTTCGTGGCCAGCGTGGCGCCGGCCTTGTCGACAATCCGCGACGCCATCGACCAGGCCGGCAGCCTGGGCAGCCAGCCGTCCGGCACGCTGCGGATCAACACGTCGGCTGGCGCGGCGCACCAGGTGATGCCGGTCTTCGTCGCGTTCCTGGCGCGCTATCCGGACGTGAGGCTCGACATCGTCACCGAGGGCAAGCTGATCGACATCGTGGTGGAGGGCTTCGACGCGGGCATCCGGCTGGCCGGCACGGTGCCGCAGGACATGGTGGCCGTGCCGTTCGGCGACCGCCAGCGCTTTGCCGTGGTCGGCAGCCCGGCCTACTTCGCCAGCCATCGCAAGCCGCGCACACCGGCCGACCTGAAGGGCCACCAGTGCATTCGCAGCCGGATGCCGAGCGGCACGATCTACCAGTGGGAATTCGAGCGCCACGGCGAAACGGTGCGCCTCGACGGCCCCGGCGCGCTGACGCTCGACGACGCCGGCCTGATGCTGGCCGCGGCGCGTGCGGGCGTGGGGCTGGCCTACCTGACCGAATGGAACGTGGCCGCCGACCTGGCAGCCGGCACGCTCGTGCGCGTGCTGGAAGACTGGACGCCCCCGCTGGACGGGCTATGCCTGTACTACCCGAGCCGCCGCCATGCACCGGCGGCGCTGCGCGCGTTGATCGCGGTGATCCAGGAACATGCGGCCGGGCAGCGGAAGGGGCGGCGGGGGAGGGGGTGAGCGTGGGGGTCGGGCGGTGGGTGGACGTATTGATCTGCGCGGGTTTGCTCCCCTCTCCCGCATCGCGGGAGAGGGGCTGGGGGTGAGGGCCAGCGGTTCAAACTGCGATGGTCGCGTCTTGCGTCGCCTGCCCTCACCCCCGACCCCTCTCCCGCAAGCGGGAGAGGGGAGCAAACAACGGGACGTAGCAGGTCGTTGGTGCGCCCTCACAACGCCAACACAATCCTCCCGCCCGTTTTCGCCCGCGAGCAGCACGACATCATGCGGTCGTTGGCCTCGCGTTCGGTGCGCGTGAGCACCACGTCGCGATGGTCGATGTCGCCGGCCAGCACGCGGACTTCGCACGATCCGCACAGCCCTTCCTCGCAGTCGCTCTGCACGTCGATGTTGGCGCAGCGCAGGGCCGTCAGCAGTGTCTGGTCGGCCGGCACTTCCAGCGTCAGGCCCGAGTCCTTCAGCTCCACCGTGAACGGCTGTTCCTTTGATGGGTCCAGCGTGCCGAGCTGCGAGCTGAAATGTTCCACGCGCAGCGTGTCGGGGGGCCAGGCGGCGCAGGCGGCTTCCAGCCCCTCGATCATGCGGGCCGGGCCGCAGGCGTAGACCTGCGTAATGCCGTCGGGCGCGCCGACGATCGCGGCAAGGTCGGCGCGGCTGCCCTCGTCGCGGGCGTGTATGTGCAGGCGGCTGCCATGCAGCGCGGCCAGTTCGTCGAGCATGGCCATGGCCGCGCGCGAGCGGCCGCAGTAGTGGATCGCGTAGTCGATGCCCAGCTCGCGCGCGCGGCGCGCCATCGCGCTGACCGGCGTGATGCCGATGCCGCCGGCGATGAAGAGCGCCCGGCGGCAGCCTTCGTCGAGCCGGAAGTGGTTGCGCGGCCCGCGCACCTTGAGCCGGTTGCCGGCGCGCAGGCTGGCGTGGATCCAGGCCGAGCCGCCGCGGCTTTCCGCTTCGCGCAGCACGGCAATCTCGAACGCGCCGGCATCGGCCGGATCGCCGCACAGCGAATACTGGCGCGAGATGCCGGTGCTGCCGCATTCCACGTCGATGTGCGAGCCGGGCGACCAGCGCGGCAGCGGGCGGCCGTCGGGCGCCACCAGGCGGATGCGCAGCACGTCCTGCGCGGCCGGCGTCACCGATGCCACCACCAGCGTGCGGCCGATGTTGCCGGTGGGCTCGCCGATGCGCACCGCGTCGCGCGGTGCCAGCACGGCCGGGTTGGTGCGTTCCGGATTGCGCGCCGGGTCCCATTCGACCCACAGGTGCTCCGGCCCGCGGAACGACGTGTTCGGCACGTAGGTGAAGGTCTGCTCGGCCAGCCGCAGGTGGGGCAGGCGGCTGGTCAGTTCCTCCAGGAAGACCTGCATCTCCATGCGCGCAAGGTTCTTGCCCATGCACTGGTGCGCGCCGTAGCCAAACGTCAGCTGGTCGCTGGCGTTGTCACGGTGGATGTCGAACAGGTCGGCATCGGCAAAGTGCCGCTCGTCATGGTTGGCCGACGCGGTCATGATCAGCAGCTTGCTGCCGGCCGCGAGCGGGATGCCGCCGACCTCGGTGTCCTGCGTCACCACGCGGCGCCATGCGGCCACCGAGCCGTTGTGGCGCAGGCATTCCTCTACCGCGTTCGGGATCAGCGCGGGGTCGTCGCAGATCTCGCGCCAGACGTCGGGATGCTGCAGCAGCAGCTTGATCGCGTTGGCCGACGCATTGGCCGTGGTCTCGTGCGCGGCCACGATGCCGGCCATCATCATCGAGTGCAGGTAGGAATCGGTGACCACGTCGGGCAGTTCCTGCTGCTTGCGGATGCCGTACTGCATCCAGCCGGGGCCCGACGGGTCCGCGCGCATCTTGTCGAGGATGCGGCCCGCGAGCTGCCAGAAGTTGCCCACGGCATGGGCCACGGCCACCTGTTCCTCGGGCCTGGGCCGGCCCCAGGTGTTGACCGTGTGGGCGATGGAGTACTGGCGCAGCAGGTCCATGTCTTCCTCGGGCACGCCCAGGAAGTGCAGGGCCACGGTCAGCGGTACCTCCCAGAGCATCTGGTCGACCAGGTCGGCGCGGCCGTCGTCGATGAAGCGGTCGACGTACTCGCGCGCCAGCCGCCGTACCAGCGGCTCGTGGTGCATCAGCTCGGCCGGCGTGAACGGCTCCATCAGCGCGCGGCGGCGCGGCATGTGCGCGGGCTCGTCCTCGTTGACCAGCGTGCGGTTCATCGCATAGCCGTACGATGCCAGCACCGCGTTGGCGGCGTCGCCGGTGGGCGTGATCTTCTCCAGCGCGATGGCGGGGCTGAACGTGAGGTTGTCGCGGAAGATGGCCTTGATGTCGTCGTAGCGCGTGACCACCCAGTAGCCCAGCCGCGGGCTGTAGAACACGGGCTCCTGCTCGCGCGACCAGCGCACGTAGTCGGGCGGGTCCTGCTGGTAGCCGTCCTCGAACGGGTCGAACGCGGCGGCGTTGTGGCTGACCGGGCAGCCGTTGGGCGCGCGCAGCGCGGTGTGGTCGATCGGGCAGCCGGCGCGCGGCGCCGGCGGGGTGGGCTGGGTCATGCGGTACTCCAACGGCAATGTGGGGCGTCAGTCGAGCGAGATCTTCAGGTCGTGGATCAGGCGGGTCCAGCGCGCGGTCTCGCTGCGCAGCAGGTCGGCAAACTGGGCCGGCGTGTTGCCCACCGGCTCCACGCCAAAGTCCACCAGCTTCTTGTTGATGGCTGGGTCCCTGACCGCCGCCACCACCTGCCGGTTCAGCGTGCCGATCACGTCCGGTGGCGTGGCGGCCGGCACCACCATGCCGACCAGCGCCGCCGCTTCCACGTTCTTGTAGCCCAGTTCGGCAAAGGTCGGCACGTCGGGCAACTGCGGCAGGCGTGTGGCATTGGCCACGGCCAGCGGGCGCACCTTGGCGCCCTTGATGAAGCCGGCACCGGCCGCGTAGTCGACCATCATCGCGGGAATCTGGCCGGCGGCGACGTCGGACAGCGCCGGCGCGGCGCCGCGATAGGGCGCGTGCGTCATCGTCAGGTGCGCCTCGGTCTTCAGCAGCTCCATGGCCAGGTGGTGCGGGCTGCCGGCGCCGGCCGAGCCGTAGTTCACGCCGCCCGGCGTCGCCTTGACCTGCGCGATGAACTCCTGCGCGGTCCTGGCCTGCGTACCGGGGCCGACCACGAGGATCATCGGAAAGCGGCCCAGCAGCGTCACGGGGGCCAGATCGCGCGTGGGGTTGTAGGACAGGCTTTTGTACAGCGCGGGATTGAAGACCAGCGTGCCGTTGTCGGCGGACAGCACGGTGTAGCCATCGGCGGCGGCGCGCGCGGTTTCCGACGCGCCGATGGCGGTGTTGCCGCCCGGCTTGTTGTCCACCACCACGGGCTGGCCCACGCGGGCGGACAGCCCCTGGCCGATCGTGCGCGCCAGGAAGTCGGAGCCGCCGCCGGCCGGATACGGCACGATCCAGCGGATGGGCTTGGCGGGATAGGCATCGGCGGCCACGGCTGGCGCGGCGCCCAGCGCCATGGCAAGGGTTACGGCCAGCAGCGCGGCGGGCTGGTAGCGGGGCATCGGGTTGTCTCCTTGGTATTTGGCCGGATGGTGGTCGGCCCGTTTTGCGTAAATCATATACGCATTGCGTAATCCAGGAATGAGGGTTAACCTCCGGCCCCATGTCTACGTCCGCCGCCTCCACCCCCCGTCCCCGCGAGCGCCGCCAGCGCGTGCAGGCCGCCGAAACCGGCATGGCCGTGCTCAAGGCGCTGGCCCGCCTGGGCGGCCGCGCCAGCCTGACGGCCATCGCGGCCGAGATCGAAGAAAGCCCGGCCAAGGTCCACCGCTACCTGGTGAGCCTGGTCGAGCAGGGTTTTGTGGCGCAGGAGGCCAATACGCAGCAGTACCACCTGGGTATCGAGGCGCTGCAGATCGGGCTGGCCGCGATGCGCCAGGCCGACCCGATCCGGCTGGCCGAGGCGCCGCTGGTACGCCTGCGCGAGCGGCTGGAAGTGACGTGCTTCATCACGGTGATGGGCAACAAGGGGCCGACCATCGTACGGATCGAGGAACCGGGCCTGCCGGTGACGGTGAATGTGCGGGTGGGATCGGTAATGCCGCTGCTGTGGTCGGCCACGGGCCGCGTCTTCCTGGGCCTGCTCGACGACTCGAACGTGCAGGCGCTGGCGCGGGCCGAACTGGATGCGCTGCCGCCAGCGCAGCGCGCCGACCTGGACGCCGACGACCCGCTCGGCGTGCTGCGCGAGCCCGTGCGCGCACAGGGCTGCGCGGCGGTGCGCGATACCAACCTGAAGGGGATCAGCGCCGTGGCGGCGCCGGTGCGCGACTACACGGGCCGCGTCTGCGCGGTGCTGACCGCGCTGGGCGCCACGGGCGGCTTCGATGCGTCGCTGGACGGACCCATCGGCCGCGCCGTGCGCGAAGAGGCGGCGGCCATCAGCACGTTGCTGGGCTACGCCGCCTAGGCGTCATTCCGGACGCTTGGGGATGTTGACCGCGCGCTGCACGGCCGGGCGCGCCTCGAAGGCCGCCAGCACGCGCGACACCTCGGGGAAGTCCTGGATGCCGACGAGTTCGCCTGCCTCGTAGAACCCCAGCAGGTTGCGCACCCACGGGAACGTGGCGATATCGGCAATCGTGTAGTCGTCGCCCATGATCCACTGGCGGCCCTTGAGCCGGTCATTCAGCACGTTCAGCAGCCGCTTGGACTCCGCCACGTAGCGGTCACGCGGACGCTTGTCCTCGTAGTCCTTGCCGGCGAACTTGTGGAAGAAGCCGACCTGGCCAAACATCGGCCCGATGCCGCCCATCTGCCACATGACCCACTGGATCGTCTCGTAGCGCAGCGCCGGATCGGCGGCCATGAACTTGCCGGTCTTCTCGGCCAGGTACACCAGGATCGCACCCGATTCCCACAGCGCCAGCGGCTGGCCGCTCGGGCCATTGGGATCGATGATCGCCGGGATCTTGTTGTTCGGGTTCAGCGACAGGAATTCCGGCGAGGTCTGGTCGTTCTTGTCGAACCGCACAAGCTGCGGCTCATACGGCAGCCCCGTTTCCTCCAGCATCAGCGAGACCTTGATGCCGTTGGGCGTGTTCAGCGAATAGAGTTGCAGGCGGTCTGGGTGTTGCGCCGGCCATTTGCCGGTGATCGGGAAATCGGACAGGGCAGTCATGTGGCGGTGTCGTTTGGGCGAAAGGGGCCATGGTAATGCAGGGTGGCGTTGTTTGCTGGGGCGGGGGTGAGGGCAGGGGGTTCTATTCGGGGCAAGTCGCAATTTGAAGCTCGACGCCCTCTCCCCCAACCCCTCTCCCGCGGGCGGGAGAGGGGAGCAAAAACGCAGCATTACCTTGTGCCGCCCAGTTCGGCCGCCACGAAATCCACGAAGACCCTGGCGCGCGTGGGCAGGCGGCGGCCGAAGCCGTGCAGCACTTGCAGCGGCACCGCGCGCAGCGGGGCGTCGGGCAGTACCTGGCGCAGGCGCCCGGCGGCGAGGTCGTCCTGCACGATGGTGCGCAGCAGTTGCGCGATCCCAAGCCCGTTGACGGCGGCCACGCGCATGGCCTCGCCGCTGTCGGTGTCGAACGTGCCGTCCACGGGTAGCCGCAGCCCGTCGGCGAACGTGATCGGCAGCGGCTGGCCGGCCAGCCGGTAGCGCACGTGGCGGTGGCGGGACAGGTCGGCCACCGTGCGCGGCTCGCCGTGGCTGGCCAGGTAGGCCGGAGACGCCACCAGCATCAGCGGCAGGTCTGCCAGCGGGCGCGCGTACAGGCCGCTGTCGCCGGGGTGCCCGGCACGCAGGGCCAGGTCGAAGCCTTCGCGGATCAGGTCGACGTGCTGGTCGGTCACGCTGACATCGAGCGACAGGCGCGGATGGCGCGGCAGCAGCGTCGCCGTGATGGGCCCCAGCAGCGTCCGCCCCAGATCGCTCGGCATGCTCACGCGCAGCCGGCCCACGGCCGCCGTCGGGCGGGCCAGCACCTCGGTGGCTTCTTCCAGCCCGCGCACCAGCGGCGCCACGCGGCCGTAGTAGGCGTTGCCTTCGTCGGTCAGCACGAACGCGCGCGTGGAGCGGTGGAACAGCCTGGTGCCCAGCCGCGCCTCCAGCCGCGAGATGCTCTTCGACACGGCCGAAGGCGTGGTACCGAGCAGCCGGGCGGCAGCGGTGAACGATCCGGCTTCCACGGCGCGGACAAAGGCAGACAGGCCGTGCAGGCGTTCCATCGACATGGATGACAAATTGGCACAAGTGATCGGTGCATTGTAGGGCTGCCCGGGCCCGGCGCGCTGCCGTAGAGTCGGCGCCGTACCCAACACGGAGCAGCATCATGAGCAAGCTGGCAGGAAAGGTCGCCGTCG
This sequence comes from Cupriavidus pauculus, assembly GCF_003854935.1. Taxonomy (NCBI): domain Bacteria; kingdom Pseudomonadati; phylum Pseudomonadota; class Betaproteobacteria; order Burkholderiales; family Burkholderiaceae; genus Cupriavidus; species Cupriavidus pauculus. Next base: position 1,454,933 of record NZ_CP033970.1, read on the forward strand.
TCACGGGCGGCAACAGTGGCATCGGACTGGCGATGGCGCGGCGTTTTGTCGACGAGGGCGCACAGGTGGTCATCGTCGGGCGCCGCGCCGACGCGGTGGCAGCGGCGGTGGACGGGCTGGGCCCGCAGGCCGTTGGCTTGACCGGCGACATCGCCGACCTGGCCACGCACGACCGCGTGGCGGCGCTGGTAGCGGAGAAGTTCGGCGGCGCCGACATCTACGTGGCCAACGCCGGCATGAACCAGATCACGGCATCGAACCAGGTGAGCGTGGACGAGTACGACGCGCATTTCGCCACCAACACGCGGGCGGCGTTCTTCGGCGTGCAGAAGATTGCGCCGGTGCTGCGCGATGGCGGGGCGATCCTGCTGGTCAGCTCGATCGCCACCGCCAAGGTGCTGGACGGCCACGCGGTCTACGCCGGCAGCAAGGCCGCGATCGAGGCGTTTGCGCAGAGCTGGGCGCTGGAGTTCAAGGCGCGCGGCATCCGCGTCAACGTCATCAGCCCCGGCCCGGTCGATACGCCGATCCTTGGCAAGCTGGGCGTGGCGGCGGCCGACCGCCCCGCCTTCGAGGCCGCCGTGGCGGGCGCCATTCCGCTCGGCCGCCTGGGCCGCGCCGAGGAGATCGCGGCGGCGGCGCTGCTGCTGGCCGGCAGCGAGGGCAGCTTCATCACCGGCGTGAACCTGCGCGTCGACGGCGGCATTGCGCTGACCTGACGCGGGGTGACGTGCGGTGACTTGGTGTGATGTGGCATGACGTGCGGCGCTGGCACGATTCAACCCGCGTGACCACCCTCCATTTGGCTGTTCAATCATCTGGAGGGTAGGCGCGGCACGCCGGCGCCTTCTATCCTCAAGCTTCTTCGAACGGAGGGCAGCATGAGGATCATCACGGGGCTCTTCGGGCTCCTCGCCGGCTGCACGCTCGTGGCCGGCTGCAGCACGTCGGCACCCAAAGCGCCGACCGTGCCCGCCTTTCAGGCCGACGCGCGCAGCGGCAAGCCCAAGCGCGCCATGCAGGGCTGGATTGCCGCCAACCGGGCGTGGGGGGCGGACAAGGAGCTTGCCGCGATCCTGGCGCAGCCGGAGCAGCGCGGCGCGCGCGACGTGCTGGCCTCTGCGCAATGCTCGGAGCCCGCGCCCCGCACGGCTGCGGCGCGCGCGGCGGCGGCGGCCAATGCATCGTCCCCGGCATTCCTGGTGAGCGGCACGCGGCTGGTCACCGATCTCTATACCAATCCCGACGACAGCCGGCCCGAACAGCGCAAGCGCGACGCGATCGACGCCAGCGGGGTGGACGTGGGCTTCTCCGCTGCAGGCTTCCGGGGCGTGCGATGCGTGGTGCTGGCACGCTACGCCGAGGGCGACGCACCAGCGCAGCCGGGCCTGCTGGCCGTGCTGGCGATCGAACAGAAACTGCAGGACGGCAAGTTCACCGACTACTTCCGCTTCCGCCCGCTGCACGTGCGCGCGGCCAACGCCACGGCCAAGACGGCGGCCGGCGGCGGCGGGCAAGCGGCGCAGGTAACGCTGGCGTTCGCGCTGGTGGCGCGGCAACTGGTCGTCGACAACCAGGGCGCGGCGCGGTTTGCCGAACTTGGCTCGGCGGCAACGACCGTCGCGCGCGTGCGGCTGGACGGCGAAGCCACGACATGCGCGCCGGGCCAGTGCAGCGGTATGTCGCCGCCGGTGCCCGTGCCGGTGGCCAAGGGCACGGTGGTCGTCGCGCTGGGCGTGAGCGAGGCGGGCAATGTCGGCGACGTGGGTGCCGATATCGACCAGGCCCGGCTGGAGCAGGAAGCCATCCAGGCGGCACGCGGCACGCCGGGGGCCGCGCCGGCGACGCCGCCACCCCTCAAAACGGCAGGCTCAGGTAGTAACGCCCCAGCTCGGTGAGTTCGCCGTCGGCGCCCAGCAGGCTCGTGAAATGCGGGTCGGGGCGCCAGCGGCCCGTGAACCACGCATAGCGGAACACGTCGGGCCGCTGCTCGCAGGTGGCCACCATCTCGCGCATCTGCGCCTTCTGCTTGTCCAGCGTGTCGATCTGCGCGCCGTCGGCATTGGCGTGCCAGTTGGCAAACTCGGTCACCCAGAACGGCTTGCCGTACTTCGCCAGCCGGTCGAGCTGGCCGCCCAGCCCGTAGTCGTACCAGTGGAAGGCCAGGTAGTCGATGCGTGGGTCGCGGTTGCCGTTGGCGGCGCGGTAGGCCGTGTAGAACGCATCGAGCCAGACCACGGGATCGCTGTAGCCGGGCATCGTGCCCCAGGTGATGGCCGGGCCCACGAGCTTGACGCCGGTGCGCGCGGCGATGGCCTCGAACTGCGGCCACGCGGCGGCGGCCACGGCTGGCGTCAGGTTGGCCTGGTCGGTCAGGTTCGGCTCGTTCACCAGCAGCAGGTACTTGACCTCGGGATGCGCCAGCAGCCACGCCTGCACCGCGGTGGCGTCGAATGCGTAGTCGTTCCACAGCATCGGGATGAAGTCCATGCCGTAGGCTGCGCGCGTGTCCGTGGGCGCGGCCGGGTTCGGCCGGGGCGACCAGTTGTACCACCACGATACGCCCGGGGCCAGCGCGGCAAAGTCGGCCTGGCTGCCAAGGTCATAGGCAATGCCGCGCTTGGCGCTCTTGGTCACGCCGGGCGTGGCCGAGGGCGGCGGGGCGGGGCTGGCCGGCGGCGTGGTGGGCACCAGCGTGCCGCCATTGTTGCTGTTGCCGCCGCCAGAGTTGCCGGCCGACGTGCCGCCATCGCCGCCGCCACCGCAGGCGGCCAGCGCAAAGGCAAGGAGCAGCGGCGCGAGGAAGCGGCTGCGGAAGGGGTGGAGGTGCATGGTGGATGCGGTTGATTGACGGGTTGCGTGGCGCCCCTCGCCCGCACGCGGGAGAGGGGCGCGCACAGCGCGGTGGCGATCAGAGCGACTGCAGGAACGCGCTGATGGCGTCGCGGTCGGCCTTGGGCAGGGCCTCGTAGCGGGTGCGGCTGTCGGTGGCCTCGCCGCCGTGCCAGAGCACGGCTTCGGTGATGGTGCGCGCGCGGCCGTCGTGCAGCAGGCGGACGTTGGCGTCGGCACCCTGGACGAAGCGCAGCGAGCCCAGCCCCCACAGCGGGGCCGTGCGCCACTGGCTGGGGTAGGCGCGGCCTTCGGCCAGCGTGTCGGCCAGGCCCGGACCCATGTCGTGCAGCAGCAGGTCGCTGTACGGATGGATGGTCTGCTCGCGCAGCTCGGCAAACGGGTGCGTGTTGCCGGTCTTCATGGTCGGCGTGTGGCAGGCCACGCAACGCACCTGGGCAAACAGGTCGCTGCCGCGCGCAATCTGGGCCGGGTTCACGTCATGCTCGGGCGATACGCGCACGCCGTCCGGAAAGCCGCTGCGCAGCTTGCGCTGGGCCGGCACCGCGATCAGCGACAGGTAGTGCGTCATCCGCTCCAGCTCGAACTCGCTGACCGACGTCGGCGTGGTCACGCTGTGGCAGTTGGCGGCACCGCGCTGGCAGCCCGCGTCCGGGAACATCGGCGACGTCACGCCCAGGTCCTTGATCAGCGCATCGGCCACCTGCTGGCGGATGCTGCCCTTCGACGCCTTCCAGCCAAAGCGGCCCACGTGCGTCTTGCCGGTCTGCGGATCGACCACGAGGTTGGCCACGCCCTTGATGCCGTCGCCGTTCGCGTCGTTCGGATCGGCCTGCGCCAGGATGGTGGTCTCGGGCACCGCCTCCAGCAGGCCCATGCCGATCACCTGCGCCGCCTGCCGCGCCGAGTAGCGCGCCGGCGCGGGGCCCTTGAACGCGAACACGGGCTTGACCAGCTCGACCTTCTCGCCATCGGGCAGCGTGCGCACCGTGGTGTCGAACGACGCCACGCTGACGTCGAAGGCCGGCGCCTTGGCGTCCTGCGCGTGCTGCTGGATGTTGTGGCCGTAGGTGGGGTCGGCGCCGGTGCCGTCGGCGTTGGCCGTCAGGAACGACATCGTGTCCAGCTTCGCGCCCAGCGCCAGCGGCTTGCTGCGGCCGTTGTTGGTGTGGCACTCGATGCAGCGCGGCTGGTTGTAGCGCGCGCCGAGCTGGCCGATGTGGGCGGTGAACACGGGGTTGTCGCGGTCGTGCTCGGAGTGCGTGCCGTCGGCGAACGACGTGTGGAACAGCCGCCGGCCCTCCACGAAGCGCTGGGTGTTGGCGATGCCGATGTTGTTGGCCATCTGCTGGAAGACGCGCATCGGCTCTTCCGAGTAGTTGTACGAGAGGCTGGCCTGGCCGCCCAGCAGTGCGTCGTCGGGCAGCGGCTCCGAGTCCAGGTTCGGCGCGATGCCGTACCAGGGCCGCATGCCCACGCCCACGACGTAGAGCTGCTCGAACGAGTAGTAGCGGCTGCCGCCGCCGTCCACCACCGGGTCGCGCTTGAGGCGCGGCGCGGGCGCCAGTTCCACCTTGTCGCCGATCTTGAGCGGGCTGTGCGGGTCGGTGCGCCAGTTCGAGTCGAACGTCATCATGCAGTCTTCGCGCGGCTGGTTCTCGCGGCAGATCGGCAGGCCGCCTTCCTTGGGGTTGTTGAACCCGTAGTTCAGGGACCAGCCGTAGTCGCGCACCGTGGGGTCCAGCACGTTGCGGAACAGGCTGAACGTGGTGCCGTCGAAGATGCCCTGGTTCACGCGCAGGTAGACCTCGATCAGCTGCTTGCCGGCCGGCACGTGGTCGCGGATCTCCAGCCCGAACGTGCGGTTCTGGAAGTAGAACGTCGGGAAGGTCAGGTAGCGGCCCGGGCCGGCGTCGGGGGCGTCCCACGCCTCGCCGCGCTCGCGCGCGTGGCGCTCGGTCGGGCGCGAGCCCATCAGCGTGACCAGCGTGCCGTCGGCCTCGCGGTACTGGATCTGCTCCATGACCGGCGTGTCGGCGCCGTAGAGCGGTTCGTAGAGCGACGGCGTGACGGTCGGGGGCGGCGGCGCGCTGGCGCTGTCGCCACCGCCGCCGCCACACGCGGCAACCGCCAGGACTGCGGCCAGCAGCAACGCCGGGCCGCGATAGTGCGCGACTTGTTTCATCGTTATTGACCCTTCTTTTTATGGGAACCTCGGGGCTCCGCTCTTGCGATGTCTTTGCCTCCCGGCCGGCTGCCCGCACGCTGGCGGTGCCGGAAAAAAGGCGCATTCCCTGAAAGCCGCGGCGATTATCGGGAGGGGGTCAAATAGATGTCAATTGTCATTATGTGGCGCCCGGGGTGACAAAATTTGCGCCCTGCGGTGACGAGGATCGTCACTGCCTTGTGCCATGCGGGCTGCAGCGCCGTCCGTGTCAGGTACATGACAGCCGGCGGTCGAAATCGGCCGGGGCGGGGCAGCGGTGACGCGCGAAATTTTTTGTACAGGGCCGTAGCGATGGCCGCAACCGTTGCGCGGATGCCGCAGGCACGCATGCACCAAAACGGGCCCACGTCACGCATGGTGGCCGGAATCGCGGGATTTGCGTCCGCCGGCGCGCGGGACAAACCAAAGGATGAGACGCCGCTACGAATCGACTAGCGGCAGGCCCCCGAGGCACGAATGCGCTGCGCGGGCGCGGGGCCTACGATGCAAAGCACGGGCCGGCAATGCGGCCCCGGCGGCCGGCCACGATGGTCCGGCCCTCCAGGCAAGTCCAACAGGAGCAGATCATGATCCGCAGACACATGGTTCCCGTCATCGTGGCAGCCGCGCTGGGCGTCGCCGGCGCGTTCGGCGCCGGCACCGCGAGCGCGGCCAGCGCGAACGACGGCGGCCGGCATCCGGCCAAGCCGTCGCATCCGTCGTACAACATCGACCAGCCGCGCGACCCGTTCACGCAGGGCGCGCGCTTCGAGGTAACGCCCGCCACGCAGGGCCGGCTGATTCTGACCGGCCGCGACCTGACCGGCGTATCCGCGCCTCCGGGCGGCGCGCCGGCATGATCGCGGCATCGTTCGACGGCATCCAGGCCACGCTGGCGTGGCTTGGCGTATGCGCCACCAGCGTCGGCATGGCGCTGGTCACGGCGTTGTGGGGCGGCGTGTGAGCGCGCGGTTCAGGCGGCTTGCGCGCCGGCCTGTTCGGCCTGCGCCGCATGCTGCGGCAGGCGGACGATCATCCGGGCCCCGCCTTCCGGCGGCGACTCCGCGGCAATGCTGCCACCATGCGATTCCACGATATTCCGGCAGATCGACAGCCCCATGCCCATGCCGTCCGGCTTGGTGGTGTAGAACGCGTTGAACAGGCGGTCCATGTCCTTCGGCGCGATGCCCGGGCCGGTATCGCTGACCACCACGACCACCGATTGGTCGGGCAGGACGCGGCTGGCCAGCGTCAGCCGGCGCCGGCCGGACATCTGCGCCATGGCCTGCGCGGCGTTGACCATCAGGTTGACCAGCACCTGCTGCAACTGCGTCCAGTCGCCGTGAATCTGCGTGGTGCCGGCGTCCAGGTCCAGCACGGCCGACACCTGGTGGTCCTGCAGCTCGCGGCGCACCAGTTCCAGCGAATCGGTCACGAGCTTGTCGACCGCAATCTCCACGTACTTGGGTTCCGATTTCTGCGCCATGGCACGGATCTGGCGGATGATGTCGTTCGCGCGGCTGGCGTCGCGGATCACCTGCTCGATGGATTCCGTGGCCTCGCCGATGTCGGGCGTCTCGCGCCGCAGCCAGCGCAGCGCCGAGCTGCCGCAGGTGACGATGGCCGCCATCGGCTGCGTCACCTCGTGCGCGATGGACGCCGCGAGCTGGCCCAGCGTGGTCACGCGCGACACGTGCGCCAGTTCGGTCAGCGTGCGGTGCAGCGTCTGCTGCATCTCGGTGGCCTCGGTGGTGTCCATCAGCGCGCCCACGTACTCGTGCTGGTCGCCGGCCGATGCGCTGCGGCGCGCCACCACGTGCACGTGGCGGATGGCGCCGTCCGGCATCTGCAGCCGGTAGCGCAGGTCGACGCTGTCGGTGCCGCCCAGCATGGCGGCGTGCATGCGCTGCACCTCGGCCAGGTCGTCGGGGTGCACGCGCGTCAGCATCATGCCGAAGTGGGGCGGCTCGCCGCGCGGATAGCCCAGGATGCGGAACGCCTCGTCGGACCACGTCATGGCGTTGCCCGGCAGGCGCAGCGCGATACTGCCGGTGCGGCTCAGGCGCTGCGCCTCGGCCAGAAAGGCTTCGCTGCGGGCCAGCGCGGCCTCGGTGCGGCGGCGGCGCTCCATGTCGGCCAGGTTGCGCAGCGCCAGCAGCGTGGTGGTGCCGATGGCCAGCAGCGCGAAGATGAAGCGGGCCACCTGCCCGTGATCGGGCTCGGCCGGGTTGGGCGATGCCACGTAGGCCACCACGGTCAACACCATGGCGGAGGCGGCCGTCACGCGGGTGGCGCCGATCGAGCCGGTCAGCGCCACCAGCAGGATCACCAGCACGTAGACCACGGCAATGGCGAAGTCCAGCGGCGTGAAGGCGTCGATCACGAACACGCACAAGGCCAGGACGCCCGCGGCGCCCATCAACAGCCGGTTCGATGCTGGGTTGTACATGCCCTTCCGCCTCTCTTTGTTGTTCTGGTTGCCATGCGCCCGGCCGGCGGCATGGATCGACGATGATACTAGCCCTGCATGACTGGTCGAGGAATCATATGAAGGTATAGGAGAACGTATGGATCATGGGGCCGCCGGGCCGGCGCGGGCGTATCTGAAACCGGTCGGCCCGCCGCGGAAACCGCCGCGCGCGGCCCGGGGCATAGTCGGCGTGTCGCCCTATCGTTCCCAAGGAGCCGTGATGACCCCATCCCCCATCGACGACGCCGGCCTGGCCGTCACCGAGATTGCCGACCACCTGAACCGCCTGCTGGCCGACGTCTTTGCGCTGTACCTGAAGACCAAGAACTTCCACTGGCATATGTCCGGCCCGCACTTCCGCGACTACCACCTGATGCTTGACGAGCAGGCGTCGCAGATCTTCGCCATCACCGACGACGTGGCCGAGCGCGTGCGCAAGCTGGGTGGCACCACGCTGCGCTCGATTGGCGCCATCGCCCGCCTGCAGCGCGTGCGCGACAACGACGCCGAGGACGTGTCGCCCAAGGCCATGCTGCGCGAGCTGCACGCCGACAACCTGCAACTCGTGGAAGCCATGCTGGACGCCCACGCGATCTGCGACGACCACGCCGATGTGGCCACCGCCAGCCTGCTGGAAAACTGGATCGACGAGGCGCAGCGCCGCGCCTGGTTCCTGGCGGAATCGGTCCGGTAGCGCGGCACCGGGACGGGCGCCTGCCCGTCCGATGTCGGGGCGCCCGCGCGGGTCTTCAAGGGCCGCGCGCACCCCGTCTTTCTCCCTCTTGAAAACCGGCGCGGCGCCAATAGTTTGGGGTCGATCCGGCAAGGCCGGAGGCTGGCATGTGAACGGATTTTCACATGCCCTCCAATGCTGACTGGGAGAACAGACATGAACGACTTCCTCTTCGGGAACGCCCTTTTTTCGGAGATCGACCGCGTCCAGCGGCAGATGGCCGGCCTGATGGGCGGCTTCCCCTCCAGCCTCCGGGCCTCGCGCCAGGGGGCCTTTCCGCAGCTCAACATCGGCGCCACCGACGACTCGGTGGAAATCGTCGCCTTTGCGCCGGGCATGCAGGCATCCGACTTCAACGTGTCCATCGACAAGGGCCTGCTGACGGTCAGCGGCGAGCGCAAGCCGGTGCAGGACGCCGCCGCCGAGGGCACGCGCACCTACGCGCAGGAGCGTTTTGCCGGCAGCTTCCGGCGGGTGATCGAGCTGCCGCAGAACGCCGACCCCGAGAAGGTCACGGCGCGATACACCAACGGCTGCCTGGTCGTGTCGGTGGCCAAGCGCGAGGCGTCGAAGCCGCGCGCGATCCAGGTCCAGTAACCATGTGGCGCAGTCAACGTCAGGAGAACATCATGAGCAACGCGAACCAGCTGACCCAGGCCAATCCGCAACAGCCGGCGCCGTCGCAGGAGGCCGCCGCGCGGCGCGCCACGGTGACGCCGCCCGTCGACATCTACGAGGACGCGCTGGGCGTGACCGTCTGGGCCGACCTGCCCGGCGTGGCGCTGGAGAACCTGGAAGTCAAGGTGCATGACGGCACGCTGTCGATCGAGGGCGAGGCATCGGTGCCGGTGCCGCCGAACCTGCGCGTCCAGTACCTGGAGCTGCAGCAGCCGCGCTTTTCCCGCGCGTTCGCGGTGAGCCCGGACTTCGACACGTCGCGGATCTCGGCCAACCTGCACGACGGCGTGCTGAAGGTGTTCGTGCCGCGCCGCGAGGAGGCCCGTCCGCGCCGCATCGAGGTCAGCGCGGGCTGATCCCCCGCGCACGGGCCGCCTCAGCGCGCGTTCGAGCGGTAGTGGAACGCGTGGCGCGGGGCCGGCTCGGCGGCCGGCAGCTCGGGCGCCGAGGCGTCGTCCATGGCCGAGGCCAGGATCATCGCGTCGGCATTGAGCGCGGGCGGCCGGCTGCGCTGCGGCCGGAACACAAGGTCGTTGCGATCGATCGGGGCGCCGCTCAGCGCGCACTGGCCGGGGTCGCGCGCGGTGCCGATGGTCCACACCTGGGCGCCGTAGCGGCAGTGCGTGGCATCGCGCCAGCTCACCACGGCCATGGCCGTGCTGAGGCGCTCGATGATCGTCACGATCGGGGCGTGCGCGCGCGGCGCGTAAGGCTGCGCATGCCCGCTGGGGGTGGGGTGCTGCGGGCCGAGCAGCGCGATGGTGCGCAGCCAGGTGTCGCAGGCGCTGTCGCGGACGTCTTCGGCCCGCGCGGATTGCAGCAGTTCAGCCATGGGAGCTCCCGGGAATCGAGGTGACCTTGACGCGCCAGCAGTGCGGCGTGTCGCCGACAAAGCGCTTGAAGACGGTGGTGAAGTGGGCCTGCGAGCGAAAGCCGCAGCGCATGGCCACTTCCAGCACGCTGCCGTCGCCGCTGCGCAGCAGGTCCTGCGCGTGCTCGATGCGGCGCCGGACCAGGTATTCGTGCGGGCGCATGCCCGTCGTGCGGCGGAACTGCGCCGCAAAGTACATGCGCGTCAGGCCCGTGCTGCGCGCGATGTCGGCCAGCCCGATCGGCGCGGCCAGGTTGTCGTCGATGAACGCGATGGCCCGGCGCAGGCGCCATTGCGGCAGCATGGTGACGGCCCGCGTGTTCGATTCGATCCGCTGGAAGTGGTTGGCAACCACGCGCGCCACGATGGCCAGCGCGACGCTGTCGGCAAAGATCCGGCCCAGGCCGGGGTCCTGCGAATGCGCCACGGCCAGCGCCTGGCCCAGCCGTTCGAGCGCCGGATCGGCGTGGAAGAACGGGTCGTCGAGCCGCAGGTCGCCTTCGTACGGGTGGCCGAACTGGTCGGCGTAGCAGGCCGCCAGCACCGGCTGCGGCACGAACAGGTGCAGCACGTCGGCGGCCGACGCGTAGACCGCGGCCGTGGGCGTGCCGGGCGCCGCCACGTGCACCGCTCCGGCACCGAGCCGGCCGTCGAACACCGGCATGCCGCCGCACAGGAATCGTACCGAGCTGGAGCGCAGGTTGATCGAGATGCAGTGACGGGTGTCATCGCCCGGGTGCGACACCATGTCGGGCGGCTCGCCCTCGCACGTCCAGCGCGATACGACGATGGTGTCCGGCCGCTGGCCGGCGGCCTCGGCATCCGGGGCCTCGCGCCAGCGCGTCTCGCGGCGCACGAACGCGGGCGCCTGCGCGGCGGCCACGCGGCACTGCAGCCGCTGCGCGGGGCGCGAGGCGTCGGCGCGGGCGGGCGCCTCCAGAACGTTGGTCGATACCTCTTTCATGGCGATGCTCCCGGATACGGAAATCGGTGGGCGGGCGTTCATCCGGCGTACTGGATGAAGGCGGTGGCGATCAGAATCAGGTTCAGCACGGCGAGGACGATCCAGCCGTACATCAGCAGCAGGCTTTCCTGGTCGTTCATGGCGGGCCTCATGCAGGAGAATGGGTGCGCCCGGCCGGCGCCGTGGCGTGGACGGGGGCGATGGCCTGCGCCCACATGCGATACACCGTCGCGCCGGCCACGCCTACCGTGGCGAAGGCAAGGACGACGGCAAGGGCCGGTATCCAGCGTTGATGGCGGTTCATGTCGGTGGCTCCCAGGGAAGCAGTCGGTGCGTTGAACGAATCCTAGGAGCCGGGCACGGATGCCCACAATCGCCGCGTAGGAGGTACGCAATCAAACGAAGGTATAGGTCTGGCCACCCGGGTGCACCGGGATGGGGCGGGGGAGAGGGCCGGCGGTTGCGATTCGGACAGGTCGGGTCTTGAGACGCCTTGCCCTCACCCCCGACCCCTCTCCCGCAGGCGGGAGAGGGGAGAAAGCCACGGGCATGGGGGATCAGCCGGGGGCATGGAACTCGCCACCGGGCCTGGAACGATCGCGATGGTTTGGCTCCCCTCTCCCGCGTCGCGGGAGAGGGGCTGGGGGTGAGGGCCGGCGGTTGCGATTCGGACAGGTCGGGTCTTGAGACGCCTTGCCCTCTCCCCCGACCCCTCTCCCGCAGGCGGGAGAGGGGAGAAAACCACGGGCATGGAGAATCAGCCGGGGGCATGGAACTCGCCACCGGGCCTGGAACGATCGCGATGGTTTGGCTCCCCTCTCCCGCGACGCGGGAGAGGGGCTGGGGGTGAGGGCCGGCGGTTGTGATCCGAACAGGTCGGGTCTTGAGACGCCTTGCCCTCACCCCCGACCCCTCTCCCGCAGGCGGGAGAGGGGAGAAAACCACGGGCATGGAGAATCAGCCGCGGGCATGGAACTCGCCACCGGGCCTGGAACGATCGCGATGGTTTGGCTCCCCTCTCCCGCGACGCGGGAGCGCGGAGAAAAACAAGCCGAGCCACAGCTCGGCGGCGCCCCGAAAGCCGCCGCCGCGGCCCCGCCGCAACGCCGCCCGTCCGCCTATACGAAGGCATAGTGTTGGCGGCAGGGGTAGCTCGTTACCATGGCGCCATGAGATTGTTGTGAGGTACCGGCCTTGGCCAAGAAACAGGTAGTCGCCATCATTGACGACGATGAATCGATCCGCGCGGCGACTTCCCGGCTGGTGCGCTCGCTGGGATGGGACGCGCACACCTACGATTCGGCGCAGGCCTTTCTGGACACCGGCGGCGCGTCGCTGGTGCAGTGCATCCTTTCTGATGTGCAGATGCCCCGCACCAGCGGGCTGGAGCTGCTGCGTATCCTGAATGCCCAGGGCAGCCGGGTTCCGGTAGTATTCATCACCGCGTTTTGCACGGAAGCGATCCGCCGGGAGGCCCTGCGTGCCGGCGCGCAGGCATGCCTGAGCAAGCCTGTCGACGAGGCGGCTGTCCAGCGGTTCCTGGACGACGTGGCGTCCGGGCGGCTTCCCGCCGTTCCCCCCGGCTGCCACGGAATAAAGTGAATCCATGAACAAACCGATTGCGTCGGGCGACGCGCCATCGATGGTCTACGTGGTCGACGACGACGAGTCGATGCGCCGCGCGGTGTCGATGCTGCTGCGCTCGGTCGGCTACCAGGTGGAGACCTTCGCGTCGGCCACGGACTTCCTGGCCGCGCCGCGCCCGGATGTGCCGAGCTGCCTGATCCTGGACGTGCGGCTCAAGGGCCAGAGCGGGCTGGCCGTGCAGGAGCAGTTCGCGGCCAGCAAGATGCCAATCCCGATCATCTTCATGACCGCGCACGGCGACATCGCCATGTCGGTCAAGGCCATGAAGGCCGGGGCGATGGACTTCCTGGCCAAGCCGTTCCGCGACCAGGACATGCTCGACGCCGTGGAAAGCGCGCTGGCGCGCGACGCGGCGCGGCGGCAGTCCGACGCCACCGAGGCCGGCCTGCGCCAGTGCTACGACGAGCTGACGCCGCGCGAGAAGGAAGTCATGGCCTACGTGGTGCGCGGCCTGCTGAACAAGCAGATTGCCGCCGAACTGGCGCTTAGCGAGATCACGGTGAAGATTCACCGCGCCCAGGCCATGAAGAAGATGGGCGCCAAGTCGCTGGCCGACTTTGTGCTGAAGGCCGAGGCGCTGGGCATCATCGATGCCGCGCGCAGCGGCGCCGGCGCCTAGCCGCCATCCACCGCCCGGGCCGTCAGTGCCCGGCGAACCGCGTGTGGTCCAGCATCCGGGCGCTGATGGGCAGCAGGTGCGCGCGCAGCGCCGCGTGCAGGTAGCGCACCGCCGGCGAGAACTGCTTGCGGTGCGGGCAGACCAGGTTCAGCGGCACCGGCTCGCCGGGCTGGTCGGGCAGCAGCAGTTCCAGCCGGCCCTGCGCCACGTCGTCGCTGACGTCGATCCATGACTTGTAGGCGATGCCCCGCCCGTCCAGCGCCCAGCGCCGGGCAATCTCCGCGTCGTCGCACAGCAGCGTGCCCTTGACCGTGATCTGGCGCCGCATGCCGGCGGTGGGAAAGATCCAGCGGTCGTAGACGCGCCCGCCCAGCACGTACGGCAGGCAGCGGTGCATCAGCAGGTCGTCGAGCATGGCCGGGCGGCCGTGCCGCGCCAGGTAGTCGGGCGAGGCCACGAGCACGCGGCGGTTGTTCTCGGCCAGCGGCAGCGCCACGTAGCTGGCGCCCTCGTTCACGCCGTAGCGGATGGCGATGTCCACCGGATCGCGGAACACATCGGTCACCTGGTCGGACAGCGACAGCCGCAGCACCAGCTTCGGATGCGACGCCTGGAAGTCGGTCAGCACCGGCAGCAGCACGTTGCGGCCCAGGTCGGACGGCGCCGAGATCTTCAGCGTGCCCTGCAGCGCCGTGGGCTCGCCATGCATCCGCTCCCGCCCCTCCTTGAGCATCGACAGCACCTCGTCCGCATAGGGCAGGTACTGCTCGCCCTCGGCGGTCAGCCGCAGGCTGCGCGTGGACCGCGCGAACAGGCGGATATCGAGCTCCCGTTCCAGCCGCTGGATGGCCGCGCTGACCTGGCCGGGCAGCAGGTCGGCCTCGCGGGCGGCGTTCGAGAAACTGCCCAGCGCGGCCGTGCGGACAAAAAGATGGAGGTCGTCGAGTCTGATCATTTTCACTCTGGCAGTGAAAGTCCTGCCGGATTCTCCCAGTTTTTCGGACGCGGCGCAGTGGCGATCATGCAACCCGTACCCCGCCGCCGTGCATCGGCCTGGGCGGGCGGAAAACACTATCGGAGTTGCGGAAATGAAAGCCGTTGTCTATAGCCAGCACGGATTGCCGATTGCAGACCCCGCGTCGCTCTACGACGCCGACGTCGCCCGGCCCACGCCGGGCTCGCGCGACCTGCTCGTGAAGATCGAGGCGATCGCGGTCAACCCCGTCGACACCAAGGTGCGCGCCGGCTCTCCGGCCGACCAGCCGCGCATCCTGGGCTGGGACGCGGTGGGCACGGTCGAGGCCGTGGGCGCCGGCGTGACGCTGTTCCGCCCGGGCGACGCGGTCTACTACGCCGGCTCGATTGCCCGGCCGGGCGCCTATGCCGAATACGGGCTCGTCGACGAGCGCATCGCGGGCCGCAAGCCGGCGTCGCTGTCGGCCGCCGATGCCGCCGCGCTGCCGCTGACGTCGCTGACCGCCTGGGAGCTGCTGTTCGACCGGCTGGGCGTGGCCGAAGGCGGCGGCGCGGGCCAGTCGCTGCTGATCATCGGCGCGGCGGGTGGCGTGGGATCGATCCTGACGCAACTGGCGCGGCAGCTGACCGGCCTGCGCGTGATCGGCACCGCTTCGCGCCCGGAGACCGACGCGTGGATCCGCGACCAGGGCGCGCACGACGTCATCGACCATGCCCGCCCGCTGCTGGAAGGGCTGCGCGGCATCGGCGCCCCGCAGGTGGACTACGTGGCCAGCCTGACCCATACCGACGAGCACTACGCGCAGATCGTGGAGGCGCTGGCGCCGCAGGGGCGCCTGGGCGTCATCGACGACCCCGACACGCTGGATGTGGTGCCGCTCAAGCGCAAGGCCGCGTCGCTGCACTGGGAGCTGATGTTCACGCGCTCGCTGTTCGAGACGCCGGACATGGTGCGCCAGCACGAGATCCTGAACCGCGTGGGCGAACTGGTGGATGCCGGCGTGCTGCGCACCACCAGGGGCGAGCATTTCGGTACCATCCGCGCCGACAACCTGCGGCGCGCCCACGCGCTGATCGAGAGCGGCCGGTCGCGCGGCAAGATCGTGCTGGAAGGATTCTGAGCGCGCGGCGCGCCCCGGCCGGGCCCGCCGCCGTGCCACCCATTTTCACTGTCATTCGAGGAGAGAAGCATGCAAGTCAAGGACGCCATCCTGTCCCGCCATACCGTCAAGGCGTACGAAGCCGGCCAGACGCTGCCGCAAGAGCAGGTCGACACGCTGCTGACGTGGCTGCACAACAGCCCGTCGTCGGTCAATTCGCAGCCCTGGCACTTTGTCGTGGCGTCGACGCCGGAAGGCCGCGACACCATCGCCCAGGCCGCCACGGGCACGTTTGCCTACAACCATCCGAAGATCGTCGATGCGTCGCACGTGATCGCGCTGTGCATGCGGACCGATCTGGACGAGGCGCACCTGCGCGCCGTGCTGGCGCAGGAAGAGGCCGACGGCCGCTTTCGCGCCGAGGGTGCGCGCGAAGGCCAGGACAAGTCGCGCCGGTCGTACGTCGACCTGCACCGCTACGTGCAGCGCGACATGCCGCAATGGATGGAAAAGCAGGTCTACCTGGCGCTGGGCGGGCTGCTGCTGGGCGCCGCCATGCTCGGGATCGACGCCACGCCGATGGAAGGCTTTGACGGCGCGGCGCTGGACCAGGCGCTGAAGCTGCGCGAGCGGGGCCTGACCGGCGTGGTGCTGGTGGCGCTGGGCCGCCGCAGCGAGAAGGACTTCAACGCCGGCCTGCCGAAGTCGCGGCTGCCGCGCGAAACGGTGTTCACGCACATCTGACCGCGCCATCCGGCCAGTGCGTCAGGCGGCCGGGCCGGCGGGCTGCCACTGGCCGGTTGCCGGGCAGACATCGACCGGCCGGCCGTCGCGGCGCAGTCCTGGCGCGTCGCCGGCCGGCCCGGTGGGTGCCGCATCGAACGTGACGCCCAGCGCCTGCGCGACGCGGGCGTCCTCGATCGGCAATTCCCAGGTCAGGAACACCTGCGTGGTGTCCTGGCCGTCCGGAAAGTCGGCGGCGTCGAAGCCGGCGCCGCCGCGCCGGATCACGCCGTGCGGCTGGCAGGGATCGAACAGCAGCACGGTGCCGCGACGCAGCGCGATGCGCTGGTCCAGCGCGACGAAATGCACGTCCTGGCCCTTGTCGTCGGCAAGGAACAGGTTGCAGAACGCGGCGCCGCCATACTGGCCGCCGTCATGGTGATACCGCGCGCCGCGGCACACCATCAGGGCCACCTCGCAGTCGTCCAGCACATCGGGCAGGCCCAGCGCGCGGGTCCAGTCCGCCACGGCCTGCACGCACTGCCGATAGTCGGGCCAGCGCAGCCGCGCGCGGGCCAGCGGCAGCACCTCCACTTCGCCGGGCTCCAGCACCATGTTCGTGGCGATCTCGCGCGCCCAGTCGGCCAGCAAGCGGGGCGGCGGCGCGGGAACGTCGACCACGCCAGCGATCACGCGCCCGCCGACACGCCGGCTGCGCAGCGCATCGTCTTGCCAGTACCACGAAACGAGGGAAGGGGAGTTGGCCTGCATGCCCGGCAGTGTAGCGCGGGCGGTGGCGCAGGCCGGGCCGGTAATCGTTACACGGCCCTGCAATCCTGAGCCGGCCGCGCGGGCTACCAGAACGTGGCCGCGTAGCCGACCACGATCAGCGCGATGGCGATCAGAAAGATGGGATGGGTCCACGTATAGCGGCGGTTGCCGCGCAGTCGCTGCATCTTCTGGTCTCGGTCCTGCACGTCGTTCTGCTGCATGAGTCCTCCTGGAAGAGTGGGCCCCGAGGGGCCGTTGCGGCAAGGACGTGCAGGATGTGTGCCAAGCGGCGCCTGGCTGCCGCTGGCCGGCTCAGAACCACATGCGGACACCCGCGACGAAGCGCGTCTCGCCGCTGCGGCCGCCGGCGGCGCGCAGCATGTCGGCCGTGTTGCCGAATGCCTGGTAGCGCTCCACGCCGACATACGGCGCGAACTGGCGGCTGAACTCGTAGCGCAGGCGCAGGCCGACCGTGCCGTTGGACAGCCCGCTGCCGGTGCCGGTGGCCGGATCGTTCTTGCCGTAGAGGTTGGCTTCCACGCGCGGCTGCAGGATGAGCCGCTGGGTGATGAGCAGCTCGTACTCGCCCGCCAGCCGCAGCGCGGTGCGGCCCTCGGTGCCGACGTAGCCGGTGGCTTCCACCTCGAACCAGTAGGGCGCCAGGCCCTGCACGCCGAAGGCCAGCCAGTTGCGCGCCGGGCGGCCGTAGCCGGCGTCGTTGCGCAGGCCGAGCTGGGTATCCCAGTAGCTGGCCACCGCATGGCCCCAGAGCAGTTCGGTGCGCGCCTCGGCAAAGCGGCCGTGCTCGACGTGGCCCTCGGCCTTGACCACGAACTTGTCGAAGCTGTTGCCGATCCACGCCTGCGCCTCGTAGGCGGCGGCGTTGCTGCCGTTGCCGTGCGTCCATTCGAGCCGGTCCACCAGCACCGACGCGAACAGATGCTCGTCCGCCATGTGCAGCGAGCGGTGCGACCCCAGCGCGTACTGGCCAACGCCCAGGCGGTAGCCGCCCGAATAGGCGTCCGGGTCGCGCGCGTCGGGCGGGGCGCTGCCGCCCTGCATGCGCATGGCGCCGTGGTCCATGGACGGGGCTGGCGATGGCGCGGGCGGTGGCGTATCGGGGCTGGGCGCGCTGGCCGGTGCCATGTCGGCCATGCCTTCCATCTGGCTGTGGTCCATGCCGGGCATCGCCGCCGGGGCCGGCTGGGGCGTGGTGGACGCTGCCGGCGTGGCGGCCGGGGCGTGCTGCGCATGGTCGCCGTGGCTACCGTGGCTGCTGTGGCCGCCGCGCGCGCCATGGTCGTGCTGGGCCCACGCGGCGGACGTCGCAGCGCAGGCGACCAGCGCGGCGGCGATCCGAACGTAGCGAAAGGTTCGAAGGGTGCGAAGGTCGACGCTCATGCCACCACCACCTCGCGGAACATGCCCGCATCCATGTGGAGCATCAGGTGGCAATGCCAGGCCCAGCGGCCCAGCGCGTCGGCGGTCACCAGGAAGCTGATGCGCTGGGCCGGCTGCACGCCAATCGTGTGGCGGCGCGCCATGAAGCGGCCGTCGGGGGCTTCCAGCTCGCTCCACATGCCGTGCAGGTGCATCGGGTGGGTCATCATCGTGTCGTTGTGCAGGATCACGCGCAGCCGCTCGCCGTGGCGGAAATGGACCGGCGTGGACTTGCCGAACTCCACGCCGTCGAACGACCAGGAATACCGCTCCATGTTGCCGGTCAGGTGCAGCTCGACTTCGCGGCCCGGGCCGCGCGGGTCCAGCGGGCCGCCAATCGTGTGCTGGTCCGCCAGCGTCAGCGCGCGCCGGCCGGTGTGGCGCAGGCCGACGCCGGGATCGTCGAGGTTGGTCCGCGCCATGTCGACGCGCATATCGGTGCTGGCGCCGTATTCGGTGCGCGCGTGGCGGGCAACCGTGCTGGGTACCTTTAGCGACGCGGGGGCGGCGGCGTCGTGGGCGGCATGGGCGCCGTGATCGGCATGCGCGCCGTGGCCCGCATGGTCCATCCCGTGCATCGCCATGCCGCCCGCGCCAGCCGCACCGCCCATGCTGCCCATCATGTCGGTCATGCCGAGCCATTCGACGGGGTCCAGGGCCGGCACTGGCGCGGCCAGCCCCGGCCGCACGGCCAGCGTGCCGCGCGCAAAGCCGCTGCGGTCCATCGACTGTGAGAAGATCGTGTAGGCGTCGTCGCGCGGTTCCACCAGCACGTCGCAGGTCTCGCCGGGGCCGAAGCGGAATTCGTCGACGGTGACCGGGTCGATGTTCTGCCCGTCCACCTGGAACACCCTGAGCTTCAGGCCCGGGATGCGCACGTCGTAGAACGTGTTGCCGGCGCCGTTGATGAAGCGTAGCCGCACCTTGTCGCCCGGCGTGAACAGGCCGGTCCAGTTGCCGGCCGGCGTCGTGCCGTTGGTCAGGTAGGTCAGCGTGGCGCCGGACAGGTCCGCCAGGTCGGTCGGGCTCATCCGCATCTGGTTCCACATCTGGCGCCTGGCCAGCGCGCTGCGCAGGCCGTCGGCGGAGACGTCGCGGAAGAAGTCCACCACCGTCGGCTGGTTGTAGTTGTAGTAGTCGCTCTGGGTCTTGAGCTTCGAGAGGATCCGCATCGGGTCCTCGTCGGTCCAGTCGGACAGCAGCACCGTGTAGTCGCGGTCGGCCGCCGGGCCGTCGGTGCCCGTGGCGGGATCGATGACCAGCCCGCCGTACACGCCCGTCATCTCCTGGAAGCCCGAGTGCGAGTGATACCAGTAGCTGCCGGCCTGCTGCACCTTGAAGCGGTAGGTGAAGGTCTGGCCGGGCGGGATGCCGGCAAAGCTGATGCCGGGCACGCCGTCCATCTCGAACGGCAGGATGATGCCGTGCCAGTGGATCGACGTCGGCTCGCGCAGCCGGTTGGTCACGCGCACGGTGACCGTGTCGCCCTGGCGCCAGCGCAGCGTGGGGCCCGGCAGCATGCCGTTGACCGTGGTGGCCAGGCGCGGCGTGCCGGTGTAGTTGACCAGCGTCTCGCCGATCTCCAGGTCGAACTCGGTGCCGCGCAGCACCGGCGCGCTGCCCAGCGCGGCGGTCGCGGGCTGGCCCGGCGCCCCGGCCCGGGCGGGCAGCACCAGCCCCGCCATGCCGGCCAGGACTCCGCCCGCGGCCAGGCCCTGGACAAAGCGGCGGCGCGGCAGGTTGGGCAGGACCAGGCGCGGCGATCCATCACGTCGCATCAGGATGTTCCTCGTGTTTGGCTCGAAAACGTGCCGCCTCGGTGGCGGGCAGGGGCAAGCGTAATGGCGGCGGACTCACCGGCAACTGACTCGAACATTACATTCCGGTAAGGTTGCTGTCATGTTGGGCGGCGTCTCGGTAGACTGCCGCCGATAGCCAATCTCAGGAAGGTCGACGATGAAGTTGCTGGTCGTGGAAGACGAGCCGAAGACCGGGGAATACCTGCGCCAGGGGCTGACGGAGGCCGGTTTCGTGGTCGACCTTGTCGGCAACGGCGTGGATGGCCGGCATCTGGCGCTCAGCGAGGCTTACGACCTTGTGATCCTGGACGTGATGCTGCCAGACCTGGACGGCTGGCGCGTGATGCAGTCGATCCGCGCGGCCGAGAAGTCGGTGCCCGTGCTGTTCCTGACCGCCCGCGACGCCGTGGCGGACCGGGTCAAGGGGCTGGAACTGGGCGCCGACGACTATCTGGTCAAGCCGTTTGCGTTCTCGGAGCTGCTGGCGCGCGTGCGCACGCTGCTGCGCCGGGGCAACGCGCAACTGGCAATGGAACGCATCCAGATTGGCGATCTCGTGCTGGACCTGCCCCGGCGCCGTGCCACGCGGGCGGGCCGCCGCATCGTGCTGACCAGCAAGGAGTTCGCGCTGCTGGAACTGTTCGCGCGCCGGCGCGGCGAGGTGCTGCCGCGGTCGCTGATCGCGTCGCAGGTCTGGGACATGAATTTCGACAGCGACAGCAACGTGATCGACGTGGCCATCCGCCGGCTGCGCGCCAAGATCGACGACGACTTCGACGTGAAGCTGCTGCAGACCGTGCGCGGCATGGGCTACGTGCTGGAGGCGCCCGAAGCGGGGCCGGCATGACGCGGCGGCTGTCGCTGACGGTGCGGCTGACCGTCCTGTTCTCGCTGTCGTCGGCCGTCGTGCTGCTGGGGCTGGGCGTGCTGATCTGGCTGGCGATGGATCGGCATTTCGCCACCGAGGACTACGTGAACCTGCGCGGCAACCTGCGGCTGATCGAGAAGGTGGCACGCGAGACGCCTGCGGGCCAGTTGCCCGCCCGGCTGGGCGAGATGGTCGGCCATCATCCCGGCTTCGTGGCCCAGGTGCGGGCGGCGGACGGGACCGTGCTGTACGACAGCGGCGGTTTCGATTTCGCCCGCGCGGCGGCTGCGGCGGGCGTGGCGGCGCCAGACGCGGCCGGCGAGCAACGGTTTGCCTGGCGCGACGGCGAGCGGGCCTATCGGGGCCTGCGCACGCGGCTGGCGCTGCCCGCATCGACGGCCGGCCCGCTGACGGTGGTGGCCGCGCTGGACACCGAGATCCACGGCCACTTCATGCATGCCTTCGGGCGGTCGCTGGGGCTCTACATCGCCCTGGCCGTGTTTGCGAGCGGGCTGCTGGGCTGGTGGGCCGCGCGGCGCGGGCTGCAGCCGCTGCGCATGATGGCGTCGCGGGCCCGGGGCGTGACCGCCAACCGGCTGGACGCACGGATGCCCGTGGAGGCCGTGCCCGTCGAAATGGGCGACCTGGCCGCCACGCTGAACGCGATGCTGGACCGCCTGCAGGCGGCGTTCCAGCGGCTGTCGGAGTTCTCGTCGGACCTCGCCCACGAACTGCGCACGCCGATCACGAACCTGCTGACCCAGACCCAGGTCGTGCTGTCCCGGCCGCGCGACGACCACAAGTACCGCGAGGTGCTGGCATCGAACGCCGAGGAACTGCAGCGGCTGGGCCGGATGGTCTCCGAGATGCTGGACCTGGCCAAGATGGAGCACGGCATCACGCTGCCGAGCGAGGAGATGATCCAGGTCGACGACGAGGTGCGTGCGCTGTTCGATTTCTACGACGCACTGGCCGAGGACCAGGGCGTGACGCTGCGGGTGGCCGGCACCGGCGCCATCGTCGGCGACTGCCTGATGCTGCGCCGGGCGCTCAGCAACGTGCTGTCGAACGCCATCCGGCACACGCCGGCAGGCGGCCAGGTGCGCGTGGAGATCGGCGAGCCCGCCGGCCGCACCGAAATCGCGGTGGAGAACGACGGCGACCCCATCGACCCCGCCGCGCTGCCGCTGCTGTTCGACCGTTTCTACCGCGAAGACAAGTCCCGCGCCCGCGCCGGGTCGGAACGCACCGGCCTGGGCCTGGCCATCACCAAGGCCATCATGGACGCGCACGGCGGCACCATCGCCGCCACCTCGGCCGCCGGCCGGACACGATTCACACTGGTGTTTCCGGGGCGCTGAAGGGCTGGAGGTAGGTCGTGGGCGGGGTTTGTTGCGGCGGAACGTCGGCCAGTTCGTAGCTCGTGCTGCGCCCGCCCGCCGGCGCCTTGCGCAGGGCACCCCGCGCCAGAAGATCGTTGATGTCGCGCAGCGCCGTATCGGCGGAGCACTTGGCGATGGCGGCCCACTTGCTGCTCGTCAGCTTGCCTTCGAAGCCGTCCAGCAGGCGATTCAGCACCTTGACCTGCCGGGCATTGAGCGACGCCATGCCCCAGTGGTGCCAGAAACGCGCCTTGGCCAGTACCTTGTCCAGCGTCCCGTGCGCCTGGTCCACCGCCTCGTGCAGCGTGAAAAGGAACCATTGCAGCCACCGGGTGACGTTCATCGAGTCTTTCTGCGTGCGTTCCAGGATGTCGTAGTAGGCGTACCGTTCCCGCTGGATCTGGGCCGAGAAGCTGTAGAAGCGCTGCGAACTGCCATCGGCGCGCGCCAGCATCAGATCCCCGACCGCGCGGGCGATCCGGCCGTTGCCATCGTCGAACGGATGCAGGGTCACCAGCCAAAGATGCGCCAGTGCGGCGCGGATCAGCGGCGGCTCGGCGGCCGGGCCGTTGATCCATGTGAGGAAGCGCGCCGTTTCGGCTTCCAGGCGCTCGGCGGGCGGTGCCTCGAAATGCACGCGCTGTCGGCCGATGGGGCCGGAAACCACCTGCATGGGGCCGGCCGAATCGTCCCGCCAAGCGGCAACGCGGATCCGCGACAAGCCCGAATAGCCCGTGGGAAACAGCGCGGCATGCCAGTTCAGCAAGCGCGCCTTGGTGACGGGGGCGTCGCTGTTGGCCGTGGCGTCCAGCACCATTTCGACCACGCCTTCGACATGGCGGTCAACAGGCGCCAGGGCGCCGATATCTACCCCGAGCCGGCGCGCGATCGACGAACGCACGGACTGCGCGTTCAGGCTCTCGCCCTCGATTTCGCTCGTCTTGACCACGTCGTCGGTCAGCGCGATGAGGCACGCCTGATCGCGCAAGCCCATGCCAAGGTCGGCCAGTCGACCGGCGAGCAGGCCCTGGGCACGACTGACGGCGGCCATGGGCTCCGCCAGGGCCGCGAGGTCATACCGCCAGACCGGCCAGTCCGGGTCTTCCCAGATGTACTTGTATTCGACGCGATTCATGCGGTGATTATCGGCGCTATTCGCCGCAGCCACAAGTTATTCGCCGCAGGATTTGCGGTGATTGGCTGGTCTATTCCCCGCAAATGGTCTTTGCATCACACAAAATCGTGGCTGCCGGCCAAAAAAATAGCCACCCGAAGGTGGCTACCTGTCTGCCGAAGGCCGTCGCCGTCAGCCCTTCAGCACCTCGCCGATCGCGTTGGCGACCACGCCGACGTTGCGCTCGTTCAGCCCGGCCACGCACATCCGGCCCGAGCGCAGCACGTAGACGCCGTGCTCGTTCTTGAGGCGGTCCACCTGCTCGGCCGACAGGCCGGTGTAGGTGAACATGCCGCGCTGCTTGATGTAGCGCGACAGCTTCTCGCCGCTCACGTGTGCCCGGAGCTGGTCGTGGATCGCCTGGCGCATGCGCGCGATGCGCTGGCACATGGCCGCCAGTTCGTTTTCCCAGCTCTTGCGCAGCGCCGGCGTGGTCAGCACGCGGGCGACGACGCGGGCGCCGTGGGTGGGCGGGTTGCTGTAGTTGGCGCGCACGGCGCCGGTAAGCTGGCCCAGCACGCGGCTGGCTTCGTCGGGGCTCTGGCAGATCACGCTCAGGCCGCCGCAGCGTTCGCCGTACAGCGAGAAATTCTTCGAAAACGAGTTGGCGACCAGCGCCGGCACGTTCTGGCGGGCCAGTTCACGCACCGCGAAGGCGTCGTCGTCCAGGCCGGCGCCAAAGCCCTGGTAGGCCATGTCGACGAACGGCAGCAGCTTGCGGGCCTTGAGCACGCCGATCACCTGGCGCCACTGGTCCTCGTTCAGGTCCACGCCGGTCGGGTTGTGGCAGCAGGCGTGCAGCAGCACCACGTCGCCCTGCGGGATGGCCTGGATGGCGGCCAGCATCGCGTCGAACTTCAGGCCGCCGGTCTCGGCGTCGTAGTACGGGTAGGCGTCGACCTGGAAGCCGGCACGCTCGAAGACCACGCGGTGGTTTTCCCAGCTTGGATCGCTGATCCACATCTGGGCCTTCGGGAAGTAGCGCCGCAGGAAGTCGGCGCCCACGCGCAGCGCGCCCGAGCCGCCCAGCGTCTGCACGGTGGCGATGCGGCCTTCGGCGCGCGCGGCGCTGTCGTCGCCAAACACCAGCGCCTGCACGGCCTGGCGGTAGCCGGGGATGCCGGCCATCGGCAGGTACGGGCGCGGGCCCATGTCCGCCAGCAGCGCGGCCTCGGCCTCCGCCACGGCCTGCATGACCGGCAGGCGGCCTTCGTCGTCAAAGTAGATGCCGATGCTCAGGTTGACCTTGCTGGTACGCGGGTCCTGCTGGAAATCCTCGTTGAGCGAGAGGATCGGGTCACCGGGAAAGGCTTCGATGTGTTCGAACATGGGATGCGTCTGGCTACGGGTTCAGGGGGCGGCGGCCCGCGATGCCGGCGGGCCGCGCAGCCGTCTTTACTGGATCTGGGCGCGCGCGGCGGGCAGGGCCGACCCGGCGTTCTTCTGCCGGAGGCGATAGCTTACGCCAAGAACCAGCAGCCAGACCGGAATCAGGTAGACCGACAGCCGCAGGCCCGGCGTCAGGAACATCACCACGAGGATGCCCGCCAGGAACGCCAGCGTCAGGTAGTTGGTCAGCGGATAGCCCAGGCTCTGGAAGGCCGTGGTCTTGCCCTCGGCGCGCTTGGCGCGGCGGAACATCAGGTGGATGACGCTGATCATCGCCCAGTTGATGATGAGCGCCGAGACCACCAGGCCCATCAGCATCTCGAACGCCTGGCCGGGCATGAAGTAGTTGACCAGCACGCAGATGCCGGTGGCCACGGCCGACACGGCCAGCGCGGTCAGCGGAATGCCGCGGCGGTTCACGTTCAGCAGCGCGCGCGGGGCATTGCCCTGTTGCGCCAGGCCCAGCAGCATCCGGCTGTTGCAGTAGACGCCGCTGTTGTAGACCGACAGCGCGGCCGTCAGCACGACGATGTTGAGCACGGTGGCGACGATGTCGCTGTTCATCGCGTGGAAGATCAGCACGAACGGGCTGCCGCCGGTGACCACCTTCTGCCACGGGTACAGCGACAGCAGCACGGCCAGCGCGCCGACGTAGAAGATCAGGATGCGGTAGATCACCTGGTTGGTGGCCTTGGGAATGCTCTTGCCCGGGTTGTCGGCTTCCGCGGCGGTGATGCCCACCAGCTCCAGCCCGCCGAACGAGAACATGATCACGGCCATCGCCATCACCAGGCCGCCAAGGCCGTTGGGGAAGAAGCCGCCGTGCTGCCACAGGTTGGCCACGCTGGCCTCGGGGCCGGCGCCGCCGGACACCAGCAGGTAGCCGCCGAAGCCGATCATGCCGATGATGGCCGCCACCTTGATGATCGAGAACCAGAATTCCATCTCGCCAAACGACTTCACGCTGGCAAGGTTGATCGCGTTGATGATCAGGAAGAAGGCCAGCGCCGACACCCACGTGGGGATGGCCGGCCACCAGTACTGGACGTAGATGCCCACGGCCGACAGCTCGGCCATGCTCACGAGGATGTAGAGCACCCAGTAGTTCCAGCCCGACATGAAGCCGGCAAAGTGGCCGCAATACTTGTTGGCGAAGTAGCTGAACGAGCCGGCTACCGGTTCGTCCACGACCATCTCGCCCAACTGGCGCATGATGAAGAAGGCGACGATGCCGGCCAGCGCGTAGCCCAGCAGCACGGACGGGCCGGCCAGCTTGATGGTCTGGGCGATGCCCAGGAACAGGCCGGTGCCGATGGCGCCGCCCAGGGCGATCAGCTGGATGTGACGGTTCTTCAGGCCGCGCTGGAGCGTGCCCTGGTTGTCGGGTGCATGCATTGGAGTTGTCTGTCCTCTACCCATTCTTGTGGAATGGCTGGCGCCTCTGTGGGATGGGCGCTTGGAAAAAGCGCCGGCGCGGGTAACGCCGGACGCAGGGGTGCGCGCCGGCGAAAACCCGAGAGTTTACCGGCACACGCTTGGAAAAACAGGAAAAACGGGCCAACCGGGACGGCCCGGCGCGGATGCGGGGCCGTCCGGGTTACCTGAAGGTCATACCTTCAGCGTGCCGCGCTCGATCTGGTCGCGTTCGAGCGATTCGAACAGCGCCTTGAAGTTGCCTTCGCCGAAGCCGTCGTCACCCGAGCGCTGGATGTACTCGAAGAACACCGGGCCCAGCACGGTCTTCGAGAAGATCTGCAGCAGCAGGCGGGGCTTGCCGCCTTCGGTCGTGCCGTCCAGCAGGATGCCTCGGGCCTTGAGCTGGTCCACGGGCTGGCCGTGGCCGGGCAGGCGGGTCTCCAGCGCCTGGTAGTAGTAGTCGTTCGGGGCCGTCATCAGCTCCACGCCCGCCAGTTGCAGGTTGTCGATGACCTCGATCAGGTTGTCGACCGAGAAAGCGATGTGCTGGATGCCCTCGCCGTTGAAGGCCATCAGGAATTCCTCGATCTGGCCGGCACCCTTCGACGATTCCTCGTTCAGCGGAATGCGGATCTTGCCGTCGGGCGCGGTCATCGCCTTCGACGCCAGGCCCGTGTACTCGCCCTGGATGTCGAAATAGCGGATTTCGCGGAAGTTGAACAGGCGTTCGTAGAAGTTGGCCCAGTAGGCCATGCGGCCACGGTAGACGTTGTGCGTCAGGTGGTCGATCAGCTTCAGGCCGTGGCCCTTCGGATGACGGTCCACGCCCTCGATGAACTCGAAGTCGATGTCATAGATCGACTTGCCGTCCTCGAACCGGTCGATCAGGTACAGCGGCGCGCCGCCGATGCCCTTGATGGCCGGCAGGCGCAGTTCCATCGGCCCCGTGGCGATCTCGATCGGCTGAGCGCCCAGCATCAGCGCGCGGTTGTACGCCTTGTGCGAATCCTTGACGCGGAACGCCATGCCGCAGGCGCTGGGACCGTGCTCGGCCGCGAAATAGGCGGCTTCGCTGTGCGGCTCGTTGTTCACGATGAAGTTGATGTCGCCCTGGCGGAACAGCACCACGTCCTTCGAACGGTGGCGCGCCACCAGCGTGAAGCCCATCTTCTCGAACAGTGGCTCCAGCACGTTGGGCGTGGGCGACGCGAATTCAACGAACTCGAAGCCCATCAGTTGCATCGGATTTTCAAACAGGTCGGCCATGGTCTCAGCGCTCGGGGGCGGGCTAGGGGGATGGAAATAATATTCGGTCAGGCTGCGGCGCGAGTGGCTTGTGAGACGCTTGGCGCGCCGCGCAACGTGAGGAAATTGTAGAACTCGCCCCGGTAAATAGGATTTCGTTAGGGACGCAGGGAAACCCTGAGATATGAGATAAGATTTCGTCAAACTGCCATTTGAGGAAATCGAAATGCAGCAAACCGAGCTGGATCGCATCGATCGCCGCTTGCTGGCCGAACTGCAGGAACACGGCCGCGCATCGAACCTGGAACTGGCCGAGGCGATCAACCTGTCGCCCGCCCAGACCCTGCGCCGCCACCGCCGCCTGGAGGAGGGCGGCATCATCAAGCGCTACGAAGCCCGGCTGGACAGCACCGCCCTGGGCTTCGGCGTGACCGCGTTCATCCACGTGACGATGGAGCGCGGCCACATCCGCGACCTCTCCAGGTTCAAGAGCCTGGTGGCCGAGCTGGCGCAGATCCAGGAGTGTTTCTCCGTGACCGGCGACATCGACTACGTGCTGAAGGTGGTGGCCAAGGACCTGAAGTCGCTGTCGGACTTCCTGCTCGACACGCTGATGCGCATCCCGGGCGTGAGCGGCGTGAAGTCCAGCGTCTGCCTGGACGAGATCAAGTGTACGAGTGCGATGCCGCTGGATCCGTAATCCGGTGTGTCATCGGAGAACGCCCGCCTTAGGCGGGCTTTTTTGTGTGTAAGGGTCATAAATCGTAGAACTACGATGTAGCCGAGAAGCGCTCCGTGCTAGAGCTGCCCGTTCCACGAGCAACGGAGCGATCTGAATGAAGCGTACGCCCACCTGCCCGGCTTGTCGTTCGCACGGACTGGTCTTCAACGGCTGTTCGCCGAGTTTCGCCTTCTCCCTGCTCGCCCTGTTCGCCACCTTCGGCAACCCCGTGGCCGCCCACGCCACGCCGCCGCAGGCCGTGGTCGAAAGCTGCTTGATGGGCGCCCCCGCTGCCGACGGAATATCCGTCTCTGTCAATGCGCCTGGAAACCAATCCATGGAGCAGCGGGGCCGATACCTCCTGATCTGGCCGGAGGAAGCGCGTGGCACGCGCATTGGTTATGCCACCGATGAGAAAGGCGGGAACGATTACATCTTTGCCGGTCCTTATCGTGGCTACATTCGCCGTGCCGTGGCGCTGACAAAGTGGCGTCCCGAGCGGCTGGAAGTGCCGCTGCTGGCTACTTATGGCGTGGTCCGGCAGGGCAAGCACCGCTATGTCTGTGTGACCGAGGCCAACGGCCAAGGCACGGCCGCGTTTGTCGTGGCCGGTTATATCGGGCGGATGCCGCCGGCCAAAGGCAAAACGATGCGGCTCTACTACACCGTCGCGGACATCAAGACGTTCAAGGCGTTTCCGCCCAGGTGAAGGTGGGATTTACTGATCGATCTTCCGCATCGCCGCCGTAATC
Organism: Cupriavidus pauculus; assembly: GCF_003854935.1. Taxonomy (NCBI): domain Bacteria; kingdom Pseudomonadati; phylum Pseudomonadota; class Betaproteobacteria; order Burkholderiales; family Burkholderiaceae; genus Cupriavidus; species Cupriavidus pauculus. Next base: position 1,483,729 of record NZ_CP033970.1, read on the forward strand.
TCGGCCGTGGCGTCCGGGCGGACCAGGCGGGCGATTTCCTGGCCATCGCGCAGGAAGATCAGCGTGGGCCAGAGCTTGACGCGGAACGAGCGGCCCAGGGGGCGGCCGCTGCCGTCTTCCACCTTGATGTGGCCGATGCCGGGATGGTCGCGGAACGCGGCTTCGATCAGTGGCTGGGCGCGCTGGCAGAAGCCGCACCAGCCGGTGCCGAATTCGAGGATGGTGGCGCCGGGCAGGGCGTCGATTTCGGCGCGGGTCGGTTCGGGCGTGGTGAAGCTGTGGGTCATGCTCATCGGTCGGGGCTCCGTTCGGCGGGCGATGGACACTGCGCTGACATGCGATTTCCGCGCCAGCGGCGCAAGCGTCATTCTGCCAGCGACGGCGCGGGCATGCTGCGCGGCGCGGCGGTAAGAATTTCCCACCATGCCGGCAAAAGCGCCTGTACCTCGGCGCGCGCGTAGCGGTCGTCGATCAGCCAGACCACGCCGCGGTCCTGCTGGGTGCGGATCACGCGGCCGGCCGCCTGTACCACCTTGCGCAGGCCGGGGTACAGGTAGGCGTAGTCGTAGCCCTGGCCGAACACGGCGTCCATGCGCTCGCGCAGTTGCTCGTTGACCGGGTTGATCTGCGGCAGGCCCAGCGTGGCCACGAAGGCGCCGATCAGGCGGTCGCCGGGCAGGTCGACGCCTTCCGAGAACACGCCCCCGAGCACGGCGAAGCCGATGCCCTGGCCGCCGGGCGCGAAGGCGTCCAGAAAGGCGGCCTGTCCGGCCTCCGACATGCCGCGCGCCTGCGCCCAGGTCGGGATGTCCGGATGGGACGCCGCCAGCAGCGCGGCGGCCTGCTGCAGGTAGTCGTGGCTGCTGAAAAACGCCAGGTAGTTGCCGGGGCGCGCCGCGAACTGCTCGGCCATCAGCTTTACGATGGCCGGCAGCGACCGCTGTCGCTGGGCGTACCGCGTGGAGATATGACGCGCCACGTGCACGTCGAGCTGGTCGGCGCGGAATGGCGATGGCACCTCGACCCACACGGCACTGGCAGGCAGCCCGAGCAGGTTGCGATAGTAGTCGGCCGGCTGCAGCGTGGCCGAGAACAGCGTGGTCGAATGCGCGCCGGCAAAGCGCGGCGCCAGGTACGGCGCGGGCAGCAGGTTGCGCACGCAGAGGTCGGCGTCTACGCCAGCCCGCTGGCGCGGCGTGCGCGTGATGTCGAACAGCGAATGCTTGCCGCCGTACTCGGTCAGTTGCTCGGCCAGCCGCAGGAAGTGCATCGCGTCGAAGTAAAAGCGTTCCAGCGTGGCGTCATGGCGCTGCGGATGCTCGCTCATGTCGTCGATCACGGCCGTGCAGAGCTGCACCAGCGCCTCGACGAACGCGGCCGGCTCCTCGTCGCGGGTCTCGTAGGCGGCGTCGCCCGACTTGGCCAGTGCGTTCCACTGCCGATAGACGCGGTCCATCGGCCGTTTCAGCGCGGCCGGCGCGGATTGCCGCACGCCGCGGAACGCCGCATGGTCCAGCGTGGCCGTGTACATGCCCCGGCCGCGCTCGACCAGGTTGTGCGCCTCGTCCACCAGCACGCTCACGCGCCACTCGTTCATGGCTGTCAGCATGTACAGCAGCCCGCTGCGGTCGAAATAGTAGTTGTAGTCGGCCACGACGAGGTCGCTCCAGCGGATCATCTCCTGGCCCAGGTAATACGGGCAGACCTGATGCTGGCGCGCGATCTCGCGCAGCGCGGGCCGGTCCAGCAGCGGCGCGTGGCTCGCGGCGTCGCGGGCGGCGGGCAGGCGGTCGTAGAAGCCTTGCGCCAGCGGGCAGGATTCGCCATGGCAGGCCAGGTCCGGGTGCTCGCACGACTTGTCGCGCGCGGTCAGCTCCAGCACGCGCAGCGGGGTGTCGTCGGCATGCTGGCGAAGCTGGCGCGTGGCGTGGAGCGCGACGGCCCGGCCCGTGGAACGGGCGGACAGGAAGAACACCTTGTCCAGGCGCTGGGTCGGCATGGCCTTGAGCGTCGGAAAGACCGTGCCGATCGACTTGCCGATGCCGGTGGGCGCCTGCGCCAGCAGCGTCCGCGCCGACGCGTTGGCCTTGTAGACCGATTCGGCCAGCAGCCGCTGGCCCTCGCGGAACGTGCCGTGCGGAAAGGCCAGCGACTGCAGCCCCGCGTCGCGGCCCTCGCGATGGGCGGCCTCGCGTTCGGCCCAGTGCATGAAGCGCCGGCAACTGTCCTCGAAGAACGCGCGCAGCGCTGGCGCCTCGTAGCGCTCCTTCAGCACGCGCTCGCGCTGGCTGACGATGTCGAAGTAGACCAGCGCCACGTCGATATGGTCGAGCTGGCGCGACTGGCAGAGCAACCAGCCGTAGATCCTGGCCTGCGCCCAGTGCAGGGCCTGGTGGTTCTGCGGAATCTCGACCTTCTCGCCGCGCACGGTCTTGATTTCCTCGACGCGGTTGGCCACCGGGTTATAGCCATCGGCCCGGCCGCGCACGCGCAGTCCCTCGAAATCGGCGGCGAGCGATACCTCGGCCTCGTAGCCGGGCCCGCGCCGGGCCGTCACCACGCCATGGCCAGCCACGCCTTCCTGCCCGGTGGGCGACGGCGTGAAGCGCAGGTCGAGGTCCCCGGCCTTGGCCGTGAACTCGCACAGCGTGCGCACGGCGACGGTATAGCGGGGTGGCGGGGCAGAAGTGACGGACAAGGCGCTGAAAGGATGAGAATCGCGGGACTGTATGAATATACAGTGATCGGACACCGACAGGAAATCCGCGCCGACGAATCTAAGATGAAGCACCGACCCGGCCCGGAGGACCCGCCCGATGCATTCGCTCAAGATTGCCACCTTCAACATCAATGGCGTGCGCACGCGCCTGCAGTCGCTGCTGACGTGGCTCGAACGCGAGGCGCCCGACGTGGCCTGCCTGCAGGAGCTGAAGGCCGTGGACGAAGGCTTTCCGATCGACGAGATCCGCGCGGCCGGCTACGGGGCGATCTGGCACGGCCAGAAGTCGTGGAACGGCGTGGCGATCCTGGCCCGGGGCACGGACCCGGTGGAAGTGCGGCGCGGCCTGCCCGGCGCGGAAGACGACACGCAGAGCCGCTACCTGGAGGCCGCCGTGGAGGGCGTGCTGATCGCCTGCCTGTACCTGCCGAATGGCAACCCGCAGCCGGGGCCGAAGTTCGACTACAAGCTGGCGTGGTTCGAACGGCTGATCCGCCACGCCCAGGCGCTGCGCGACAGCGGCCACCCGGTGGTCATCGCCGGCGACTTCAACGTGGTGCCGACCGACGACGACATCTACAACACGCGGTCGTGGCTCAAGGACGCGCTGCTGCAGCCGGAAAGCCGCGAGTGCTACCGGCGGCTGCTGGCGCAGGGCTGGACCGACGCGCTGCGCGCCCGGTATCCCGACGAGAAGATCTACACGTTCTGGGATTACTTCCGCCAGCACTGGCAGACCAACTCGGGGCTGCGGATCGACCACCTGCTGCTGAGCCCGGAACTGCGCATGCGCGATGCGGGCGTGGACAAGTGGGTGCGGGGCGAGGAAAAGGCGAGCGACCACGCGCCGGCGTGGGTCGTGATCGACGTGCAGGGCGGGGCAGGGGAGGAGGCGGTCGGCGGGAAGCCGGCGGCGAAAAAGACGGCGGCAGCGAAGAAGGCGGCAGCGAAGAAGGTCCCGGCAAAGAAGGCGGCGGCGAAGAAGCCCGCGGCCAAGCCGGCGTCCGAGGCAAAAAAAACCGCCGGGAGGACGACCCCGGCGTCGGAGAAAGAGGTGACGCCCGTCGCGAGAGCAAGACGGCGGGCGTCGGGCGCCTGAACCGGGGCGCCCTGAAATCGTTCAGGCGGGCACCGGCTCGCGGTGGGCCACCACGCAGAGCGATCCGCGCACCGCGCCCAGCAGCATGTCGGCCGCGGCATCGAGCCGGTCCGTCGAGCCCGACATCCGCGCGGTGATGATGCCGTTCTGGATCGCGCCATACAGCACCTTGGCCAGCGCCGGCGGCGGCACCGGATACGGCTGGCCGCTTTCGATCTCGGTCCGGCGCAGCAGGTTGGCGATCCAGGTCTCGTTGGCCTGGAAATGCTCCTGCAGGTACTTGCGGATCGAATCGGGCAGCGCCAGGACCTCGGCGGACAGCATGCCGGCCAGGCAGATCTGGTTCAGCCCGATGTCGTTGCGCAGCGGGCCAACGTAGCGCTCGGCCTGCTCGATCAGCGGCGCCGTCGTGTCGATCGCGGCCAGCCGGGCCTGCGAGCGTTCGCGGTACAGGCGTACCACCTCCAGCACCAGGTCGTCCTTGGCCGGGAAGTAGTAGTGGATGCTCGACGTCTTCACGCCCACCAGCTCCGCCAGGTCGCGGTAGCTGAAACCGTTGTAGCCCCGTTGCCGGATCAGCACGGAGGCGTGCTCGAGCAGTTGATCACGTACGGAATGCGTCTTCATTTCGGTTGCCCGCGCCAGCCTGGCGCCGGACCCTCCTGTTATCGGTGCGTCGGCATCCTGCCCGGGGGGCAGGCGTCAGACGGTCATCGTCTGCGCAACCAGCGATAGGACTGCGCCGCTGGCGAGGCAAAGCACCACCCAGCCGCCCAGGATCAGGGCTGTGTCACGCAAGGTCATGATGTCACTCCAGAATTCGATGCCGGCGGCGTCCCGGGTTTGCCCGGGCGCCACCGGCGCGGGTATCAGGCCAGCGCGCCGTCGGTGTAGACGTCGGTCGAACGGGCGCCGTCGAAGTACGGGTTGCGCGGACCGTTGCCACGGGCGCCGTCCAGGTACGGATCGACCTTGCGGGCCGGGCTGGCGGACACACCCTTCGTGTCCAGGCCGGCCACGGTGCGGGCACCGTCGGTGTACGGGTCGAACTTGCCGATCTTGGCGCCGTCGGTGAACGGGTCGGCCTTGCCGATGCGGGCACCGTCGGTGAACACGTCGCGGCTGCCCACGGCGGCCACCAGGCCGTCACGGTTGGTCACGCGGGCACCTTCGGTGAAGACGTCGCGCTGGCCGATGCCGGCCACCAGGCCGTCACGGTTCGTCACACGTGCGCCGTCGGTGTAGGCATCGCGGGTGCCGATGCGGGCGCCTTCGCTGAACGAGTCGAACTTGCCTTGGCGGGCGCCGTCGGTGAAGGCGCTGCGCGGGTCATTGACGCGGTAGCTGTAGCCGTAGACTTCGCCGGCCTTCTGCACGGCGGGGGCGGCCTGGGCGGCGCCAGCAACGAAAGCGGCGGCGAGGGCGGCGGCGGTAACGATGGTCTTGACGTTCATGATGCTCTCCTTTGCTCGGGCCGGCGATCCTGGTTCAGGGGCGGGTCGGGGGCCGATGTCTGTTTGGCGATATCGCGATCTTTCTTTGTTGCTATCTACTGATAGGTAGATGGCGGGGGCTAAAAAAAAGACCGCTTCCGGTACTGACTATCCAACCTGTGATGCTTGGCTTCAGCGCTGTTCGCTTTGTCTTGCTGCGGCAGTGCGTCGTCCATGGCTCGAATATTATCTACTACTAGATAGATAAGCAAGGGAAATTTGGAGAAATTGCGATGTACTTCTGGAGGTCTGCCTCTAGACCCTTCACTGGCCCATCGTAAGACTTTAAATTCAAAAAGAAAAAACGCCGGCACCGCTGACGCGATGCCGACGCTCCGGCTTCCGGGGTCGCCCGGGCTCTAGCGCTGGCCAATCGAAAAAGCGATCTCGCCGACACCTTCCACGCCGCCGGTTACCTTGTCGCCGGGGTTCAATGCCCCCACGCCGGCCGGCGTGCCGGTGAAGATCAGGTCGCCGGGCTGCAGCGTCATCGCTTCGGAGATATAGGCGATGACGTCCGCCACCGGCCAGATCAGCTCGTTCAGGTCGCCCTGCTGGCGGGGCTCACCGTTGACCTTGAGCCAGATCGCGCCCTGGGCCGGGTGCCCGATGGCGGACACCGGCTGCAGCGGGCCACATGGGCCCGACGCGTCGAACGACTTCGACCAGTCCCACGGGCGGCTCATCTTCTTGGCCACGTCCTGCAGGTCGCGGCGCGTCAGGTCCACGCCCACGCCGTAGCCCCAGACCAGGTCCAGCGCCTGCGCCGGCTTGACGTTGGCGCCCGGCTTGCCGATGGCCACCACCAGTTCGATCTCGTGGTGCAGGTTCTCCGTCAGCGGCGGGTAGGGCACCGTGCCCTCGGCAGCCACCACGGCGTCGGCCGGCTTGGTGAAGAAGAACGGCGGCTCGCGGTCCGGGTCCTTGCCCATCTCGCGGGCGTGCGCGGCATAGTTGCGGCCTACGCAGAACACGCGGCGGATCGGAAAACGGGCCTGGCTGCCGGCCACTGCAACGCTCGGCTGCGGCGCCGGCTGGATGACGAAATCGGTCATGGTCTCGCTCGGTGGAAGAAATGGTGGGCTGACGGCCGGTTACTTGGCAAACACCTGGCTCATGTCGCCGAATGCCTTGAATTCCAGGGCGTTGCCCGACGGATCCAGGAAGAACATCGTCGCCTGCTCGCCCACCTGGCCCTTGAAGCGCACGTGCGGCTCGATCACGAAACGGGTGCCGGCGGCGCGCAGCTTGTCGGCCAGCCGCTCCCATTCGTCCATCGGCAGGATCGCGCCGAAGTGGCGGACCGGCACGTCGTCGCCGTCGACGGCGCTGGTGGCGCGATGGCCACACTCGTCGGGCGACAGGTGCGCCACCACCTGATGGCCGTAGAAGTTGAAGTCGACCCAGGCATCGGAACTGCGGCCTTCCGGGCAGCCGAGCAGGTCGCCGTAGAACTGGCGGGCCGTCGCAAGGTCGTGGACCGGAAAGGCCAGGTGGAACAGGGGAATGGCGGCAGTCATGGCTTTCTGTGGGGGTGTGGAAAGGACTGTCGTTGATTGTAATCAGCAGAACTCGTAATATGAAACGAATGATTTTCTGACTGAGCATCGAAATTTTCGATGCCTGGCGCGCCGCTCCCTCCGCCATCCACACCGCCCCCCCGCCCCGTGCTCCGTTATTTCAAGACCTTCCTCGTCGCCGCCGAAACCGGCTCGTTCTCGGCCGCCGGCGCGCGGCTTGGCCTGACCCAGTCGGCGGTCAGCACCCAGATCCGCCGGCTGGAGGAAGACCTCGGCTGCACGCTGTTCGACCGCTCCGGCAAGTCCGTGACGCTGAGCGACGAAGGCCAGCAGGCGCTGGCCGATGCCGCGCGGATCGTGGCGCTCTATGAATCGATGAAAGGCGCGCGGGCGCAGCGCGATACGGCCCCACTGGACCTGGGCGCCGTGTCGACGGTGCAGTCGAGCCTGCTGCCGCGCGCGATGCAGCGCTTTCGCCAGGCGCATCCCGACACGCACGTGAACATCGTGCCGGGCATGTCGACGCAGTTGCTGACGCAGGTAGATGCCCGCGAGCTCGACATCGCCGTGCTGGTCAAGCCCCGGCTGGGCATCCCGCCCGAACTGAAATGGGTGCCGCTGATCCACGAGCGATTCGTGGCCGTGGCGCCGCCGGGGTCGCCGGACACGCTCAAGGCGCTGCTGGAAACCGTGCCGTTCATCCGCTACAACCGCCATTCAACCGGCGGCCAGCTGGTGGACCGCTACCTGCGGCGCCACCGGTTCTGGGTGCGCGAGGGCATGGAGCTGGACGAGCCCGCCGTGATCCTGCAGATGGTCAGCGAGGGGCTGGGCTGCGCGATCATCCCGTCGGCACTGGTGCCGCTGCGGCAGACGCCGAACATCGTCGAGGTGCCGATGCCGGGCCAGCCGCTGTATCGCGAGATCGGCGTGCTGGTGCGGCAGTCGGCGCTCAAGCGCGCGCCGGCCGCCGCGCTGATCGACGCTTTTGCCGCGGCCAGCCGCGATCTTTAGCGCTTACGCCTGCGCGGCGCGCACGGCCGGCTCGGGCGACTTGCGGCGCACCATCAGCGCCAGCAGCGCGGCCAGCAGGCAGGCCGATCCCGCCACATAGAGCGCCGGGGAATAGGTCAGCCACAGCGTGCGCGACAGCCCTGCGCCAAACGCCGCCGTCGCCGCGCCGATCTGGTGCGCGGCAAAGATCCAGCCGAACACCATCGGCGCGCGCTCGCGGCCGAACGTGCTGCCGGCCAGCTTGATCGTCGGCGGCACCGTGGCAATCCAGTCCAGGCCGTAGAACATCGCAAAGATCGACAGGCCGTAGAGCGTGAATTCCGAATGCGGCAGCCAGAACAGCGACAGGCCGCGCAGCGCGTAGTACCAGAACAGCAGCTTGCGGCTGTCGTAGCGGTCCGACAGCCAGCCCGACAGGATGGTGCCGACGAAGTCGAACGCGCCCATCATCGCCAGCGCCGATGCCGCCGGCACGGCCGACATGCCGAAGTCCGCGCACAGCGCGATGAAGTGCGTCTGGATCAGCCCGTTGGTCGACAGCCCGCAGATGAAGAACGTGCCGGCCAGGATCCAGAACGTCTGCGTCCGGGCGGCCTCGCCCAGCACGACGAACGGGCCCTTCCAGGACATCGGCACGGCCGCCGGCCCTGGGGCGGGCGCGGCCGGGGTGGCCGGGGTGGCCGGTAACTCGCCGAATGGCGCCAGGCCCACGTCGGACGGGCGGTTGCGCATCAGCCCCAGCACGACCAGCGCCAGCGTGCCGCACGCCGCCAGCACCGGCAGCACGGCCACGCGCCAGCCCATGTGCTCGATCAGCCAGGCCGCCACGGGCAGGAAGGCCAGCTGGCCGGTGGCCGAACTGGCCGTCAGCAGGCCAATCACGAGCCCGCGCCGCGCCGTGAACCAGCGGTTGGCGACCAGCGCGGCCAGCACCAGCGCCGTCAGGCCGGAGCCAACGCCGAGCATCAGCCCCCAGGCCAGGAACAGTTGCCAGAGCTGGGTTGATACCGTGGCCAGCGCCATGCCGCCGGCAATCAGCGCCAGCGCCGCGCAGACCACGTTGCGAATGCCGAAGCGCTCCATCAGGATCGCGGAAAACGGCGCCATCAGGCCGAACAGCGCAAAGCGGAAGGCCAGGATCGACGAGACCTGGTCGGTGCTCCAGCCCATCTCGGCGGTCAACGGTTTCAAGAAGGCGCCGGGCAGACCGAGCGCGGCGGAAGTGGTCAGCATCACGCAGAACGTGAGGCTGGCGACGATCCAGGCGTAATGGACGCCGCGCCGGTCCAGCCGGCGGGAAAGGGCTTGCGCGAACATGGGGCTCCGGGATGGGTGGGGGCTCAGAAAAGGAAGTCAGGCGGCGGCGGGCACCGGGTCGGCCAGCAGGGCGGCGCGGGCGGCGTCGAGAATTTCGTCGGACAGCGCGTCGCCGGCCGTGGCGCGCGCCAGCGTGATGGCGCCGACCATCGTGGCCAGTTCCAGCAGGGCGGTGCGATGGGCGGCGTCGGCCGTGTCCGGCTGGGCCGGGGCGGTCGATTTCCAGGCGGCCAGCAGTTGCCGGATGCCGTCGACATACGCCTGCCGCACGGGTTTGCCGGCCGGTTCGCGCGCCACGTCGCCAACCAGTGCCGACGCGGGGCAGCCATGCCCCGGCGCGTCGCGGTGCCGCTCGTGCAGGTACGACGTGACCAGTGCCTCGCGGGCGGCGCGCGGGCTGCCGGCGTCGGCGATCCGCTGTTCCCACAGCGCGGCGGAATCGCTGAACGCCCGCGCGCAGGCGACGGCTGCCAGGTCGTCCTTCGACGCAAAGTGACCGTAGAAGCCGCCGTGCGTCAGGCCCGCGTCGGCCATCACCTGTGCGACCGATACGCCATGCAGGCCATGCTGGCGGAACAGGCGGGCTGACGAAGCCTCGATGGCCGACCTATGCTGATCGGCAACTGCCCGCGATGCGCGTGCCATATCCGTTCCTCCCCCGATGCAATCGTGCAGATAGAAAAATTGCGCTTGCCAGGAGTTTAGATGACATCCATACTTTATTCAATAGATGTTGGTCGTCATCCAAATGACCCGATGGCGGGCCAGCGTCGACACCCCCGTTGAAACCTCTGTCTCATCCAAAGGAGAACCTGCCATGTTCAAACTGTTCGATATGTCCGGCCGCGTCGCGGTGGTGACCGGATCCACCAAGGGAATGGGCCTGGAGATGGCCCGCGCGCTGGGCCAGGCCGGTGCGCGCGTGGTTGTGTCGGGCCGGGCGGCCGATGTGTCCGAGCAGGTGGCGGCCGGGCTGCGCGAGCAGGGCATCGACGCCACGGGCATTGCCTGCGACATCGTCGATCTGGCCAGCGTGCGCGCGTTTGCCGACCAGGTGCTGGCCAAGTTTGGCCGCGTGGACGCGCTGGTGCTGAACGCGGCCGGCAGCACGGCCGTCGGGTCGATGCTGGGGCAGGGGCCCGAGCAGTTCGACGAGGTGATGGCCGGCAACGTGCGCGGCAACCTCGTGCTGGTCAACGCGCTGGCACCGCAGATGATGGAGCGCAAGGACGGCTCGATCACGTTCATGTCGAGCATCGCCGCGCGCCGCGGATCGGCCATGCTGGCGCTCTACAGCATCTCCAAGGGCGCCACGGACCTGGCCATGCGCAACCTCGCGCAGACGCTGGGACCGTACAACATCAACGTCAACAGCATCAACCCCGGCCCGGTACGCACCGATTTCTCGCGCGACGCGCTCTGGGGCGACCCCGAACGCGAAAAGGCCCTGTCCGCCGGCATCCCCCTGCGTCGCATCGCCGAAGCAGTCGACGTGGCCGGCCTTGCCCTGCTGCTGGCCTCGCCGGCAGGCCGCTATATCTCCGGACAGACGATCGGGGTGGATGGCGGGGCTACGGCTTGAGGTAAGGGGTTTCAAGCGGCTACGGTTTCTCCCCTCTCCCGCGCGCGGGAGAGGGGTTGGGGGAGAGGGCGTCGAGGCTCTGCTTGCCGACCCGTCGCATATAGCGCCGCCGGCCCTCTCCCCCAACCCCTCTCCCACAAGTGGGAGAGGGGAGCCAACCATCGGCGTGAGACGCTCGTCGCAGCGCCAAATCCGTGCCCCGCCGCACCCCCACTGTGCGCGGCCTGCACCCCGGTTGTGCAACATCAAAATCCCTCCGAAATCGCAGGAAAAACGGCTTCATTCCGCGGCATTGACGCCGTTACAGCGGGCAAAGGACTTCGATACAAGGAGCATCGTGACCGCTTTCCTGACCCCTGCCATCCGCCTGATGGCGCGGCTGACCATCTCGCGTAAGCTGGTGCTGTTGTCCGTGCTCTTCCTGATCCCGCTGTGCGGGGCGCTGTTCGCCGTGCTGAACCAGTCGGTGCAGTCGATCCACGAGACGCGCGACGAGCAGCGCGGCCTGAAGCTGGCCGGGCTGGCGCTGGATTTCATGCGCGAGACGCAGGTGCGCCGTGGCGCGGCCAACGGCGTGCTGCTGGGCAACGCCAGCTTCCGGCCCACGTTCGATGCAGCCGATGGCAAGGCCGGGCAGCACCTGGCGGCGTTGCTGGCCGAGGCGGCGGCCGTGCAGACCTTCGACGTGGTGCCCGACGCCAGAAAGCTTGACGAAGGCTGGCAGCAGATTCGCCGGCTCGGGCTGGACACGGCCGCCGCGCCGCTGTTCGGCCGCCATACGGACCTGGTCAAGCAGACGCGTCTGTTCATTGCGGACGTGGCCGACCGCTCGTCGCTGGCGCTCGATCCCGAGGCCGGTTCCTACTACCTGGTCAACTTGATGGTCGGGCCGATGCCCAAGCTGGCCGAGGTCAGCGCGCTGGCACGCGGGCGCGGCGCCGGCATCATCGCGCAGGGTGGCTACTCCGACGCCGCCCAGCAGGCCGACCTGGCGGCGCTGGCCGACCAGATCCAGGACGGGCTGGAAACGGTGCGCCGCGACATGGCGCGCGTGGAGCACGGCGCGCCGCAGTACCGCGACCGCGTGGCCGCGGCGGTGCGCCAGCTGGCCGCCGTCGACAACTTCTATCGCACGCTCAAGGTCAGCATGCTGGGGTCCGCTGGCATCACGATCGACGCCAAGACGTACTTCGCCGAAGGCACGGCCGCGATCGACGCCGTGTCGGCCGTCAGCCGCGAGTTCGCGACGCTGGCGCAAACCATGCTGGCCCAGCGAGTGGCAGCGGAACAGCGCAAGCTGGCGCTGCTGGCCACCATCGCGTTGGCGACGGTCGGCGGCGCGCTGTACCTGTTCGCCGGGTTCAGCCGGGGCATGCGCGACGACGTGCGCGACGTGGCCGACCTTGTGGCGCGCATCAACAGCGGCGACCTGTCCGTGCGGATCGCGGCCCACGGCCGCGACGAACTGAGCGACGTGAAGCGGCACCTGATGACGCTGGTGGACGCGTGGCGCGGCATCATCGGCGACACGCGCGACAGCGCGCAGAACGTGCTGGTGGCGGCCGGCCAGATCGCGCAGGGCAACGCCGACCTGTCGCAGCGCACCGAGGCGCAGGCGTCGTCGCTGGAACAGACGGCGGCGAGCATGGAGGAACTGACGTCGATCGTCCAGCAGAACGCCGGCAACGCCAGCCAGGCCAGCACGCTGGCGGCCGAGGCGGCCAGCGTCGCGGTGGCCGGCGGCGAGGCCGTGGTGCGGATGCGCCAGACCATGAGCGAGATCGAGGCCGATTCGCGCCGCATCGTCGACATCATCGCCGTGATCGACAGCATTGCCTTCCAGACCAATATCCTGGCGCTCAATGCCGCCGTGGAAGCGGCCCGTGCCGGCGAGCTGGGGCGCGGCTTTGCCGTGGTGGCGGGCGAGGTCCGCACGCTGGCGCAGCGTGCCGCGACGTCGGCCAAGGAGATTCGCGCGGTGATCTCGCAGTCGGCCGGGCGCGTGGCCAGCGGCACGGCGCTGGCCAACGACACGGCGGCGACCATGGACGGCGTGGTGGCAGCCGTGCAGCGCATGACCGGCATGATGGACGACATCAGCCGCGCCTCGCACGAGCAGAGCGGCGGCATCGCACAGGTGAACCAGGCCGTCACGCAGATGGACCAGGTGACGCAGCAGAACGCCGCGCTGGTGGAAGAGGCCGCGGCGGCCGCGCGGGCGCTGCAGGAGCAGGCCGAGCGGATGGAACAGGCGGTCAGCGTGTTCCGGCTGGCGGCCTGACCGGCGGACAGTCATCGGGGTGCCGGCCCGGACATAAAAAGGGCGCCCGCTGTGACACAGGCGCCAAGTCCCAATCAGCCTTCCGGACGGAGGCGGTGGCCAGGGCGGCGGCAAGGCGCCGCCGCCGCGATCACCAGCCGTTGAAGCCGCCGGCGCCGCTTACCGCTTTATCGACATCCTGCGGCCGCTGGACGCGGATGTTGTTCTCGACCTCGGTGACGCCGAACGTGTTGTCCGCCAGGTCCTCGATGTCGTACTTCTGGCCGCGCGTCTGCACGGTGCCGCTCAGCGTGACCTTGCCCTTGTCGACGTCGACGGACACCTCGCGGACGTCGAGCCCGGTGGTGAACGTCAGGCGCTCGCAGATCTCGTCGCGGATGCGCTCGTCGGTGCGCGTGTAGCCGCGCGGGCCGGTGCGCTTTTCCTCGGAGTCCGAACCGAACCATTCGCTCATGACCTGGCCGATGCGGTGGCCCAGGTTGTAGAGCGGGCCGTGTTCTTCCGCGCGGTACTCGCGGTCGTCGTCGTCACGGTCGCGCCAGTCGTTGCCGGACGAACGGCGCTGGCCGTAGCCAAGCTCCTCGTCGTAGCCGCGCGACGACATGTAGTCGCGCCCGTAGCGCTGCGCGTGCTGCGGGCGGTTGTCGCCCCATTCGTCGCGCGGTTCGGTCCAGTAGCGGGTGTCGCTGCGCAGGTCGTTGAAGTAGGCGGTCTGCCCGCCCTGGCCACGCTGGCCCCGATAGGCCGGCGCGCGCCGCTCGGCTTCGCGCAGCCATTCCTGGTCCGCATTGCCGAAGCCACGCTGCTGGCCGTAGCCGCTGTCGCTGAACTGGCCGCGCTGCTGGCTGCCGTAGCGCTCGCCCGACCCGCCGCCGTAGCCGGAGCCGTAGTTGCCGCCGTAGCCGCCATAGCCACTTTCGCCGCCGAAGTCGCGCTGCTGCTGCCCGCGCTGCCGGCCGCGCTGGCCGCCCGTGTCGCCCACGTCACCGTAATCGCCATATTCACTGGCGTATTGCCGGCTCTTGTACTGCTCCTGCAGGCGCCAGTTTTCTTCCTGCTCCGGCTCCCAGCCGTAGCCGCCGTTGAGCCCGTAGCGCAGGTTGCTGCCCTGTTCGCTGCCGCTGCGGTAGCCCGACGGCACGGGGCCGCCTTCGCTCAGTTGTCCCGGCGTCAGCCGCTGGCGGCGGCGCGCCTCGTCCCAGCTATCGCCCGACGATTCTGGCTGCCAGTCGTCACGGGTCCATCGGGAGCCGCGGTTGTCGTCCCAGGGGTCACCCAGGTCGTCGTCGCGCCGGTTGTCCTCGGCTCGCCAGGGGGTGTTCCGGCGATATCGCTCGCTTTGGTAGTCGCCCATGTTGCGCTCCTGAAAAGTTGCGGTTGCCATGCGTGCCGCAACGGGCATCCCGCCGGGCACGGCTGGCCATGTCGCTGGCCATTCCAGGATGGGGGCAAGTTCCGTACCGTCGCCGCCCGCCCTTGTGGAGACTGGCGTGGCGGGCGAAGGGGCGGGGCCGGCGCCATGCAAGCGTTGCCCGGCTGCATGTAAAGACTGCACGTCGGCGGGGCGGGGCAGGGACCGGCGCGTGTCAGGGAGCGTTCACACGGCGCAGGTTGCCCGATGGCGGGGCCAGCATCGGCGCCCCGGCCGCTGGCGAGGACGGCGCCGGGCCCGGCGACGGCTCGGGGCGGGCGCTGCGCGGCTCCCGGACCGGCGCGATGCCTTCCACGGTATTGAACAGCTGGCTGTGGGCGTAATCGACGGCCGTGGCTTCCAGGAAATTGGGCAGCGTCGGCTGCGTGGGCGGGTTCGGCAGCGGGCGGTCGGCGTGCGCCCCGGCGTGCCAGCAGAGCAGCAGCACCCGCAACAGCAGGATGAATCCGCGCAGGCGGTAGCGGAAGAAGCGGGCTTCGGGCGGCAGGCGCGGCGCGACGGCGCCCGGCCGCGGCTGGGGCGGAATCAACATGACGGTCTCCGGGGGAGCGCGAACGCTCGGAATCAGCAAGGCGGCGGCGCCGCGCTCGATGCCGCGGCGGGCGCCGCGGATGCTCCGTCAGATTGCAGAGAACATGCCATCGGAAATCCCGGCCCCGGAAGGCGGCCAACGCCACTTTCGACGCGACAAAACGGGATGCCTGGGCAGAGAATGCCAACACCGGGTGCCAGACCGTCGGCCGGCGCCCAACAGTCTGGATGGCCGGGCTAGTGGAGGCCGCGCTGGGTGGTCGAGTGGTCGTGCCCGTGATGGGTGGGGATGGCGCCGGGCGCGGGCATGCCGATGTCGGCGCTGCAGCTCGGGTTTTCGGCGTCGTGCTCGTGTGGCTCCAGCGCGCCGGGCACGCGGCGGCTTTCCAGCCCACCCGCCCGCAGCCACGCCAGCGTGGCCCCGGCCGCGCGGTCGATCAGCTCGCCGCAGCGGCTGTAGTCGTACGGCGAGACGTCCAGCGGACACAGCGGCGGCACGACGGCGATGTGCGCGTGATCGCCCCAGCGTTCCAGGTCGTGCACGAGCTGGCGGGCCACCAGCAGCGACAGGGCGTTGAACGCGTGCTCGATCGCCCCCTTGGGCGGCCGACGCTCCGCGCACGCAAAGCCGGCTGGCAGCACGATGATCCGCGTGGCGCCCAGCCGGATCGCCGTGGACACCGGCGTGTTGTTGGCAACGCCCCCATCGATCAGCTTCTGGCCGTCGATCTCGACCGGCGGGAACACGCCGGGAATGGCGGCGCTGGCCAGCACCGCCTTGACCATGTTGCCCGACGACAGCACTACCTCCGCGCCGCTATGCATGTCGGTGGCCACGATGTGCAACGGCAGCCGGGCGTCCTCGATCCGGGCCTCGCCAAAATGGCGGGTCAGCAACCGCTTCAGCGCCTGCGACTCCACCAGATGCCCCCGGTTGCCCATGATCATCCCGAGCATGCTGCGCCACGACCACGGCAACACCTCCGCGCGCGTGATGCTGCGCCACAGGCCTTCCAGTTTCGCCGTGCCGTCGGCGTGCGGATTGCTGGCAAAGTACGCGCCATTGATGGCGCCCGCCGACGCCCCGATCACCAGGTCGGCCGATACCCCCCAGTTCACCAGTTCCCGGAGCATGCCGACCTCGATGGCGCCCAAACTGCCGCCGCCGGCAAACACGAATGCAGTCTTTTCCATGGTCTCGAAGATCGGGCGCGCGCCCGTCAATGGGTCGAATTGGCGTGGTGTGGAGAGAATAGGCCACTTCGCGGCCGGGCAAAAGCTCGGGGAAGTGCGAGGGGGCCGGTCAGGTTAGCAGCGGTTCGAGCTGCTGGCGGACTTCGGGCGGCAGGCGGGTTGCGCTGCGGGCAAGATTGACCTGCATGGTGGCCTGCGCCACATCGAGCAGGATCGGGTCGATGTCATAGCTGCCACGTTGGGCCAGCCAGTGCAGTACGTCGGCCAGATGCCAGACCGAGGCAGACCCCTCGTGCACCGGCAACGGAAACGACGCCGAATGGCTTGTCATGAGCTTGCGCATGTTCTGGCGCGACACGCCGATGGTTTCCGCAACGTCGGTCAGGCCCACCAGATCGGGCGTGGCTTCGACCAGCCTTGCCGCGGGGACGGCCGCGCGGACGTCGGCCAGTGCGGTCACGATCGCCGCGTTGGCAGATTCCGCCTCCCGCGCGAACATCAGGGCGATGCGCCCGGGAATGCCGATGCCGACCAGGGCGTCGTCGCAGCCGGCCGCGCCCAGGCGTTCCACGATCTCGTCGTGATCGTTGTCGTCATCGGAAAGTTGGTATTTCAGCGTGAAGTTGTATTCCATGTCTTGTTCGACCCATCAGCCCCACCCACGTTAGGTTGCAAAGAGTCGGTTGTCAAGCGACAACATGGGCTGCGCTTGATCCACACCGACGCCCGCGCAGCCTACCAACCCGGCGACGCCATGTGGGGCTTTCATCACACTTTGTCACGCTCTCGCGCGGTTATGTGTCTGCAATTAACTGCCATGCGATCGCCCCGGCCGCATGCGTGGCCATCAAGAAAAAAGCCCGAAGCAAACGCTTCGGGCTTTCGCACCCATCACCTGCGAGTCGCCCCGCAGGCAAGCCTCAGGCCGCCAGTTCCTCGTTGGCTGCCTTGCCCGCCTGCGTCGGCATGGTGCCGTGCTCGCGGTAGTGGACGTGCCACGCGAACGCTTCTTCCAGTACGTGGGGTGTCTGGCCGCCGCGCAGGCAGGCGCGGCGGTAGTAGTCCAGCAGGCCGTCGCGGTATGCCGGGTCGGCGCAGTTCTGGATGACCTGCAGCGCGCGCTCGCGCGGGGCCAGGCCGCGCAGGTCGGCCAGGCCGTGCTCGGTCACCAGGATGTCCACGTCGTGCTCGCTGTTGTCCACGTGCGTGACCATCGGGACGATGCTGGAGATCCGGCCGTCCTTGGCCACGGATTTGGTCACGAACACGGACAGGTAGGCGTTGCGCGCGAAGTCGCCCGAGCCGCCGATGCCGTTCATCATGTGCGTGCCGCCCACGTGGGTGGAGTTCACGTTGCCGTAGATGTCGCATTCCAGCGCCGTGTTGATCGTGATCAGGCCCAGCCGGCGCAGCACTTCGGGATGGTTGCTGATCTCCTGCGGCCGCAGCAGCAGCTTCTGGCGGTACCGGTCGATGTCGGCCAGCACGCGGTGGTACACCGGGGCGGACAGCGTCATCGACGCGGCCGAGGCAACGCGCATCTTGCCGGCGTCGAGCAGCGCGATGGTGCTGTCCTGCAGGACCTCCGAATACATGGTCAGGTCGTGGAACGGCGAGTCGGCCAGCCCGTGCAGCACGGCGTTGGCGATCGTGCCGATGCCGGCCTGCAGCGGTTGCAGCGACGGCGCCAGCCGCCCCGCGCGCACTTCGCGCTCCAGCAGCGCGTTCAGGTGGCCGGCAATCTGGCTGGTCTCGGCGTCGGGCGGCAGCGCGTTCGACGGGCTGTCGTCGCGCGCCGTGATGACGATGGCCGCGATGCGGGCCGGGTCCACGGGGATGTAGGGCAGGCCGATGCGCTGCTCCACGGCGATCAGCGGGATCGGCTGGCGGTAGGGGCGTTGCACCGGGTAGGCGATGTCATGCAGCCCTTCCAGCCCGGCCGGCATGTTCAGGTTCAGCTCGACGATGACCTGCCGGGCCATCCGCGCGAAGCTGGCCGAGTTGCCGACCGACGTGGTCGGCACGATGCCGCCGGTCTCGGTGATGGCAACGGCCTCGATCACCGCCACGTCGACCGGGCCGATCTGGCCGCTGCGCAGCTGCTCGGCGGTCTCGCCAAGGTGCTGGTCGATGAACATGACCTCGCCATCGTTGATCTTGCGGCGCAGGGCGGCGTCGGACTGGAACGGCAAGCGGCGCGCCAGCACGTTGCTTTCGGCAAGGATCCGGTCGGTGTCGTGGCCCAGCGATGCGCCCGTGATCAGCGTGATCTGCAGCGGATCGGTGGCGGCGCGGCGGGCCAGCGCCAGCGGCACGGCCTTGCAGTCCCCGGCGCGGGTGAAGCCGCTCATGCCGACGGTCATGCCGTCCTTGATCAGCGTCGCGGCGTCTTCGGCCGACATGATCCTGTCCTGGAGGGCGGCCAGGCGAATGCGATCGCGGTACATCTAGTCTCCTTGCTGGGGGCTGTCTGGTCTGCCGCCCGGGGCCCCGGAGGTCCGCGACGGACGGTGCGTCCTGAAGGCGCGCAGGACAGTGTAGCGAGCGCTTAATATTCTCACCATGATTTAAAGCTCTGGAAATCAGTCGGTTTTTTCATCGTCATGACGGTGGCACGCCGGCGGCGTAGCGTGCGAAACCATACAGGGGGCGCCCCGGACGACGCATGACCATGCGCAAGGACGGTGCATGCGCGGCGTGTCCCAAAGTCCGTCTGTGATTCCTGCCTAGGCGGATTACTATCTTCTGCAGCGCGGCCGGTGTACGGGCCAGGCAATCTTGACCACCGAACTTGGGGAACAGCATGGAGATGACGCAGGCAACGTCGGAACTCGACGCCCGGCCAGACAACGACGAGGTGCCGGGCGCGCAGGCGCCGGCGGCCGAACTGGAGGCGCCGTTCTCGAATCTGGAGACACGACGCCATCAGATGTTTCCCACGCTGACGCAGGCCGAGATCGCGCGCATCCAGCGCTTTGGCCAGGTGCGCACGTGGCAGGCCGGCGAGCTGGTGTTCCGCGTGGGCGATGCGGGGCGCGGCATGCACGTGGTGCTGTCCGGCCGGGTGCGCATCGACCGGCGCGACGGCCTGGGCCATAGCTCGCCGATCACCGAGGAAGGGCCGGGCCAGTTCCTGGCCGAGGTCGGGCAACTGACCGGCAAGCCCGCGCTGGTGGATGCGGTGGCGCTGGAGGACTGCACGATCCTGGTCATCCCGCCGGCCAGCCTGCGCGCGTTGCTGGTGGCCGAGGCCGACCTGGGCGAGCGCATCATGCGTGCGCTGATCCTGCGGCGGGTGGGGCTGATCGAGCAGGGCGGCGGACCGGTGCTGGTGGGCAAGGGCACCCAGCCGCTGCTGCTGTCGCTGCAGGCGTTCCTGCGGCGCAACGGGCATCCGCACCGGGTGATCGACGTGGAGACCGACACCGATTCCGTCTGCCTGCTCGACCTGAGCAAGGCGCCGGCCAGCGACTTCCCGATGGTGATCTGCCCCGACGGCAGCGTGCTGCGCGCGCCCGACGAGGGCCAGCTTGCCAGTTGCCTGGGGCTGGTGCCCGAGTTCGATCCGGACCATGTCTACGACGTGATCGTGGTCGGTGCCGGGCCGGCCGGGCTGGCGACGGCGGTCTACGCGGCGTCCGAAGGGCTATCGGTGGCCGTGATCGATTGCCGCTCGCCGGGCGGGCAGGCGGGCGCCAGTGCGCGCATCGAAAACTACCTGGGCTTTCCGACGGGCATTTCCGGGCAGGCGCTTGCCGGCCGCGCGTTCGTGCAGGCGCTGAAGTTTGGCGCGCACCTGGCGATTCCGCTCGAAGCCCGCGCGCTGCATTGCGGCGAGAGCCCGATCGTGCTGGAACTGAACGACGGCCAGCGCATCCAGACGCGGACCGTGGTCATCGCCAGCGGCGCGCAGTACCGGCGTGCCGAGATCGAATCGCTGGACAAGTACGAGGGGCGCGGCGTCTATTACTGGGCGTCGCCGGTGGAGGCCAAGCTGTGCAAGGACGAGCACGCGATGCTGGTGGGCGGCGGCAATTCGGCCGGGCAGGCCGCCGTGTACCTGGCATCCCACGCGGCGGAGGTGCACATGCTCGTGCGCGGCGAGGGGCTGGAAGCCACGATGTCGCGCTACCTGATCGACCGCCTGCGCAGCCTGCCGAACGTCTACCTGCACACCCACGCGCAGATCACGGCGATGGAGGGCGACGGCTGGCTGTCGACGGTGCGCTACCGCGAGCGCGCGCAGGGCCCGGACTGCGTGGCCGTGCCGATGCGCCACGTGTTCCTGTTCATCGGCGCCGCGCCCAACACCGAATGGCTGCGCTCGTGCCACGTGGAAACCGACAACAAGGGCTTCATCCTGACCGGCTACGAGGCGCACCATTCGTGCACGGACCGGGCCGACTACACGCTGGAAACCAGCGTGCCCGGCGTGTTTGCGATCGGCGACGTGCGCTCGGGATCGACCAAGCGCGTGGCGGCGGCCGTGGGCGAGGGCGCCGCCGTGGTCGCGCAGATCCACCGCTACCTGGCCACGCTCCAGCACGCGCGGGTCTGACGCGCCGCCCCGAGGTTTACCCCCGGTGCAGGACCGAAGTCCCACGTCCCGGCACCGGGTTTTCCCGCGAACGCCCGGAAAACCGGGACACCCGTCTCCTACGCACCATCGCGCCATTTCCGACAATGTCGTCACGGATCGGCCAGCGCCATCCCGGCCAAGGCCATCCGTGTTCGTCTTCTGATCGGAGTTCAAAAGTTGGAGTAGTCGCGATGCGTACGTTTGTTGCAAAGACCCTGGTTGCCGTTTCCACAGTTTCCGCCGTTTCCGTATTGACCATCGGATTCGCCCCGGCCGCCCACGCGGCGTGGAGCGAAGCATTCATGCCGGCGAACGGCTCGGCGCTGCATGTGGGCAAGTCCGCCTGCAAGCGCGGGGCGTTCGATCCTTACACCGATGGCGCCCGAATGGGGCCGCGCGATGCGTTCAGCGATGGCGGCAACCGCATGGGCCCGCGCGATGCGTACACCGACGGCGCCCGCAGCGTGGGCGGCCCGGGCGACTGCGCGATGCGCGCCGCCTGACGCCTGGCGCGTCACGCGGTCCGGGCCCGCCGCAGTCGGACGATGTCCGGCTGACGACGGCCGAGCTTGCTGATCCGGCGGACCCCGGAACCGCCTTCCCGGCCGCATGGCAGCCCCGTGCGGCCGATGCCTTGCCGGCGCGGGCCGGCAAGGCGCGTCCATCCCCCAACCGTGGCGTATCCGATCCGGCGCGTGGCCCACGCCCCGCGTCTGGCCTTCCGCACATTGCGCGGCCGACTGTCCTCATCGATGTCGGCGAGGCGGGGTTCGTTGTCTAAGATAGGTGAGTCGCGCGGCACCACCCCGGGCGGCGCGCCATCGCCCGTCCACCGGCGGCGGCACGCCGCGCCGCCTGTAACCTGCCCCGCGCGCGACCCGCCCATGCCGATGCTCAAGCAGCAGATCCGCCTATGCACCTGCCCGGACCGAGTACGCCTGGCGTATGCCATCACGGGCAGCGGCACGCCGCTGGTCAAGGCCGCCAACTGGATGAGCCACCTGGAGTTCGACGTCGGCAGCCCGGTCTGGAGCCACATGCTCTGCGCGCTGTCCGAGCAGCACACGCTGATCCGCTACGACGAACGCGGCTGCGGGCTGTCGGACCGCCATGTGGACGACCTGTCGTTCAACGCCTGGCTGCGCGACCTGGAAACCATCGTCGACGCGATGAACGTGGACCGCTTTGCGCTGCTCGGCATCTCGCAGGGCGCGTCCATCGCCGTGGCGTACGCGGTGGCGCACCCCGAACGGGTCAGCCACCTGGTGCTGCACGGCGGCTACGCGCGCGGCCGCCTGAAGCGCAACCAGGGCCCCGAGATGTGCGAGGAAGCCGAGCTGATGATCCGGCTGGCCGAGATCGGCTGGGGCCAGGAAAATCCGGCCTTCCGCCAGTTCTTCACCACGCAGTTCATCCCCGGCGGCACGGCCGAGCAGCACCGCTGGTTCAACGAACTGGAGCGCGTGTCGACGTCGCCGGTCAACGCCGCGCGCTTCATGCGGATCTTCAACGACATCGACGTGGTGGAGCTGCTGCCCCAGGTTGCGTGCCCGACGCTGGTGCTGCACGCCGTGCGCGACGCCCGCGTGCCGTTCGACGAAGGCCGGCTGATCGCCAGCATGATCCCCAACGCGCGGTTCGTGCCGCTGGACAGTGGCAACCACCTGCTGCTGGAGTCAGAGCCGGCCTGGGAGCGCTGGATCGAGGAAGTGCGCGCGTTCCTGCCGGCACCGGCGCCGTCGACCGATCCGGCCTTCGGCACGCTGACGCGGCGCGAGCGCGACATCGTCGTGCTGATCGCGCAGGGCCGCGACAACGCCCAGATCGCCGCCCACCTTGGGCTGTGCGAGAAGACCGTGCGCAACCACATCACCAGCATTTTCTCGAAGCTCGAAGTGGAAAACCGTTCGCAGGCCATCGTCCTGGCGCGTGAATCGGGCTTCGACCGCCAGCGGGCATAGCCGCGCAGACGGCAATTTGTCCTTGACATACAGATCTGTCTACCCAACACTATGAGACAGATCTGTCTACATCAGGTCGACACGTATTCCATCCCGTTCCGACGAATCCCATCCTTTCTGGAGCCTTGCCGATGTCGAGCCAACCCGAAGTCCGCCCGCCGCTGCCCCCGTTCACCCGCGAAACCGCCGCCGCCAAGGTGCGCGCGGCCGAAGACGGCTGGAACAGCCGCGATCCCAACCGCGTGGCGCTGGCCTACACCGTCGACAGCGCCTGGCGCAACCGCGCGGAATTCGTCAACGGGCGCGAGCAGATCGTCGCCTTCCTGGCGCGCAAGTGGCAGAAGGAACTGGACTACCGGCTGATCAAGGAACTGTGGGCCCACGACGGCAACCGCATCGCTGTGCGCTTTGCCTACGAATGGCACGACGACTCGGGCAACTGGTTCCGCTCGTACGGCAACGAGAACTGGGAATTCGACGAAAACGGCCTGATGCGCCGCCGCTTCGCATGCATCAACGACGCCCCGATCCGCGAGGCCGACCGCAAGTACCACTGGCCGCTGGGCCGCCGGCCCGACGATCACCCGGGCTTGAGCGAACTGGGGTTTTGAGGGGGGGCGATCCGCTAGCGGCCGCCCGCTCTCCCTGCCCCGAATCCGCACTGGTTGTTTGCGCCCCTCTCCCGCGCGCGGGAGAGGGGCCGGGGGTGAGGGCAGGCGGTCCAAATTGCGACCTGTCGGCAAGCAGATCCTCAACGCCCTCACCCCCAACCCCTCTCCCGCAGGCGGGAGAGGGGAGCAAACCGAGCCGGTCTGCGGGAAGCGAAATCGAAAATCGACAACCGACAAGAAACAACCGTCCCCATCCCCGCTCCCCTGACCCACCCCCTCACTGCATCCGTTCCAGGTTCCCCACCCGCACCAGCATCTCCGTGAACATCTGCATGTCCAGGTTCAGGTCGGAGACTTCCTTGTATTCCTTGGCGTTGTGGGCGGTGTATTTCTTGCCGGGCATGGCCGGGCCGAAGTTGATGGCGTTGGGCATCAGCTTGGCCGTGGTGCTGCCGGCCGTCGGCACGGGCTTGGCTTCGAGCCCGGTGGTGTCACCGTAGATGTTCAGCAGCGTGGCCAGCCATGCGCCCTTGGGGTCGCGGGCCATCCAGTCGCCCTGGTCGTGCTGGATCTCCAGCGCGGTGCCGGTCCGGGACGACCACGCCTGGATGCGTTCCGCGATGCGGCTGCGTAGCGCGTCGGGTGTGCTGCCGCGAGGCATGCGCACGTTGGCGGTGACTTCCAGCTTGCCGTTGCGCGCGCGGATCAGCGTGGGCGAGACCGTCAGCGGGCCCATGAAGTCGTCGCGATAGCCCACGCCAAGCTGTTCGGCCAGGTAGCCGGTGCCGTACAGGTCCGTCAGGTAGCGCGTGGCGCGTGCGTAGTGGTTGTCGGCGAACGGCACGCCAGACGCCTGCAGGAACATCGCCAGGCGCGGTACCGGGTTCACGCCTTCCTCGGGCCGCGATCCGTGGGCCGAGACGCCCGTGACCTTCACGTCGACGGCGTCGGCGCTGCGCGCGATGTCGATCGAGAACTTGCCCTGCGCGGCGTGCTGCGCGATGAAGGCGTCGCGCGCGCGTTCCAGCGTGGCCGCCACCTGGTTCAGGTCGCCGCCGGTGATGCGCGCGGTGGCCGTCTGCGGGATCGCGTTGGCCGACGCCGCGCCCGCCATGGCGACGATGGCCGGCGTCTTGCCATCCACCGGCTGGTCGGCAAAGCGCACGGTCAGCGCGCCGGAGCCTTTCTCGGCCACCACGGCCGGGTACTTGCTGTCCAGCACGATGTTGTACTCGGGCAGGGCGGTCTTGTCGCGGTAGTACTTCATGCCGTCGCCGCCGGTCTCCTCGGTGGTCTCGATCATCAGCCGGATCGTCCGCGCCAGCGGCACGCCGCTCTCGCGCACGGTCTTCATCGCGTAGAGCGCGGCGGCGATCGACCCCTTGTCGTCGATCGTGCCGCGCCCGTACAGGTAGTCGCCCACGCGCGTGACCTTGAACGGGTCGAGCTTCGTGCCGTCGTCGAGCATCCATTCGTCGGCCACCACGGGCACCACGTCGGCGTGCGTGAGGATGCCGAACGTCTCGCTGCCCTGGCCCGGCAGCATCACCTCGAACACGCGATTGTCGACGTTGCGGAACTGCAGGCCGAAGTCACGCGCCATGCGCGCCACGAGCTTGCCGAAATCGACGATGGCCGGGTTTTCGTGCTGCGGCACCTTGTCGTCGCGCACGGTGCGCAGCGCCACCATCTCGCTGATGCTGTCCAGCACCGCCTGGTGGTTGTGCACGCGGTTGTAGATGCCAAGCAGGCGGCCGATGTTGACCAGGTCGTCGCCGTGCAGCGGCTGGCTGGCGCGGTAGGCGCGCACGCTGCGGGCCAGCTTGGGGTCGGCCTTGACGGCCGTGTCCAGAAACGCGTTGAAGCTGGCGGGCGGCGTGGCGGTGGCGCTGGCCACGAGCTTGTCGATCTCGGGCTTGGCCAGCGGCGCGGCAATCGTGCTGCCGGGGGTGATGGCAAGCAGCGCGGCGGCCAGCAGGGTAGCCGCGGGCAGCCGGACGGGCAGGCGAGTCATGGATGGATGTCCCTTCGTGGTTTTTGGTGTGTGCGCATGATAGCCACGGCGGCAAGTCAGCGAAAGCGGCCCGGACACCACCCGATAGCCTGGGTCAATCGCCTTTCGACGATTGATAATAGTTAGTTTCAATGAGTGCGGTAAAAACAATAAATTTCCCGCATCACATTCAGACAGGGAGAATGCACTCCGTCGTCACCGCACGTGACGCCCAACTAACCCAAAGGAGTGTTTCCGATGCTGCAATCCCGTGAAGGCCAACGCGTTCCCAACGTCACGTTCCGAGTGCGTGACAACAACGAGTGGAAGGACGTGACCACGGCCGAGCTGTTCCATGGCAAGACCGTAGCGGTGTTCTCGCTGCCGGGGGCCTTCACGCCGACGTGTTCGTCCACCCACCTGCCGCGCTACAACGAACTGGCCCCGGCCTTCCGCGCCGCCGGCGTGGACGCCATCCTCTGCGTGTCGGTCAACGACACCTTTGTCATGAACGAGTGGAGCAAGGACCAGGAGTCCGAGAACATCGTCATGATCCCCGACGGCAACGGCGAGTTCACCGACGGCATGGGCATGCTGGTCGACAAGGCCGATCTGGGCTTCGGCAAGCGTAGCTGGCGCTATTCGATGCTGGTCAAGGACGGCGTGGTGGACAAGATGTTCATCGAGCCGGAAGAGCCGGGCGACCCGTTCAAGGTGTCCGACGCCGACACGATGCTGAACTACATCGCCCCGGACGCCCGCCGCCCGGACCAGGTGGTGGTGTTCTCGAAGGTTGGCTGCTCGCATTGCGCCAAGGCCAAGCAACTGCTGCAGGACAAGGGCTACGAGTACATCGACGTTCCGCTGGACAACAAGATCCGCGGCAAGGTGCTGGGCGCCGTGTCCGGTGAAATGACCGCGCCGCAGGTGTTCATCAACGGCAAGCTCGTGGGCGGCGCCGCCGCGCTCGAACAGTACCTGGGCGCCTGATCCTCCCCCCGCCCGGGCCCGGCTCCCCCGGCCGGTGTCCTGGGCACCTTTTCCCCCCGCACTCCAACCGCCGCCCATCGCGGCAACAACGTTGCAGTCGCCGGACCCGATGGCATTGCCTGGCCGCGCCATGGCGGGCCGTGCCATCCGATCCGCCGATTGATAGCCCGGCAGTACAAGGAAAACGACCATGAAAACAATTCAGACCGACGTGGCAGTGATTGGCGCGGGAACGGCCGGCCTGGCCGCCTACCGCGCCGCCATCGAAGCCGGCAAGCGCGCCGTGATCATCGAGGGTGGCGAGTACGGCACCACCTGTGCCCGCGTGGGCTGCATGCCGTCGAAGCTGCTGATCGCCGCCGCCGAGGCCGCCCACGAGGCGCGCCACACCGCCCCGTTTGGCGTCCATGTCGATGGCCCGGTGCGCGTGGACGGCCGCGAGGTCATGCAGCGCGTGCGCAGCGAGCGCGACCGCTTTGTCGGCTTCGTGGTGCGCGGCGTGGAGAATATTCCCGAGGCAGACCGCCTGCGCGGCCACGCCTACTTCATCGACAACACCATCCTGCAAGTAGGCAGCGACACCGTGGTGCGCGCCAGCCGCGTGGTCATCGCCACGGGTTCGCGCCCGGCCGTGCCGCAGCCGTTCGCGGTCTTCGGCGACCGCCTGATCATCAACGACGACGTGTTTGCCTGGGATGACCTGCCCGCCAGCGTGGCGGTCTTCGGCCCCGGCGTGATCGGGCTGGAACTGGGCCAGGCGCTGTCCCGGCTGGGCGTGCGGGTGCGCGTGTTCGGCGTGGGCGGCGGCGTGGGCCCGCTGACGGACCCGGACGTGCGGGCCTATGCCGCACAGGCGTTCCAAGGCGAATTCTCGCTGCTGCCCGACGCGAACGTCGTCGACATGCGCCGCGAAGGCGACGAGGCCGTGCTGACGTTCGACGACGAGACTGGCACCAGGGTGACCGAACGCTTTGCATACGTGCTGGCCGCCACGGGCCGCCGGCCGAACGTCGATACGCTGCAGATCGAGAACACTGCCCTGGTGCTGGACGCCCGCGGCGTGCCGGTCTTCGATCCGGTGACGCTGCAGTGTGGCGACGCGCCCGTGTTCATCGCCGGCGACGCCAACAACGTGCTGCCGCTGCTGCACGAGGCCGCCGACGAGGGCCGCATTGCCGGCGAGAACGCCGCGCACTGGCCCAAGCTGCGCCCGCTCAAGCGCCGCGCGCCCATCGCCGTGGTGTTCTCGGACCCGCAGATCGCCATGGTCGGCAAGCGCTTTGCCGACCTGACCCAGGGCAGCTTTGTCACCGGCGAGGTCAGCTTCGAGGACCAGGGCCGCAGCCGCGTGATGCTGAAGAACCGGGGGCTGATGCACGTGTACGCGGACCGCGCCACGGGCCGCTTCCTGGGGGCCGAATGGATGGGCCCGCGCGCCGAGAACATCGCGCACCTGCTGGCGTGGTCGTACCAGCAGGGCCTGACCATCGCCGACATGCTGGCGATGCCGTTCTACCACCCGGTGGTGGAAGAGGGCCTGCGCACCGCGCTGCGCGATGCCCAAGCGCAGCTGACGCAACTCAAGGCCGCGGCCTGATCGCAGCGTGACGGGGCAGGGCGGGGCTGGGCGGGGCGGTGGGGCGGGAATCTCCGGCCGCCCGGCCGATCGAACGGCCTATGGAACCGACTCCCGTCCCCCGTTTTTCCTTGTCCCGCTGGATCGCGCCGGCGCTGCTCGTCGCCATCGCCTGGGCCGCGTGGCCGTGGCTGGCGCCGGCCATCGACCGGATGATCTACGCGGCCCGGCTGTCCGCGCAGCCCGCGCCGACGTCGCTGCCCGTGCCGGTGCAGGGCGTATCGCGCAAGGCGCTGCGCGATACCTGGGGCGGCGCCCGCAGCGGGGGCCGCAAGCACGAAGGCATCGACATCTTCGCCAGCCGGGGCCGGCCGGTGCTGTCCGCCACCGAGGGCATCGTCACGCGGGTCGGCACCAACCGGCTGGGCGGCAACGTGGTCTGGGTGATGGGGCCGGGGCGGCAGATGCACTATTACGCCCACCTGGACGGCTACGCGCCGATCCGCGCCGGCGACCGCGTGGCGCCCGGCACCCCGCTGGGCTACGTCGGCGACACCGGCAACGCGCGGGGCACGCCGCCGCACCTGCACTACGGCGTCTATGGCGCGGGCGGCGCGATCAATCCCTATCCGCTGCTGACGGCTTCGCCATGAAGTCGCCGCGCGGCTTGGCCTCCACCGCGCCGGCCCGGGCGCCGCGCAGTTCCATCCACGCATAGGCTGCCGATGCGATGACCATCGGCAGCAGGTAGTACAGCGCGCGGTAGGCGATCAGCGCCGCCACCACCACATGCTCCGGCGCCACCGGGCGCAACATCACCACGAACACCGCTTCCAGCACGCCGATGCCGGCCGGGATATGCGCCAGCGCGCCGGCCACGGCGCCCACCAGCAGCGCGCCCAGCGCCTGCCAGAGCGTCACCTCCTTGGGCAGCAGCAGGTTCAGGATGCTGGCCAGCACGATCCAGTTGGTCACCGACAGCGCGTTCTGCAGCAGCGCGAACCGGAAGCCGGGCAGCCGGAACACGTGCCGCTTGAAGCGGATGCTGCGCGTCCTGGCCTTGGCGCAGGCCAGCCAGTAGCCCAGCCCGCAGGCCAGCATCAGTACGCCCAGCGCGCGCAGCATCCACGGCGTGATGCCCCAGTCGGCCGGCAGCGTCGGCGGCATCGCCGTCAGCACCACGCCCGCCAGCAGCATGTAGCCCGTCCAGTTGGTGATGATGGCGATGGTGTAGATGCCCGCCACCTGCGACCCGCTGACGTTGGCGCGCGAATAGAGCCGCAGCCGCATGCCCAGCCCGCCGATCATCGCCCCCACGTTCAGGTTGAACACGTAGGCGATGAACGCGATGACCATCACGCGCGGCGCGGACAGGTGGTGGCCGGTGTAGCGGCGCCCCAGGATGTCGAACGACGCATGCAGCGCGAAGCTGACGCACGCCAGCCCCACCACCGGCAGCAGCGTGGCCACGTTGTAGGCTTTCAGCGACTGCCAGACCTGCGGCCAATCCACGCCGCTGAGGCTGCGGTAGATCAGGTACACGACCACCGCCACGAACGCGATGCCGAGCACGCGCTTGACGATGGACCAGCGGATGCCGCGCCGCAGCGAGCGGCGGAGGTTGGTGGACGTCGTCATGGGCCATCCCCTTGCACGCGCTGCACGGGCGGCACGGGCCGCACCGGCATCGCGGCGGATTGCTCGGCCGGCGTGGGCACCTCGGGCGCCACCAGCCGGGGGGTATGCGCGGGCAGCCATCCCGCCCAGGCGGGAAACTTGCGCAAGAAGTGGAAGATCACCGGCGTGGCGATGCGGTGCCACCAGCGGCCATGGGCGTGGTCCGCCGCTGACACCTCGGTGCAACTCCGCGACATCAGCCCGCGCAGGTTGTGCTTGAGCGTGGCGACGAACTCCGCATCGCGGATGATCAGGTTGGCCTCCAGGTTCAGCGACAGGCTCAGCGGGTCGAGGTTGCTCGATCCCACCGTGGCCCAGTCGTCGTCGACCACGGCCACCTTGCTGTGGTTCGGCCGCTCGCAGTATTCGAAGATCCGCACGCCCGCTTCGCGCAACCGGGCATAGAGCATGTCCACCGTGCGCTTGACCCACAGCATGTCGGGCCGGCCCTGCAGGATCAGGCACACGTCCACGCCGCGCCCGGCCGCCGCGCAGATTGCTTCCAGCAGCCGGTAGCCGGGCAGGAAGTAGGCGTTGGCGATGATCACCTCGCGCCGCGCGGCGCGGATCGCCATCAGGTAATGGCGCTCGATGTCGTTGCGGTGGTCCTGGTTGTCGCGCGTGACCAGCAGCGCCGCGCCGGCCAGCGCCGGGTCGTAGCCGTCGCCCGCGCCCGGACGCGGCAGCCGGCGGCGCCGGCGCGCGTGGGGGCCGGTGGCGCCGGCATCGATCGCTTCGAGCATGAAGCTGTGGATGACCTGCGCGGCCGGGCCGTGCACTTCCACCGCGTAGTCCTGCTTGGACAGCGGGCTGGCCTTGACCAGATGCTCGACCGACAGGTTGATGCCGCCGACGAATGCCAGCGACGCGTCCACGGCCACGAGCTTGCGGTGCAGCCGGCGGAACAGGTTGGTGCGCTTGCCAAGCAGCCGCCGGCCCGGCGAGAACAGGCGCAGCACCACGCCGGCCTCGGTCAGCCGCGCGATGTAGTCGGTCGACAGGTCAGCCGTGCCGAAGCCGTCGACGGTCAGCGCCACCTGCACGCCGCGGCGCGCGGCGCGGGCCAGCGCGTCGGCCAACTGGTTGCCGACGTCATCCTCGAACAGGATGAACGTTTCCAGCAGTACGGTGGCGCGGGCGGCGTCGATGGCGGCGATCAGGCGGGGGAAGTATTCCTCGCCGTTTTCCAGCAGCCGGAACCGGTTTCCGGTAGTCCATTCGTATTTCATTTCCGGCAACTAGCACGATTGATGCCTGCCGCGCCGCCTGCGTCCGGCGGGCGTTCCCGCCCCGCCGTGGTGGAAAACGCGCTGCCCGAACGGGCGTGCCATGTAGGAATTGCCCGGCTGGCAGGCAGGGCCGGCCCCTTGCTATCCTGAAGTGAAGACATCGCCCCCGCACCCGACAAGAGGAGAGCACCATGTGCCGTTGGCTGGCCTATTCGGGCCGCTCCGTGCCGCTAGAGGCCGTACTGTTCCAGCCCGAGCATTCGCTGATCGACCAGAGCCTGAACGCCCGCCTGGGCCATACCACCACCAATGGCGACGGTTTTGGCGTCGGCTGGTACGGCCGGCATTCCGAACTCCCGTTCCGCTACCGCTGCCTGCATCCGGCCTGGAGCGACACCAACCTGCGCGAGGCCGCCCGGGCCGTGCGCGCCCCGCTGTTTGTGGCGCACGTGCGCGCGGCCACCGGCACGCCCACGCAGGAGACCAACTGCCACCCGTTCCGCTTTGGCCGCTGGCTGTTTGCCCACAACGGGCTGATCCGCGAATATCCGCTGCTGCGGCGCGACCTGATGATGTCCGTGGCGCCGCACCTGTTCCGCTGGATCGAAGGCTCGACCGATTCCGAGGTGATGTTCTTCCTGGCGCTGACCTTCGGGCTGGAACGCGATCCGCAGGGCGCGCTGGAGCAGATGGCGGGCCTGATCGAGGAGGTCGGCCGCCGGCACGACGTGGCATCGCCGCTCAACATGACCGTCTGCGTGACCGACGGCCAGCAGATCGTGGCGGCGCGCTATTCCAGCGAGCGCGATTCGCGGTCGCTGTTCCACAGCACGTCGTTCCGGCAGTTGCGGGCGCTGTACCCCGAGGACCCGCGTATCATCGCCGCCGGTGACGACGCCTTCCTGGTGCTGTCCGAGCCGCTGATCGACGTGCAGGGCGTGTGGGAGGAAATTCCCGAGGCGACCATCCTGGTGGCGCGCGGCGGCCAGATCCAGCAGCGCTGCTTTGAACCCCGGCTGCCGGACATGAACATCGCCCAGCGCGCGTGAAAGACAGACCTGTCTCCTATAATGGCGGGTATCCAGCCTCTTACTCAATAGACCGCCATGGCCACCCCTTCCGCCCGCGAGCGCATTCTCGATACCGCCGCACGGCTGTTCTACCGCGACGGCTACCGCGCCACGGGCATCGACCGCATCATTGCCGAGTCGGGCGTGGCGAAGATGTCGCTATATCGCCACTTTCCGTCGAAGAACGACCTGATCTTCGAATACCTGCAGCGGCGCCATGCGTTCTGGATGGACTGGTTCGAGGCGGGCGTGCGGCAGCGGCTGGCCGCGCGGGCCAACCTCGACGTGCTGGCCGATACGCTGGGCGAGTGGTTCGGCACCGACGACTTCCGCGGCTGCGCGTTCATCAACATGGTGGCCGAGTCGGGCGGCGGCGCCGGCGACGACCACCGGCTGCTGGAGCAGGCCGTGTCGCACAAGGCGTCGCTGCAGCGCTTCGTGGCCGCCGTGGCGGCCGAACTGGGACTGCGCCAGCCCGACGAGGTGGCGCAAGAGGCCATCCTGACCATCGAAGGCATGATCGTCCGCGCCCAGACCACCCACGATGCGGCGGTCGTGGCGGCGGGACGACGCTCGCTGGCCCGGCTTCATGCCGCTTACGCCACCTGACAACATCGCGTAACGCGCTGAAACACTGCCATACAAGGTAAACCCTGAGGTCACGGTAAGATGCGGGCCGTGATTGCCGCGTGGCGCCCTGGGCTGCCGGCAAGCCTTGGGAAGCCCTTCCTTGAACGCAGTGAACAACAACCAGCGGCGCACCGAGATCGACCTGATTCGCGGGATCGCGCTGCTCTTCATCGTGGTCGATCACGTCAATGGCAGCGTGCTGGCCGACTACACGATCCGCAATTTCCAGCTCTTCGACGCCGCCGAGGTGTTCGTCTTCCTGGCC
The DNA here is from genome assembly GCF_003854935.1 of Cupriavidus pauculus. NCBI lineage: Bacteria > Pseudomonadati > Pseudomonadota > Betaproteobacteria > Burkholderiales > Burkholderiaceae > Cupriavidus > Cupriavidus pauculus. Next base: position 1,516,492 of record NZ_CP033970.1, read on the forward strand.
GGCTATTCGGCCGGCGCCGCGTATCTGGCGATGGAGGCCCGCCACGGCGCCAGCGCCGCGCGTCGCCGCCTGCGCCGCCGTAGCTGGGAAATCTACCAGGCGTTCGTGCTGACCGGCGTGCTGATGCTGCTGTTCGGCCTTGTGCTGGCGATGTGCCGCATCCCCGCGCCAGCCGTGCGCGCCACCGAGGCGCTCGATTTCATGGCGCAGCCGCTGGCCACCGTGCTGGAGGTGATCGGGCTGGCGCGCCAGCCGTTCGTGTCCGACGTGCTGCCGATGTACGCGGTGTTCATCGGCCTGGCCCCGCTGGCCATCCGCTGGGCGCGCGCACAGCCGCTGGCGTTCATCTGCGGCAGCGTGGCGCTGTGGATCATGTCGCCGACGCTGCTGCCGCTGCTGCCCAGCAGCGAACCGCGCGGCTGGAGCTTCAACCCGTTCGCCTGGCAGTTGATGTTCGGTATGGGCCTGCTGGCCCGGCTGCGGCCCGACTTTGTGCTGCCGCAGCAGGCGCTGGTACGCCGCGCCTGCACGGCCGGCGCCGTGGTCGTGGCGCTGGTCTGCATGGCGGCCGCCTACCTTTGGATGCGTCCGCACCTGTACGAAGCCTGGCTGCCCGCGTGGATTCCGGCCATGGCCTTTCCGCTGCCCAAGCAAAGCCTGGCGGCGCTGCGCGTGGTCAGCTTCCTGGGGCTGGCATGGCTGGTCTACCTGGCCGTGCGCGCCGGCTGGATCGCCCGGCTGGCGCGTTTCATGGGCCCGGTGGTGCAGATTGGCCGCCACAGCCTGTTCTGCTTCGTGCTGGGCGCCGTGGTCTCGGTGGGCATCGAAGGACTGACCTACGGCGTGGCCGGCGGCCGGCCCACGCGCCCCGTCGCCCTGACCGGCGACCTGATCGCCGTGGCGGTGCTGCTGGTGGTGGGCGGCTGGTACGGCCGCCGCAAGGACGCCCGGAAGATGGCGGCAAAGCAGGCCGCGTCGGCAAAGATGGTGTCGGCGTAGGGGGCGGTGTGGCTCCCCTCTCCCGCCCGCGGGAGAGGGGTCGGGGGTGAGGGCGTTGAGGATCTGCTTGCCGACAGGTGGCAATTTGAACCGCTGGCCCTCACCCCCGACCCCTCTCCCGCGCGCGGGAGAGGGGAGGAAAACCGTTCCCCTACGATAGATCGCCTGCCTGCGCCCTGACCCATGCCACGGCGCGCGCCAGTTGCGGCGACGTGTCCCCGGCGCGGTAGCTCATGATGACCGGCGAGACAAAGCCGGGGGCGTCGACCGGCACGTAGCGCACGTCGTCCCGATGCAGCCGCTGGACCGACGACGGCACCAGCGTGATGCCCAGCCCTGCGGCCACCAGTCCCAGCGCGGTCTGGAGTTCGTTGGCTTCCTGCACCACGCGCGGCTGCAGGCCCTGGGCGCGGAACAGCGACAGCACGTGGTCGGCGTAGCTGGGCCGGGGGCGGGCCGGATAGAGGATCAGCGGCTGGCGGGCCAGCGATGCGGCGTCGAACGGTCCGGCCGGCGCGGGCGCGGTCACCGGCATCGCCGCCACCAGCGTCTCGGCCATCACCACCTGCTGGACGATGGCGGCGTCGCCGAACGTCAGTCGGCCGAACGCCAGATCGATCCGGCCGGACTTCAGCGCTTCGAGCTGCTGGACGGTAATCATCTCGGTCAGCCCGACCTCCACCTCACTGTCGTCGCCGCGCAGCACGCGGATCAGCTCCGGCAGCACCCCATACAGTACCGACGGCACGAAGCCGATGCCGAACCAGCGCTTCTCGTTGCGGCCGATGCGCCGCGTCCCTTCCAGCGTTTCCTCCAGCCGCTGCGTCAGTTGCAGCGATTGCTCCAGCAGGAAGCGCCCCGCCTCGGTCAGCTTCAGCCCCCGCCCGACCCGGTCGAACAGCGGCACGCCCACCTCTTCCTCGAACTGCCGGATCTGGCGCGACAGCGGCGGCTGCGCCATGTGCAGCTTTTCTGCCGCCCGCGTCACATTGAGTTCCTGGGCAACGGTCTGGAAATAGCGAAGATGGCGGAGTTCCATGGCGGGGAGCGGGCAGGGCAGTTGCATACCCGGAAGGTATCGATCGAGACATCATCGGTCTTGGACGCACCAAAGGTCAAGGTCCATACTGCGAGGCAAGAACGCTATTGCATGGAAAAGGTATGACTTCGGGTATGACAGCAACGATTTCCGCCATCGAGGCCGTCCTGGTGGACCTGCCGACGATCCGCGCCCACCAGCTGGCGATGGCCACGATGCAGCAGCAGACGCTGGTGATCGTGCGCCTGCGCTGCAGCGACGGCTTGGAGGGTATCGGCGAGGCCACCACGATCGGGGGCCTGTCCTACGGCGACGAAAGCCCCGAAGGCATCAAGCTGACGATCGACACCTACCTGGAGCCCGCGCTGGCCGGGCAGGACGCCACCAACATCCACGCCGCGATGGCCCGCCTGAACAAGGTGGCGCGCGGCAACCGGTTTGCCAAGAGCGCGCTGGAATCGGCGCTGCTCGACGCGCAAGGCAAGCGGCTGGGCGTGCCGGTGGCCACGCTGCTGGGCGGCGCGGTGCGCAGCACGCTGCCGGTGCTGTGGACGCTGGCCAGCGGCGACACGGCCCGCGACATCGAGGAAGCCGAGCAACTGCTGGAGGCACGCCGCCACAACACGTTCAAGCTCAAGATCGGCCGCCGCAGCGTGCGCGACGACGTGGCGCACGTGTCGGCCATCAAGCGCGCACTGGGCGACCGCGCGCGCGTGACCGTCGACGTCAACCAGGCGTGGAACGAGGCCGACGCGGCCACGGGCATTGCCATGCTCGAAGCGGCCGGCATCGACCTCGTCGAGCAGCCCACCCCGCGCGAGCACCGCACCGCGCTGGCCCGGCTGGCCGCGCGCTTTGTCGTGCCGATCATGGCCGACGAGGCCGTGACCGGCCCCGAGGACGCGATGGAACTGGCGCGGCTGGGCGCGGCCGACGTGTTCGCGCTCAAGATCGCCAAGTCGGGCGGCATCTTCGGCATGCTGCGCACGGCCGCGGTGGGCGACGCCGCTGGCATTGCGCTGTACGGCGGCACGATGCTCGAAGGCGCCGTGGGCACCATCGCGGCGGCCCATGGCTTCTGCACGCTGCAGCAACTGGCATGGGGCACCGAACTGTTCGGCCCGCTGCTGGTAAAGGACGACATCGTCGCCGAGCGGCCCGTCTTCAAGGATTTCGCGCTGCACCTGCCGCAGGGCCCGGGGCTGGGCCTGGAGATCGACGAGGACAAGCTGCGCCACTACCGCCGCAAGGCGGGCTGATTCCCGATACACAGGACACAGGAGACCACGATGCTGTTTCTCGTCAGGATGGACGTGCAGATTCCGCACGACCTGCCGGCCGACACGGCCGACGCGATCAAGGCACGCGAAAAGGCGTACGCACAGGACCTGCAGCGGCAGGGCAAGTGGCAGGCGCTCTACCGCGTGGTGGGCGAGTACGCCAACTACAGCGTGTTCGACGTGGAGTCGAACGATGAACTGCACACGCTGCTGTCCGGCCTGCCGCTGTTCCCGTACATGAAGATCCACGTCACGCCGCTGGCGCGGCACCCGTCGTCGATTCGCTGAAGCGGACCGCGGCGCCCTAGAAGAGAAGGAACGGAGACAATGATTACCCTGCTGCAACGCCCGGCTGGCCTGCCGGCCGCACTCGCCCTGACCGCCGCGCTGCTGTGCTCGGCCGCCGCGCCGGCCCACGCCGCGTATCCCGACCACCCGATCCGCTGGGTCGTGCCGTTCCCGGCGGGCGGCGCGATGGACAACATCGCCCGCACGCTGGGCGAGGAAATGTCGAAGACGCTGGGCCAGTCCATCGTCGTGGAAAACCGGCCCGGCGCCGGCGGCAACATCGGCGCCGAACTGGTGGCCCGTGCGCCGGCCGACGGCTACACGCTGATCATCGTGGCCAACGGCATGGCCGTGAACCCGGCGCTCTACGGCAAGCTCAACTACGACCCGGTGAAGGATTTCGCGCCGGTGTCGCTGCTGGCCGTGGTGCCCAATGTGCTGGTGACCAACAAGGCCCGGAACCCGCAGAAGACCGTGGCCGAGGTCATCGCCAGTGCCAAGAACAAGCCGGGCAAGTACACGTATGCGTCGGCCGGCAACGGCACGTCGATCCACCTGGCGGGCGAGCTGTTCACGTCGATGGCCAAGGTCGACATGCTGCACATCCCGTACAAGGGCTCGGGTCCGGCGATGACCGACCTGCTGGGCGGCCAGGTGGACTACATGTTCGACAGCATCACGTCGGCCAAGCCCCATATCGACAGCGGCAAGCTGACCGCCATCGCGGTGACCACCAGCAAGCGGTCGTCGGCGCTGCCCAACGTGCCGACCGTGGCCGAGGCCGGCGTGCCCGGCTACGACCTGTCGCCATGGTTCGCCGCGTTCGTGCCGGCGCGCACGCCGCCGGCCGTGGTGGAGACGCTGAACAAGGCCATGCTCGACGCGCTGAAGAAGCCCGCCGTGCAGCAGCGCCTGGCCGGCATCGGCGCCGAGCCGATCGGCAGCTCCCCGGCGCAGTTGAAGGACCACCTGGCGCGCGAAACGGTCAAGTGGGGCGCGCTGATCCGCGAGCGGGGCATCCATGCCGATTGAGCCAGGCCGCCAGTTGCACTACGTGATCGAGGGCGACGCGGACAAGCCCGTGCTGGTCATGTCGAATTCGCTCGGCACCACGCTGGAGATGTGGGACCCGCAGATGCCGGCGCTGACCCAGAACTACCGCGTGCTGCGCTATGACGCGCGCGGGCATGGCCGTTCGGCGCTGCCGGCCGGGTCGTTCGACATGGCCGAGCTGGCCGCCGACGTGATCGCGGTGATGGACCACGCGGGCGTGGCGCGCGCGCATTTCTGCGGCTTGTCGATGGGCGGGATGACCGGGATGGTGCTGGCCCGGCACCACGCCAGCCGCTTCGGCCGCTTCGTGCTGGCCAACACGGCCGCGCTGATCGGCCCGGCATCGGTCTGGGACACGCGCATCGCCACCGTCCAGCGCGACGGCATGGCCGCCATCGTCGACGGCGTGCTGGCCCGCTGGTTCACCGACCACTACCTGCTGACGCGCCGCGACGAACTGGCGCCGGTGCGGCGGATGCTGGACACCGCGAGCCCGGCCGGCTACACGGCCAACTGTGCCGCCGTGCGCGACGCCGACCTGCGCGGCCTGCTGGGCGCCATCGACGCTCCGGTGCTGGTCATCGCCGGCGAACACGACCTGGCCACCACGCCCGCCCAGGGCCGCGAAGTCGCCGCATCGATCCCGGGCGCGCAATACGCAGCACTGCCCGCCGCGCATCTGTCGAACTGGGAATTGCCGGAAGCGTTTGGAAATGCGGTGGTGGGGTTCTTGGGGCAGCGGTAAGCATCCGAACCCCGCCGTGCTCCCCGTTCCCGCCGTGCGGGAGCGGAGAGGCAGCGGGCGTGGCGCAGCGGCTACGGCACCACCGTCAAGAACAGATACGCCGCGAAAATCACCATATGCACCACGCCCTGCAGGATCGTGGTGCGGCCCATGCCCAGCGTCAGCGACGCGACGATCATCGTCAGGAACAGCAGCACCATTTCCTTGGGGTTGAGCCCGAGCTCGATTGTTCGGCCCAGCGAAATGAAGACCACGGCCACGGTCGGGATGGTCAGGCCGATGCTGGCCAGCGCCGAGCCCAGCGCCAGGTTCAGGCTGGTCTGGATGCGGTCTGACCGCGCGGCGCGCAGCGCGGCCAGCCCTTCGGGCAGCAGCACCATCGCGGCGATCACCACGCCCACCACGGCGGCCGGCAGGCCCGCTTCCGCCACGGCCTTTTCCACCGACGGCGACAGCAGCTTGGCCAGCGCCACCACGGCCACCAGGCAGACCAGCAGCAGCGCGCCACTGGCCGCGGCCACGCGCCCCGGCGGCGGCGGGGCGTGGACGTTCTCGTCGCGGGTGCCTTCCACCAGGAAGTAGTCGCGGTGCCGCACGGTCTGGACGAACACGAAGCAGCCGTAGAGCAGCAGCGACATCACCCCCGAGAACGCCAGTTGCGACGGCGAGAACGCCGGCCCCGGCGTGGTGCTGGTGAAGTTCGGCAGCACCATGGTCAGCCCGAGCAGCGTGACCAGGATGGCCATCGCGGCGTTGGCGCCGGGCGCCTGGAACGCCTGCTCGCGGTGGTGCAGCGCGCCGACGAACAGGCAGACGCCGACGATGCCGTTGCAGATGATCATCACGGCGGCGAATACCGTGTCGCGCGCCAGGCCCGATTTCTCCGGGCCCGAGGACAGCATCACGGACACGATCAGCGCTACCTCGATCACCGTCACGGCGATGGCCAGCACCAGCGTGCCGAACGGCTCGCCCACCTTGTGCGCCACCACCTCGGCGTGATGCACGGCGGAGAACACCGCGCCGGCCAGCGCGATGGTCATCACCGCGATCGTCCAGATCTGACCCGTCATCAGAAGGCCCAGGCCGAAGGCGGCCCAGGCGGCCAGCGGCGACCAGATGGTCCACGCCGGCAGCTTGTTGGAAGTTGCCATGTTTGTTCCCTTTCTTCTTGTGGCTCACAGGCGCGAGCGTGCGCCCCGCGGAACGCGGGCGCAAGAGGTTCAGGCAACGCAGGCAGGCGGCAGTTCCCGCCGGGGGCGATCTGGCGCGCGATCAGTCCGCGGCGGGACCAGGCGCCGGGACGCCGGCGCGCTTGTCGCGGCGGGGCACGGGCGGATCGAGATCGCGCAGGGCGGGGTGGTGCCGGTAGATCCAGCGGGCCGCCACGATGACGACCACCAGAAACGCCACACCATATCCGACGAAGGAGACTGCATGCATGGTTCTGACCCGGTTGGTCCGGCTCTTCTGGCCGGTGGAGGGTCAGTATGGGTGCCCGGCCGTCGTGCGGACACCCTCTATCGGAGGGGCGCAACCATCACCCATCCGAGGGCTGCACGAATGGCGCGGGTGTGCTCCAGCCGGACCGTTTGAGCGGTCAACAAACCGGTCAGATTCTGCTAAATGTCGTGCCTGGGCAACACATTGTCGCAGCCGCAATACATTACGGCCGTCATTCGATGTCAAGGCTACAAACGCGAACTGTTATCACTTACATTCATGGCCTTTCGTAAGCATCTTGTGACAAGGGATTGACCATGAGTTCGAGCCGCCGACCACTGCCAGCCGTCGCGCCCCATTTCACGCTGTGCGCCACGGCGCTGGCCGTCTCCACGCTGTGCCTGATGCCGCAACTGGCGGCCGCCCAGACGGCCGATGCGCCGGCGGCGGGCTCGGAAAAGATGCTGGAAACGGTCCAGGTGTCCGGCAACTGGCTCGGTACCGGCCTGCAGAACAGCGTGAAGACCTTTCCCGGTGCGCGCACCGTGGTCAACGAGCAGCAGATCGAACAGAGCGGCGCCCAGAACATCGGCGACGTGATGCGCCGCATCCCCGGCGTGCAGTCGACCGACAACTCGGGCACGGCCGGCAGCGCCATCTCGCTGAACATCGGCGTGCGGGGCCTGACCGGCCGCTACACGCCGCGCTCCACCGTGCTGCTGGACGGCATCCCGATGGCCGTGGCGCCGTACGGCCAGCCGCAGCTCTCATTCGCGCCGGTCAGCCTGGGCAACATCGAGTCGATCGACGTGGTGCGCAGCGGCGGCGCCGTGCGCTACGGGCCGCAGAACGTGGGCGGCATCATCAACTTCAACACCAAGCCGATTCCGGGCGTGTTCAGCGGCGATGCGTCGGTGCGCCAGAACATCTTCACCGAAGGCGGCGGCAACAACACCCAGTACAGCGCGTTCGTCGGCACCACGCTGGACAGCGGCCTGGGCATCGCGCTGCTGTACTCGGGCATGACCGGCCGCGAATGGCGCAAGGGCAGCGACGACGACGTCAACGACCTGGCCGTCAAGTTCGCGTACGACATCACGCCCACGTCGCAGGTCTACGGCAAGCTGTCGTACTACGACGTGAAGTCCCGCACGCCGGGCGGCCTGACCGTGGCGCAGTTCAACGCCGACCCGTTCCAGAACACGCGCCCGAACGACTACTGGAGCGGCAACCGCTACGGCTTCGACCTGGGCTACGTGAACACGATCTCGGCGAACCAGGAGTTCGAGATCCGCACGTTCTTCAACGACAGCTACCGCCAGAGCACGCTGCAGCAGAGCGCCACGGTCATCGCGCACCAGCCGCGCAACTACACCACGTTCGGCGTGGAGCCGCGCTACACGCAGCGCTTCGGGCTGGGCCCGACCACGCATGACGTGACGGTCGGCTACCGCTACATCCGCGAGCGCGGCGACGACAACCAGTACAGCACCACGATCCGCACCGGCGTGAACGGCCCGACCACCACGTTCGACAACGCCACGGACGCCCACGCGGTCTACATCGACGACCGCATCGCCTACGGCAACTGGCGCATCGTGCCGGGCGTGCGGTTCGAGCACATCGACACCACGCGCCAGCAGCGCAACACGGCCACGCAGTGGGACAGCGTGAACAACAAGGCGCTGCCGTCGATCAACGTGTCGTACCTGGTCAACAGCGCCTGGACCGTGTTTGCCGACTACAGCACGTCGTTCGGCCCGGTGCAGAACACGCAACTCAACTCCCAGACGCCGAACAACCCGCTGCAGCCCGAAGTGGCCAAGACGTTCGAAGTGGGCACGCGCTGGACGGACAACCGCATCAAGGGCGAGCTGACGGCCTTCAAGATCAAGTTCGACAACCAGATCCTGCAGGTGCCGGGCCTGTTCCCGGCCACGTTCCAGAACATCGGCGCCACCGACCACGACGGCGTGGAAGCGGCCATCGACTACACGTTCGAGCGCGGCAGCCTGCTGGGCGGCCTGAACCTGTACGCCAACTACACCTACACGCGGGCCATCCAGAAGTCGGGCACCACGGCGGGCCTGGACGTGCCGTTCTACTCGCGCACCACCGACACGCTGGGCGCGCGCTACGACTGGCGGAGCTGGACGTTCAACGTCTCGACCACGCACCAGAGCAAGCAGTACGCCGACCTGGCCAACACGGTGGCCGAGACGCCGGACGGCGCCAACGGCCTGATCCCGGGCTTCCGCACGTGGAACATCCAGGCGATGTTCAAGGTGCCGCAGCGCAAGAACACCGACATCGCCATCGGCATCAACAACCTGTTCGACAAGCGCTACTACACGCGCACGACCGACAGCAACGCGGGCCGCCTGGTCGGCGCGCCGCGCATGGTCTACATCCAGGCGCGCGCAGGGTTCTGATGGCGACGGCCGGCTAGTCCGAGGGTGGCGGCGGCCCCTTGGTCGCCCCCCGGGGCGGCAGCGGGGCCGGCTCCGCCACCAGGCGGTCGGCCGGCAGCAGGCGCAGGAACGTGCGCGCCGCCTCCGGGTCGCGGCAACCGAGCCAGCCGTCCCAGTCCTCGCGCGGCAGGATCACCACGCCGCGCTTTTCGTCCCCGGGCTTGTGAAACCGCTGCATCAGCGGATGATGGTCGGCGTTGACCGTCGGCATCGTGAACGACACGGCCCCGTCGGGCCACGCCCGCCATACCCCCGCAATCGCAAACGGCTCGCCGTCCGGCAGGCCGATCTTCCAGCGCACCGCCTTGCCGCTTTCGTAGTTCGGCTCGAAGAACGCCGTGGCCGGGATCAGCGCGAACTGGCACGCCTTCCAGAACCGCGCGAACGACGACAGCTTGCCGATGGTCTCGACCCGCGCGTTGGCCGTGGGAAAGTAGCGCGTACCGGGCGGGATGGTCGCTTTCGGCACCATGCTGAACGACGCCAGCACGCTTTCCCAGGCATCCGCATCGGTCCGCTGCCGGACGATCGGGGCCGCGTAGTCGGGCCAGGTTTCCGACGGATACAGGCCGGGCGGCGGCTCGACGCCAAAGATCTCGCGCAGGATGCGCCGCTGGACGGGGGCGTAGTTGACGCACATGGTGGGGCGCTCATGTGGCTGGGGTGGGCCTATCGTGGCGCAACGCCCGGCGCCGGTCAACCGTGGACGGCCCAGGGGTCAGTACGTGATCGTCGCCGTCACCGTGTCGGCATAGGTGCCCGGCGTGGGCGTCACCTGCGGCGGAATCCGGCCGTAGACGTTGAGTGTCTGGGCCGTGCCCGTGCCGGTGCCGCCCACGGTGGATGTGCCGCGCGAACCGTCGCCCCACGGCACCGTGCGCGCGGCGTCCGAATACAACTGGTAGCTCACGGTCTGCTGGCCGCCGCTGCGCGTCATGCGGCGTGCGGCGACGTTGGCGCCGTTGCCGGTGCCGGCGTTGAGCGCGATCGAATAGGGTGCGCTGGCGGTGCATTGCACGGTCAGTGTGCTGGCCGCGTCGCGGTTGCCGGTCAGCAGGCCGACCGAGCCGAAATCGAGCGGCGTGGCCGAGATATTGCAATCGGCCACCACGGTGGCGCTGGCCGTGAACGTGATCGGCAGGCTGTTGGTGGCAAGCGTGCTGCACGCGGGCGGCGACAGCAGGTATTCGACGTAGGTGACCTCGGCGTTGAGCCCGGTGAACTGGGATGTGTAGGCGCCGGCCGTGGCCGCCGTCTGGTTGGCCAGGATGCGCCCGTAGTAGCTCACGGACGCGCTGCCGTTGCCCAGCAGCGCGCCAAAGTCGAGCATCACGGGCGTCGCCGTGGTGCCGGTGCTGCGCGACCCCCAGATCTGCGTGCGCGCGCTGTCCGTGTAGAGGTTGAAGCCGAGCGTGCGGCTGCCGTTGGCCATCACGCGCGGCGACACGGTGGTGCCGGCCGAGCCGGTGCCGATGTTGATGCACGCCCGCACGCGCGCCGACACCGCAATGCCGGTGCAGCTCACCGTGATGGTGCCCTGGATGTCGACCGGGCTGCCGCTGACCGGGCTGTAGTTGCCGAACGCAACCGACGGCGCCGTGGCCGTGCAGACGGCCCGCGCGGCCGGCGCGGCCATCAGCAGTATCGCCAGCCAGGCGGCTTTCATGGTGCTTCCGCCGCGCAGCGCACGGGCCCGAGCCTGGGCAGCGGGTCTGCGCTGGCGCGGTAGTGCAGCCGGGCCGTGCACACGCCGGCGTCGGTCTCCGCGCGGAACGTGTTGTCGTCGCCCAGGGCGCCGAAGAACGCCAGCCCGTCGTAGCCCACCACGGTGCGGCCGCCGCTTTCCAGATGGACGATGGCCGTGCCGGGCGGCAGCGGCGTCTCCTCGCCGTCGACGAACATCACCTGGGCGCCGCGGAACGATTCGATCCGGAACGTGGCCAGCGCGCCCGACTGCAGCGCCGGCGCGATCGACAGCCGCGTGGAACTGAGCCGCGTGTTGACGGGCAGCGCCAGCGCGTCGATCTCCACGCGGTTGGCGTCGTACGCCAGCAGGTTGGGCACCAGGATATGGCCCGAGCGGTTAGTGTTGCCGATCCGGCGGTTCTCCACGAGCACGGGCAGGTCCGCCACGCCGCCCGTCGACACCAGCGCAAAGCTCTGGTCGATGCGCCGCCCGGCCATCACCGTGCCGTCCATCGCCACCAGCGACCCGCTGGCGCCAAGCTGCGTGCTCACGCGGCCCTGCAGGTCCTGCACCGCGCCGAACACGTCGCCGTAGCGGCCGCGGAAGTTGGCCTGCGCAAAGCCGCGCCACATGCCCGCGCCTTTCTGGCCGGCCACCTGCCAGCCCCAGCCGCCTTCGTACGGCGTGGCGTGGCTGACCGTGCCGATCACCGTGGGATTGCCGCTGTCGCGCCCCACCGTGGCCGACGCCGTCGTGTCGCTGTCGATCAGGTAGGTCAGCGTCAGCGACGCGCCGTACGACGACCCGGCCGCGAAGTCGCGGTAGGCGCTGGCCGTGAGCGACGTGCGCCGGTTCCACTGTGCCGTCCACGCCAGCGATCCGATGCGCGACGCGCCGTAGACCAGGTCCGACAGGTTCACGTAGCTGGCCGCGATATTGCCGTTGCGCGCCACGGGCACCGACACGGTCGCCCGGTACAGCGCCCGCGGCATCGGCGCGCCCGAGCGCGCGGCCAGGTCTTCGTAGTGGCCGAACGCGCGCGTGCCCTGTACGTCGATGCTGAAGCGCGGCGTGCGCCACTGGTAGCCAAGCCCGAGCTGCGCGCCGCCCGCCGCGCTGGCGCTGGCCGCCACGTTCAGCACGCCGGTCAACGGCAGCTTGAACAGCACGCCAGCGCCGCCAATGCCCACACCGCGCGACGCCTCGGCGTGCGCTTCCAGCGTGACGCTATCGGTCCAGCCGTAGCGGACGGACCCGTTCGCGGCCGGCGCGCTGTCGTAGCGGAACGAATCCACGCCGTACTGCGTGCGCAGAAAGCCCACTTCGAGCGCGTAGTCGAACAGGCCCGGCGCCAGCAGCCGCGCATCCACGTAGAGCGGCACCGTGGTGCTGACGTCGCGGCCCAGCGCGTCGCGCACGACGATGGTGGCCTGGCCGGCACCGCTCAGCGCCGGCGCGTTGTTGATCACGAACGGGCCGCTGGGCACCTGCCCGGAGTACTGGCGGACGTTGTTGATGTAGAGGTCCACCGCGCCCGGCACGGCCGCCGAGCCCGCCAGCGCGGGCAGGGGATAGGTGATCAGGTCCGGCCTCAGCCCGAAGTTGCGGCGCAGCTGGAAGCCGCCAAGCCGTACCGGGCGCGACCACGGCAGCGCGCCGGTGATCATGTCACCGATCAGCACCGACTGCATGCCGGTGGGGTCGGCGTGGGTCCAGCTGGTGTCGAGCCGCACGTAGCGGGTGCTGCGGTCGTACACGGTGGCGACACCGGTGTTGCTGAACACCCCGCCGGGATGAAAGAGGCGCTGCTCGCTGTACAGCCCGAGCTGCTGGCCCGTGTCGGGCTGGGCGTAGGCGTCGTAGTTCAGCACGAACCCGGTGCCGGGCGTGACCGGTGGCCGCTCGCGCGCCCGCGTGCCCAGTTGCGCCGGCATGCGCTGGCCGTCGGGCACGGTCAGGTAGACGCGCTGCATCGCGGGGTCATAGCGCCACGTCACGCCGGGCAGGCGGTCCAGCGCGACCATGCCCTGGGCGTCGGCCAGCGCCGGGTCGGCGCGCAGGCCCAGGTCGAGCAGTTCGTCCACCGGCGTCAGCAGCGTGCCGTCGCGGTCCGCGAAGCGGGCGACGCTTCCGGTTGATTCGCCGTTGACCATAACCTCCAGGTAGGCGGTGTGTCCGGGTACCTTGTCGATCGTCTGCGCACGGAGCGGGCTGCTCGCCACGGCGCCGGTCAGCGAGACGGCGATCATGGCAAGCCGCGACAGCGTCGCGCGGCGGGGCGTGGGACGCCGTCGCCATGTCATGGGCTCGCTTCGGGTCGGCCGGCGGCCACGGGCAGGCGCTGCGTCTCGCCGTTGACGTCGGCTTCGAGCCGCATCCCGGCAGCCGGCGCGAACGCGGCGGGCAGGCGCACCTTCCAGACGCGCGTGGCGCCCCGCAGCGCGTAGCCGAGCAGCCCTTCGGTCACCGTGGCGCGGCGGCTGCCGCTGACCAGCGTCACAGCGCTCAGCCGCGCGTGGCGCACGCCCTCGTTGCGCGCGGCCAGCCGCCATTCGCCGTCGTCGCGCCAGAGCGCCACGGCCAGGCGCGGCACGGGGCCATCGGGCGGCGTGCCGGCGAACACCGGCACCGAATAGCGTAGCTGCACGCGCACGCCGCTCTGGTCGGCCGGGGCGTCGCGCTGCGGCAGCTCGTCGATCAGCAGCCGGTACGACTGCTCGGCCGTGGCGGGCGTCTTGCCGGGCCGCACCACGCGGATCATCTGCTCGCCATTGCCGCCAATGCGCACGATGGGCGGGCTGGCCAGTACGTCGTCGGCGGGTGTCAGCACGTCGTCGCCGTCGGCCTGCGTCCAGCGGAACACGCGCACCTGGGCGTGGATGGGCGCGCCCGCGGCGTTGCGCAGCGTCAGCGCGGCAGCGCCCGGGCCGGCCGGCAGGTCCACCCGGACCGGCGAGATCTGCAGCGAGGTGGCATGCACCGGCAGGCAAAAGCCCGGCACGGCCAGCGCCAGCGCGGGCCAGGACCAGGATGCCGGCCGCCACGCGGGGGCGGCAATCGGCATCAGAAGTTGACGGTGGCGGTGACGGTGGTGGTGTAGGTGCCCGCGGCCGGCGTGGATTGCGGCGGCACGCGGCCGTACATCGTGATGGCCTGCGCGGCGCCGTTGCCGGTGCCGCCCACGGTATCGGTGCCGGGCGTGTTGCCCCAGATCTGCGTGCGGCTGCTGTCGCGGTAGATCTGGTATTGCACGGTCGCGGCGCCGGTGCCGGCCATCAGCCGGTTGGCGATGCTGCTGCCTGCGGCGGTGCCGCCGTCAAGCCCCACCTGGTACGGCGCACTGTTGCTGCACGTGACCGACAGCGACGAGGTCTGGTCGACATTGGCGGCCAGCACGCCCTGCGAGCCGAAATCGAGGTCGCTGGCGGTAATCGTGCAGTCGGCGGTCAGCGTCAGCCGGACCGCGAACGTGGTGGTCTTGGTGGCCGCGCCCAGCCAGACCGGCAGGGCCGCGAGGGTGGCGAACACTGCGACGCGAAAGTGGCAAGACGGCGTCATGGGCTTCTCCGTGGCAACCGACGCCCCGATCTTAGCGATGGCGCCGTCACCCGGCATCCGCTTTTACGATGTTCAGCAATGCTTAACGCGCAGAGTCGGAGACATTAGCGACATTGAATACAGTACAACCGCCGGAAACCGTTGTCAGGACTGGGTTTCAGGCTGCCTGATGCAGTCTTGCGCGGGCCGCCGCACGTGGCGTCGGCGGCGCAACGGATGTTTGAAACATCGACGCCGCGCCGATGGCCGGGCGCGCAGACATCGCCGGCCCCCTTCCTATAATGGCTCTGTGGTGCGGCGCCATGCCGCCCCCACGCGCGCTTGCAGGCAGGGGCGCGCTTCCCAGCCATCTCCACGTCAACGGGGGAGACACACATCATGCTGAGTAGCGAAGCGGTGCTGACGCAGGCGCGAGCCGCGCTGGCGCATGTGCCATACCAGGGCCACCAGATCCATCCCACCATCCACCTGCGGCTGTCCGACGGCGCCCTGATCCTTGAGGGCGAGGTGCCCGACGTCATG
Source organism: Cupriavidus pauculus (assembly GCF_003854935.1). Taxonomy (NCBI): domain Bacteria; kingdom Pseudomonadati; phylum Pseudomonadota; class Betaproteobacteria; order Burkholderiales; family Burkholderiaceae; genus Cupriavidus; species Cupriavidus pauculus. The sequence continues at coordinate 1,531,577 of NZ_CP033970.1, forward strand.
GACAAGGCCCGCGCCGTGGCCCGGCTGCGCCGGGTGGACGGCGTATCGACCGTGATCGACCATCTGCGCATTGCGCACGCCGGGCCCGTGGTGGGCGACGGCGACCTGCGCGCGGCCGTCTGCGAGCGGCTGGCCAATGCGATCGACTTCCGCAACTGCAAGCTCTGCGCGAAGGTCAAGGGGCAGCCCGAGCCGGTGCGCGAGGCCGTGGGCGAGCGCAGCGGCTGGATCGAGGTGGCCGTCCACGACGGCGCGGTGATGCTGAGCGGGCATGTCATCAGCCTGTCCCACATGCGGCTGGCCGGTGTGCTGGCATGGTGGACGCGCGGTTGCCGCAACGTGGTCAACGACATCGTGGTGGCGCCGGCAGAGGCCGACAGCGACGAGGAACTGAGCGAGGCGCTGCAACTGGTGCTGGAAACCGACCCGTTCGTCGATGCATCGCGGCTACGGGTGCGCACGGCCGGGCGGGTGGTGACGCTCGACGGCTACGCATCGAGCGAGGGCGCGCGCCGCCAGGTGGAACGCGACGCCTGGTACGTGCATGGCGTGGAGGAGGTGGTCAACCACATCACGCTCAGCAGCTAGCGTCCGGGCCGGCAACGCCCCGCGCGCGTGGACGCGCGGGCTTCCCTGCAAGATGCCGCAAGCGGTACATTGGAGCCTCCTATCCCACACCAACAACAGGAGACACCATGCCGCTTTCCCTTCGCCACCTTGCCATCGCCGCTGCTGCCGCCGTGGCGTGCCACGGGGCCCTTGCCGCGCAGGCCGACCCGGCGCTGCTGGACGCCGCGCGCGCCGCGCAGCCGGCCGTCGTGCAGTCGCTCAAAGACATGGTGTCGATCGAATCGGGCAGCGCCAACATTGCCGGGCTGACGCGCATGGCCGACTACGTGACGCAGCGGCTGCAGGCGGCGGGCGCCAAGGTGGAGCGGCTGCCGATGACGACCAGCGCCGCGCCGATGGTCAAGGCCACGCTGACGGGCGCCGGCAAGCGCCGGATCATGCTGATCGGCCATATGGACACGGTGTACCCGGCCGGCATCCTGGCCACGCAGCCGATCCGCGAGGATGGCAACCGGCTCTACGGGCCCGGCATCGCCGACGACAAGGGCGGGCTGGCCGTGATCCTGCACGCGTTGGACATCCTCAAGGCGCAGGGCTGGAAGGACTACGCGCAGATCACCGTGCTGCTGAACCCGGACGAGGAAATCGGCTCGCAGGGATCGGGCGAGACCATCGCCACGCTGGCCGCCCAGCATGACGTGGTGCTGTCGTGCGAACCCAACGTGGCCAAGTCGGTGGCGAAGTCCGAATCGCTGCTGCTGGCCGCCGCCGGCACGGCCACGGCGACGATGCAGGTCAAGGGCCGCGCATCGCACGCGGGCGCCGCGCCGGAGCTGGGCCGCAACGCGCTGCTGGAGCTGGCCTACCAGATGCAGCAGACGCGCGACACGGCGCGCCAGATTCCCGGTGCGCAACTGAACTGGACGCAGGCGCGCACCACGGGACCGCTGAACCAGATTCCCGAATCGGCCAGCGCCACCGGCGACGTGCGCGTGACCGTGGGCGGCGCCGCGCAGAAGCTGCAGGCCGCGCTGCAGGAAAAGGTGGCCGCCGGCCATCTGATCCCCGATACGCAGACCACGGTGGCGATGGAGGAGGGGCGTCCCGCCTACGTGGCCGACGCGCGTTCCAGGCAACTGGCCGCCCGCGCGCAGCAGATCTACGCCGAACTGGACGGCCGCCAGCTCATCCTGATCCCGGGCACGGGCGGCGGCACCGACGCGGGCTTTGCGGGCCGCTCGGGCAAGGCGGTGGTGCTGGAAAGCTTCGGGCTGTCAGGCTTCGGCTACCACGCACGCGACGAATACGTGGAACTGGACTCGATCGTGCCGCGGCTCTACCTGATGACGCGGATGCTGCAGGAGATCGGGAAGGAATAGGGGAACAGGCTGCGGGAAGGGGGTTGCTCCCCTCTCCCGCGCGGCGGGAGAGGGGCCGGGGGTGAGGGCCAGCGCATCCAAAGAGACAGGTCGCGGATGGAAACGCCATGCCCGCATCCACGACTCCTCGCCCGCGCGGCGGGAGAGGGGAGCCACCCGTGAACCTACGCCGCCAACTGCTGCGGCGCCGCGCCGAAGTGCGGGTGCCGCGAGAAGATCTCGGCGGCCCAGTTCACGAATACCCGCACCTTGGCCGACAGGTGGCGGTTCTGCGGATACATCGCCGAGATCGGCAGTTCGTCGGTCTGCCAGTCGGCCATGACTTCCACGAGCCGGCCGCTGTGGATGTACGGCTCCGCCATCGCCCGCGAGATGCGCGCGATGCCGTGGCCTTCCACCGCGCAGCCCAGGTAGACGTCGGCGTCGTTGGTCGAGATGACCGAGGGCAGCAGCACCTCGGTGCGCTCGCCGCCGCGCGCCAGCGTCCAGGGCGTCTCGCGTCCGGTGCGGTTCGACAGGAAGTTTACGGCCTTGTGCTGGGCCAACTCCGTCAGGTCGCGCGGCGTGCCGAAGCGGCGCAGGTAGATTGGCGACGCATAGAACGCCAGCTTTACCTGGCCGATGCGGCGCGCCACCATGGCCTCGTCCAGCGTCCCGACGCGCAGCACCACGTCCACGCCTTCCTTGAGCAGGTCGATGGGCTTGCCGTTGATGGTCAGCTCCAGCTTCAGCTCCGGGTAGGCGTTGAAGAAGTCGTGCAGTTGAGGCATCAATACCATCTGCGCCAGCCCGCTCGTGGTGTCCACGGCCAGCGTGCCGCGCGGGGAGTTGTTGTGGCGCGTCAGCGACTGTTCGGCTTCCTCCACGTCGGCCAGGATGCGGACGCAGCGTTCGTAGTAGGCGGCGCCGTCGGTGGTCACGCTGATGCGGCGCGTGGTCCGGTGCAGCAGCTTGACGCCCAGGTGGGTTTCCAGGTTTTGTATGAGCCGGGTGAGCGTGGCCTTGGGCAGGTCCAGAGACTCCGCCGCGCGCGCAAAGCTGCCGACATCCACCACCCGAGTGAATGCCTGCATTGAGACAAGACGATCCATGATGTTGCTTTCGAAAGGAGTAAGACCGAGGCTACGTTCCGAAGGATGTCTGGCGGGATCGGGTCCGCTGCATGTCAAGTGCGCGGCCTGGATTTGCTGCCGGCGGTCCGCCAGTGGCGGCCGGAGCGGGGACGGGTGGAGGGTTGGGGCGCCGGCGTTTGCGCTGTTTCCCCAAGTGCGCAGATGCCGAAGGACCGGAGTGAATCACATTTCCACTATCCATTTCAAGCCATGTGGGATCACTTCGACGATTATTCCAACGCAGAAACAGTGCATTGGCAATAGCTCGCTTTATCCCGTTGTTGTCAATCACCATAATTCGCTGCATCGCAATACAGCATCGACGGCCATTGCCGGTCGCCCGGACAACCATGACCAAGACCACGACTCCCCGTAGTTCCGCCGTACAACCGGCCGCAGAACAGGGCGAGGCCATCGTGATCCAGCACGTGGTGTCCAGCGGCGAGCGGGAGATCAAGGTCTGCGTCTGTTACCCCGCAGGTTATTGGCCCGTGAGCGCCGGTGCGCCATTGTTGCCATGGATGATCTACCTGCACGCGGGTGGCTTCGTCGACGGCGGCGTGGAAGCCGCGAAGGAACTGGTGCGGGATCTGGCGGAGTCGGTCCCGGCCGTGGTGGTGACGCCCGACTATTCGCTGGCGCCCGAAAACCCGTTCCCGGCGGCCCCCGAAGACGCGGTCAGTACTGTGGCGTGGGTGCTCAAGCAGGCGCGCAAGCTCAAGGTCGACAAGCTGCGCTTTGCGCTGGTCGGCGAGGAAGCCGGCGGCAACCTGGCGATCGCCACGGCGCAGATGCTGCGCGACCGCGGCCTGCCGCAGCCGGCTGGCCAGTGGCTGATCCGGCCCGTGACCGACCCGTGCCTGCAGCACGCGTCCGGCGGGCAGGTGCCGATGGAAATGCTGCGCAAGCTGGCCTGCAACTATCGCGACTACCTGCCCACGCCGGCAGCCACGGTGCACCCGTACGCGGCGCCGGCGCTGGCGTCGCGGCTGGCGGGGCTGCCGCCCACGCTGGTGCAGGTGGCAGAGCAGGATGCGCTGCGCGCCGAGGGCGAAGCCTTCGCCGCCAAGCTTGCCAAGGCCGGCATTCCGGCCAAGGCGTTGATCATGCCCGGCGCCTGTGGCGACGGGGTGGAACAGTCCCATGAGATGTGTCAGGCATGGGTCAAAGAAGGTGCGCGGTTCCTGCGCGAAAGTTTCGCGAAGGCCGACGACGCCTCGTAATCCGGTCCGAACGCCGGCCGGCGCCGTGAAAGCAGTGACGGTGCCGGATTCTCCCGCCAGCGCCCTTTGAGGCTGGCACCCCTGTAGTGGCTTTGCTTCGCTCGTTCCCGGGCGGAGTACCCCTTGCTGTTCCCGTTTTTCCGGCCCATCGAGCCGGCGGGAGACGTTCGGCCCGGAGTTTTGCTTTTCCAGTTGAAGAAACCCGACGAAAACACGGAGTGAAGAAAGATGAATCACAAGTCTCGACGCACGCTGATCGCCTTTGCCATCGTGGCAATCCTTGGGGCGGGCGTGGCAACCTCGGTACTGCGTCCCTGGCACGGCGGGGAAGCGCAGGCCAATACCCCGCCCCCGGCACCGGCGGTGGAAGTGTCCGCGGCGGTGGGCCAGACCATCACCGAATGGGATGAGTTCTCCGGCCGCATCGAGGCCGTGGACCGCGTGGAAATCCGTCCGCGCGTTTCCGGCACGATCGAAACGGTGCACTTCCGCGAAGGCTCGATCGTGAAGAAGGGCGACCCGCTGTTCACGATCGATCCGCGCCCGTACGCGGCCGAAGTGGCCCGCGCCGAAGCCGCACTGGCCGCCGCGCAGGTGCGCGCCTCGCACGCGCAGACCGAGAAGGCCCGCGCCCAGCGCCTGCTGGACGACAACGCGATCTCGCGCCGCGAGTTCGACGAGCGCATCAACGCGGCCAGCGAGATGTCGGCCGACGTGCGCGGCGCGCAGGCGGCGCTGGAAGTGGCCAAGCTGAACCTGAGCTACACGCGCATCGTGGCGCCGGTGGCGGGCAAGGTGTCGCGCGCAGAGATCACGGTGGGCAACCTCGTGGCGGCTGGCGCGGCGTCGCCGCCGCTGACGTCGGTGGTGTCGGTCTCGCCGGTCTATGCAAGCTTCGACGTCGACGAGCAGAGCTACCTGCGCTACACGGCGCCGGGCGCCGGCGGCGGCAAGAACGACCTGCCGGTGTTCCTGGGCCTGGCCAACGAGGACGGCAACCCGCACAAGGGCAAGATCCATTCGATCGACAACCGGCTCGACACGCGCAGCGGCACTATCCGCGTGCGGGCGGTGTTCGACAACGAGGACGGCCGCCTGCTGCCGGGCCTGTACGCCAAGGTCAAGCTCGGTGGCGGTTCGCCGCATCCGGCCGTGCTGATCAACGACCGCGCCATCGGCACGGACCAGGGCAAGAAGTTCGTGCTGGTGGTGGACAAGGCCAACAAGCTCGTCTACCGCGAGGTGGAACTCGGGCCCACGTACGAAGGGCTGCGCGTGATCCGCAAGGGGCTGCAACCGGGCGAGAACATCGTCGTGAACGGCCTGATGCGCGTGCGCCCCGGCGACACCGTGGCGCCCAAGGCCGTGGCCATGGCGTACCGCAGCGAACTGGAGCCGCGCGGCACCACCCCCGACCGCAAGCAGGCCGCGGACGACGGGCGTGCCGACAAGGCGGGCAAGGCCAAGGTGGGCTGAGCGCCGCCCCGGCACCAAACTGAAATTTCCCCTGAAGCTGTATGGCGTCCGCTTCCGAGCGGACGGCCAGGGGGACTGCTTTCGCCGAGACCAAGATGAATCTCTCGAAATTCTTTATCGATCGCCCGATCTTTGCGGGCGTGCTGTCGGTGCTGATCTTCCTGATCGGCGCCATCTCGATGTTCAAGTTACCGATCTCGGAGTACCCGGAAGTGGTGCCGCCGTCGGTGGTGGTGCGCGCGCAGTTCCCGGGCGCCAACCCGAAGGTGATCGCCGAGACCGTGGCCACGCCGCTGGAAGAGCAGATCAACGGCGTCGAGGACATGCTGTACATGAACTCGCAGGCCAACAGCGACGGCAACCTGACGCTGACGGTGACGTTCAAGCTGGGCACCGACCCCGACAAGGCCCAGCAGCTCGTGCAGAACCGCGTCTCGCAGGCAGAGCCGCGCCTGCCGGAAGACGTGCGCCGGCTGGGCATCACCACGGTCAAGAGCTCGCCTGACCTGACCATGGTGGTGCACCTGACGTCGCCGAACGACCGCTACGACATGACGTATCTGCGCAACTACGCGCTGATCAACGTGAAGGACCGCCTGGCGCGGATCCAGGGCGTGGGCCAGGTGCAGATGTTCGGCGCGGGCGACTACTCGATGCGCGTCTGGGTGAACCCGGAGAAGATCGCCGAGCGCGGCCTGGCCGCGTCCGACGTGGTGCGCGCCATCCGCGAGCAGAACGTGCAGGTGGCGGCCGGCGTGATCGGCCAGTCGCCGTCGCTGCCGGGCACCGACCTGCAGCTTTCCGTGAACGCGCAGGGCCGGCTGCAGACCGTCGAGGAGTTTGGCGACATCATCGTCAAGACGTCGCCCGACGGCGTGGTCACCTACCTCAAGGACATCGCCCGCATCGAACTGGGCGCCTCGGAATACGCGCTGCGCTCGCTGCTGGACAACAAGTCCGCCGTGGCGCTGCCGATCTTCCAGTCGCCGGGCTCCAACGCGATCCAGATCTCCAACGACGTACGCAAGACCATGGCCGAGCTGAAGGCCAACATGCCGGAAGGCGTGGACTACAGCATCGTCTATGACCCCACGCAGTTCGTGCGTCACTCGATCGAGGCCGTGGTCCACACGCTGTTCGAGGCCATCGCGCTGGTCGTGCTGGTGGTGATCCTGTTCCTGCAGACGTGGCGCGCATCGATCATCCCGCTGCTGGCCGTGCCGGTGTCGATCGTCGGTACGTTCGGGCTGATGCACGCGTTTGGCTTCTCGATCAACGCGCTGAGCCTGTTCGGGCTGGTGCTGGCGATCGGTATCGTGGTGGACGACGCGATCGTGGTGGTGGAAAACGTCGAGCGGAACATCGAGGAGGGCCTGTCGCCGAAGGAAGCGACGTACAAGGCCATGCGCGAGGTGAGCGGCCCGATCATCGCCATCGCGCTGACGCTGATCGCCGTGTTCGTGCCGCTGGCGTTCATGACGGGCCTGACCGGCCAGTTCTACAAGCAGTTCGCGCTGACGATCTCGATCTCGACGATCATCTCGGCGTTCAACTCGCTGACGCTGTCGCCGGCGCTGTCCGCGCTGCTGCTCAAGGGCCACGACGCCCCGAAGGACTGGCTGACGCGCGGCATGGACAAGGTGTTCGGCAAGTTCTTCGCCCGCTTCAACCGCTTCTTCGGGCGCAGCTCGGAAAGCTACGGCCGCGGCGTGAAGGGCGTGATCCGCCGCAAGGGCTCGGTGTTCGGCGTCTACGCCGTGATGCTGGTGGCCACGTGGGGCGTGTTCCAGATGGTGCCGAAGGGCTTTGTGCCGGCGCAGGACAAGCAGTACCTGGTGAGCTTTGCCAAGCTGCCCGACGGCGCCACGCTGGATCGCACCGAAGACGTGATCCGCCGCATGTCGGACATCGCGCTCAAGCATCCGGGCGTGGAGTCGGCGGTGGCGTTCCCGGGCCTGTCGATCAACGGCTTCACCAACAGCCCCAGCGCCGGCATCGTGTTCGTCACGCTGAACCCGTTCGACGAACGCAAGAGCGCCGAGCTGTCCGGCAACGCCATCGCGGCAGACCTGAACAAGCAGTACGGATCGATCCAGGACGCGTTTATCGCCGTGTTCCCGCCGCCGCCGGTACAGGGCCTGGGCACCATCGGCGGGTTCAAGATGATGATCGAGGACCGTGCCGCGCTGGGCTACGACGAGCTGTTCAACGCGACCAACGCGTTCATGACCAAGGCGCGCGCCACGCCCGAGCTGGCCGGCATCTTCAGCAACTACCAGGTGAACGTGCCGCAGCTTGACGTGCAGCTCGATCGTACCAAGGCCAAGCAGCTTGGCGTGCCCGTGACCGACGTGTTCGAGACGCTGCAGACCTACCTGGGCTCGTCGTACGTGAACGACTTCAACAAGTTCGGCCGCACGTACCAGGTCAAGGTCCAGGCCGACGCGCAGTTCCGCCAGCATGCGGAGGACATCCTGCAGTTGAAGGCGCGCAGCGCTTCCGGCGAAATGGTGCCGCTGTCGTCGCTGGTGAAGGTCAAGCAGAGCTTTGGCCCCGACAGCGTGACGCGTTATAACGGCTTCACGGCCGCCGACATGAACGGTGGCCCGGCGCCGGGCTTCTCGTCGGGCCAGGCCCAGGCCGCCGCCGAGCGCATTGCCGCGGAAACGCTGCCCAAGGGCATCGGCTTCGAGTGGACCGAGCTGACCTACCAGGACATCCTGGCCGGCAACGCGGGCGTCTGGATCTTCCCGCTGTGCGTGCTGCTGGTGTTCCTGGTGCTGGCCGCGCAGTACGAAAGCCTGACGCTGCCGCTGGCGGTGATCCTGATCGTGCCGATGAGCCTGCTGGCCGCCATGACCGGCGTGTGGCTCACGCGTGGGGACAACAACATCTTCACGCAGATCGGTTTCATCGTGCTGGTGGGGCTGTCCGCGAAGAACGCGATCCTGATCGTGGAGTTCGCCCGCGAGCTGGAGCACCAGGGCCGTACCGTGGTGCAGGCCGCGATCGAGGCCAGCCGCCTGCGTCTGCGCCCGATCCTGATGACGTCGTTCGCGTTCATCATGGGCGTGGTGCCGCTGGTGATCTCCACCGGCGCCGGCGCGGAAATGCGCCATGCCATGGGCGTGGCCGTGTTCGCGGGGATGCTGGGCGTGACGTTCTTCGGCCTGTTCCTGACGCCGGTGTTCTACGTGGCCCTGCGGCTGCTGGCCACGCGCAAGCAGCGCCGCGAGGCCGTATCGACCGATGTGTCGGCGTCGCACGCCGTACCGTCGGCTGAGTGATGGGGATCGACATGCAAGACAACGTGATGAAGCAGTACCTGCCGAGGCTGGCCACGCTGGCTGCCGCCCTGGTGCTGGCCGGCTGCTCGCTGGCACCGACCTACAAGGTGCCCGAGACGCCCACCGCCGCCACCTTCAAGGAGGCCGACGCGGCCGCCGCCGAGGGTGCGCAGTGGAAGACCGCCACGCCGGCCGAGGGCCAGCAGCGCGGCGACTGGTGGAAGGTGTTCGGCGACGCCGAGCTGGACCGCCTGATCGACGCGGCCAACGCCCACAACCAGGACCTGGCCGCCGCGGCGGCCCGCCTGAAGCAGGCGCGGGCGTTCACCGGCGCCACCGAGGCGGACATGTACCCGCAACTGAGCGCCGGGCTGGACCCGACGCGCACGCAGCCGTCGGCGGCCTCGCAGGGCCTGCCCGATGGCACGCGCGTGTCGCCGCAGACGGTGTACAAGGCGCGGCTGTTTGCCAACTACGAGCTGGACCTGTTCGGCCGCGTGGCCAGCAGCGTCAACGCGGCGCGGGCGGAAGAGAAGGGCGCGGAAGACCTGTACCGGTCGGTGCAGCTTGCGCTGCAGGCCGACACGGCGCAGGCGTACTTCGCGCTGCGTACGCTGGACAGCGACCGCGAGCTGCTGCACGCCACGATCAAGCTGCGCGAGGATTCGCTGTCGCTGCTGCGCAAGCGGTACGAGGCCGGCGAGACCACCGACCTCGATCCGGCCCGCGCCGAATCGGAACTCGGCACCGCGCGTGCGGACCTGGCCAGCATCGAGCGCCGCCGGGCCAACCAGGAGCATGCGCTGGCCGTGCTGACCGGCGTGGCACCGTCGCAGTTCGGACTGGCCGCGCGGCCGTTCGATACCGCACCGGTGGCTGTGCCGGCCGGGCTGCCGTCCGAGCTGCTGGAGCGGCGTCCCGACATCGCGGCGGCCGAACGCCAGATGGCGGCGGCCAACGCGCGCATCGGCATCGCCAAGGCCGCGTTCTTCCCGCGCATCTCGCTGACGGCGCTGTTCGGCTTCGAGTCGGCGGACCTGTCGAACCTGTTCAAGTGGTCGTCGCGCACCTGGATGCTCGGGCCGCTGGTGGGCACGACGGTGGCGCAGACCATCTTCGACGGGGGCCGCAACAGCTCGAACCTGGCCGGCGCCCGCGCCGCGCACGAGGAAAGCGTGGCCCGCTACCAGCAGACCGTGCTGGTGGCGTTCCGCGAGGTCGAGGACAGCCTGGCCGACGTACGCTGGCTCAGCCAGCAGGCTACGGCGCTCGATGGCGCACTGGCCGGCGCCCGCCGCGCGCAGCGCATCTCACGCAGCCGCTACGATGCCGGCGCGGTCGACTACCTGACCGTGATCGACGCGGACCGTACCGTGCTGCAGTCGCAGCGCGATGCCAACGCGGTAGCCGGCCTGCGCGCCGCCGCCACGGTGGCGCTGGTGCGCAGCCTCGGCGGCGGCTGGGGCCCGACGTCCGAGACCGTGGCGAAGAACTGAGCGCGGCCTGACCTGTCCGCGTTCGCCCCTCTCCCGCGCCATCGGGAGAGGGGCGCCTGCCATTTTCCCGATGGCAGGCCGCCGCCAATCCTGCACAATACCGGCTTCCCCACTCCCACCCCGCCGCCATGGCACACGCCGGTTCCCCGCTGGGGCTCAAAAGCATTGCGTTGTTCGAAGCCGCCAAGGGCGCGCTGGTCATCCTGGCCGGTCTTGGCCTGGTGGCGCTGCTGCACAGCGACGCCCAGGCGGTGGCCGAGTCCATCGTCGCGCGGCTGCACCTGAATCCCGCCGGCCACTACCCGAAGATCTTCCTGGCGCTGCTGAACCATCCCGCCGACGGCCGGCTCTGGGCCATCGGTGGCTCCGCCGCCGTGTACGCGCTGATGCGCTTTGCCGAAGCCTACGGCCTGTGGCACGGCCGGGCCTGGGGCAACTGGATCGGCGTGTGGTCTGGCGGCATCTATATCCCGGTAGAGGTGTACGAGGCCGTGCGCCACCCCACGTGGCTCCATGTCGGACTGGCGGTGGCCAATGCGCTGGTGGTGGCCTACCTGGTGCAAAGCCTGGCGCGGCGGACGGTCAAGTAAGCCGCCTGGCGCAAATCTGCTAAGGTAGAACGCGCGTGCCGCGCTGTCAGACAGGCACCGATATCAAGCCACCCAGAGAAGACCCATCATGATTCACGAAATTGCACAGATCACGATCAAGCCCGGCATGGAAGCGCAGTTCGAGGCCAACGTGGCCAAGGCAAAGCCGCTGTTCCTGCGTTCCCGCGGTTGCCACGGCCTGAACCTGCAGCGCTCGATCGAGCAGCCGTCGCAGTATGCGCTGGTGGTGGCCTGGGAAACCGTGGAAGACCACATGGTCCACTTCCGCGAATCTGACGAGTTCCAGGAGTGGCGCAAGCTGGTCAGCGACTGCTTTGCCGCGCCGCCGGCCGTGCATCACGTGAACACCGTACTCTGACCGTCCGGGCGCCCGGCCCGGGCGCCAACGCACAAAGGAGTCCGCCGCATGTCCACCCCTCAGCAGCGCCCCAGGCATTTCTCGATGCTGCGCGACTTGCAGCTTGCGGACTTCTTCACGCTGGCCAACGCCGCGTGCGGCATGGGCTCCGTCTTCTACGCGATGTACTTCGTCGCGGAGCCCACGCTCCGGTATTTCTACATCGCGGCGGCACTGGCGCCGGCCGCGTTCATCTTCGACGTGCTCGACGGCCGCATCGCCCGCTGGCGCCACGCGCATTCCGCGCTGGGCCGCGAGCTCGATTCGCTGTCCGACATCATCTCGTTCGGCGTCGGCCCCGCCACGCTGGCCTTTGCGGCCGGCATGCGCGGCGGCTGGGACCTCGCCGCGCTGATCTACTTCGTCTGCTGCGGCGTCAGCCGCCTGGCCCGCTTCAACGTCACGGCCGAAACGCTGGCCGAGGGCTCCGCGCAGGGCAAGGTCAAGTACTTCGAAGGCACGCCCATCCCAACCAGCGTGGTGCTGACCGGCGTACTGGCCTGGTGCGCATCGCGCGGCCTGATCGGCGACGCCTTGCCCGGCGGTGCATGGGACATCGCCGGCGGCACGTTCCACCCGCTGGCGCTGCTGTTCGTGCTTAGCGGCAGCCTGATGATCAGCAAGACGCTGAGGATTCCGAAGTTCTGACGCAGGGGCAGGGCGCGGCGCCGTCTGCACGGATTTCCGCGGCCGCCTACAATTCCCCGGGACATTGGCCGTGTCCCGGCGGCCAGCAAGACGACAAGGAACCCCATGCCCCATCTCTTCGACCCCTACCGGATCGGCGAACTCGCGCTGTCCAACCGGATCGCCATTGCGCCGATGTGTCAGTACTCCGCGGAACAGGGTTCGGCCACTGACTGGCACATGATCCACCTTGGCAGCCTGGCGCTTTCGGGCGCGGGGCTGATGATCGTGGAGGCGACGGCCGTGTCGCCGGAGGGCCGCATTTCGCCGGCCGACCTGGGGCTTTACAGCGACGCCAACGAAGCCGCGCTGGGGCGCGTGCTCGATGCCGTGCGCCGCTACTCGCCGATTGCCGTGGCCGTGCAGCTTGGCCATGCCGGGCGCAAGGCGTCCAGCCAGGCGCCGTGGGACGGCGGCGCGCAGATCCGTCCGGACGCGCCGGCCGGCTGGCAGACCGTGGCGCCTTCGGCCGTGCCGCATGCGGCCGACGAGGCGCCGCCCACCGCGCTGGACAAGGCCGGCCTGCGCAAGATCCGCGATGACTTCGTGGCGGCCGCCCGGCGTGCCGCGCGGCTGGGCGTGGAGGGCATCGAGGTGCACGGCGCGCATGGCTACCTGCTGCACCAGTTCCTGTCGCCGATTGCCAACCATCGCACAGATGAGTACGGCGGCAGCCTGGAAAACCGCATGCGCTTTCCGCTGGAGGTGTTCGATGCCGTGCGCGAGGCGTATCCCGCCGAACGGCCGGTCTGGATGCGCGTGTCGGCCACGGACTGGGTGCCGAATGGCTGGGACATCGACGGCACGATCGCGCTGTCCCATGCGCTCAAGGCGCGCGGCTGCGCGGCGGTGCATGTGAGCACCGGCGGCGTGTCGCCGCAGCAGGCCATCAAGATCGGCCCGGGCTATCAGGTGCCGTACGCCCAGCGCGTGAAGGCCGAGGTGGGCCTGCCGACGCTGGCCGTGGGCCTGATCACCGAGCCCGAGCAGGCCGAGGCGATCATCGCCAACGACGAGGCCGACATGATCTCGATTGCCCGCGCGATGCTGTACGACCCGCGCTGGCCGTGGCATGCCGCCGCCAGGCTTGGCGCCCAGGTCGACGCGCCAAAGCAGTACTGGCGCTCGCAGCCGCGCGGCCTGGAGAAGCTGTTCCGCGACGCCCATTTCGGCCAGCGATAGACCCCCCGTCCGCCTATAGCTGCAATCCCTCGCCCGCCACGCGGGTGAGGGGCCCCGGCGATACGAAAGCCTGAACACCCCCCCGCTCCAGATTTCCCTTGACTTCCCCCGCCGCCCCGAGCGGTATCCCCCCGGTCTCCCATCCCGCGCCGCAGCATTGTTAAAACGCCAGAAATGGAGGGATTACCATGATTGCCGCGTCCCCCCGATGGCGCGACCATCGGTCGCAATAGATTGCAGTGGGCAGTACCCGGGCGCCCCCGAAGAGCACGCCCGTCATCACAGAAGTAGTCGAAGAACGCACTCTGGGAGACATCCATGCAAGTCTATGACGGCCTTGTCTTTGGCTGCGCCATGATCCTCGTCTGCATGTACGCCTATCTGGGCGTGCAGTCGCAGAGCCTTGCGCTGAAGTACGTGTCGCCGGCCATCGTCGGCGTGCTGGTGCTGGCCTACGCGCTGTTGCCGATGCGGATGATCGGCTGACGGCCCCCCCATGTCCTGCTTATCGTTCGGCCGGTTTCCATTCGGCCGGGGCGTCGGCGTGGGCGGAAGCCTCGTGCAGCAGTGCGGCGATGGCCGCCTGCAGCTCGCCCGGTACCACTGGCTTGTGCAGCAGCGCCACGCCGCCAGCATGGACGTTGCGTAGCGGGTCGGCCGCCGTGTCGCCGGTGATGACGATGGCGGGCACGTCGCGCCCGGCCTGCGCCCGGATAGCGGCGATGGCTTCCAGCCCGGTGCGATGGCCGCGCAGCCGGTAGTCGGCCAGGATCAGGTCCGGCGCGAAGGTCGCGGCCAGCGCCAGCGCCTGTTCCTCGGTCTCGGCCGTGCGGCTGTCGCAGTGCCAGACCGCCAGCAGCCCGGCCATGGCATCGCGGATGGCCGGATCGTCGTCGATCACCAGCACGCGCAGCCCGTCGCACCGCATCGCCAGCCCCGGCTCCGCGGCTTCCTCGGGCGCGGCCCACGCCAGCGGCATCCGCAGCCGGAACACCGAGCCGCGGCCCGGCGTGGAGCCCAGCGTCACCACCGTGCGCATGGTGCGCGCCAGCCCGTCGACGATGGCCAGCCCCAGGCCCAGCCCCTTGCGCTGGTCGCGCTCCGGATTCCCGAGCTGGTGGAACTCGCGGAAGATCGCCCGGTGGTGCTCGGCCGGGATGCCCACGCCGGTGTCCCAGACCTCGATCGACACGTGGAAGCGCCGCGCGCGGCAGGCCACCAGCACGCCGCCGGCGCGGGTGTAACGGATGGCGTTGGCAATCAGGTTGCGCAGGATCAGCTCGGTCAGCGTCGGGTCGCCGAACAGCGTGGCCGTGGTATCGCGTGTGCGGTAGACCAGCCCGCGCGCATTGGCCTGTGGCGCGAATTCGTTCTCCAGCTTGTGCAGCAGCGGCTGGAGCCGGAACGGGCGGGGCCGCGACGTGACCACGCCGGCGTCCAGCTTCGAGAAATCGAGCAACGTGTTCAGCATCTCGCGCGCGGCGCCCGACGAGGCTTCGATGTGGTCCAGCAGTTGCCGCTGCCGCGCGTCGAGCGGCGTGCGGGCCAGCGAGACCAGGAACAGCCCCAGCGCATGCAGCGGCTGGCGCAGGTCGTGGCTGGCCGATGCCAGGAACACCGACTTGGCGCGATTGGCCTCCTCGGCCTCGCGCTGGGCCCGCCCGGCGCGCGCGGTCTGGTCGCGCAGTTGCGAGATCAACTCGACGTTCTCGAACCGTAGCGCCAGCGAGTGGCGCGCCATGCGCGAGTAGTTGCGCGCAAACACGATCAGCACGAACAGGTAGAGCGGCGTGGCCAGGAACATCGGCAGGTAGGCGATATCGTGCGTGACGATGAACACGGCCCACACCGGCATGATGGCCGGGATGAAGAAGCCCACGGCCACCGGCAGGCAGGCCGAGAACACGGCCAGCGCCGCGGCGCTCATGCCGGCGATCAGCGACAGCACGCAGATCACCACGGCCGGCGACCGGATGTCGAGGTAGAGCCAGCCGGCCAACCCCCAAAGGCACCCGATCAGCACCAGCACGACCGTCATGCCGCGCGCGTACAGGCCGCAGCGCGCCTCGCTCAGGCGGTCCGGCACGGCGCGCCGGCCGAAATGCGCGATGGCGCAGACCATGGTCACGGCCGCCGCCCACGGCAGCGCGCCGGGATGGCCGTCGGTCAGCGCCAGCCCGGTGCCCAGGAAGATCGCCGCCAGCGTGCAGCCCAGCATCGCCATGCCGAAGCTCTGGTCGATCAGCTCCATCTGCGCGGACAGCAGCCGCGGCTCGTCGTAGTGGGGCAGGAAGGGCAGCGCCATGGTCGCGGCGGGGTCGGTGGCGGGCTAGCGCCGGGTCTGCACCAGCCCGCGGCGCTGGGCCTCCAGGATGGCTTCGACGCGGCTGACCACGCCAAGGTGGTTCAGGATGGCTGCCACATGCACGCGCACGGTGTTCTCGGACAACCCCATGTGGTAGGCGATGACCTTGTTCGACCGCCCCAGGCTCAACTGCGACAGCACCTCCAGCTGGCGCGGCGTGAGCTGGCTTGGCTCGTAGGCCGGCGGCGGGTCACCGCTGGCGCCGGGGTCTGCGCCGTGGCCGAGGCCGTCGGCCGAGAAATGCGTGCCGCCGGCCAGGCAACTGGCGATGGCGCGCTCGATGTCGAGCGCGTCGGCCGACTTCGGCAGGAATCCGGCAATCTCGCGGCGCGCCTCGGGCGGGATGGCGTCGATATGTGACGTGCCCGACACGATCACGATCCGCGCGGCCGGAAAGTGGCGCCGCAGCACCTTGACGCCCTCGATGCCGTTCAGCCCCGGCATCTGGATATCGAGCAGCAGGATGTCCACCGGCTGGCTGCCGTGCGCCTCGACGGCCTCCATGACCGACCCGGCCTCGATGATCGTCGCCACGCTGGGGCTGTCGGCCAGCAGCAGTTTTAGCCCGGTGCGAAACAGGGTGTGGTCATCGATCAACAGCAGGCGGGCACGCGACATGGGGCAGGCGGGGCAGGGCAGGGGCGGCAAGTGCTCGATTGGACTGGATTCCCGCCGCGTTGTCCATGCGCCCAAACCGCCGATGTGGCGAAGCTGCCATACGTGTCAGGTACGCGACAAATACGTGACAGCCGCTGACTAGTCCGGAAAGATTATTGGCAGCGCAATGATGCGATGACAGCATTTTTCCCGTGGACGAATTCCGCGACTTGTCCATACCACTTCTGTACCTGCTCCTCCCGGCTGCGGGTATTTTTTTTGTCCGCCGCGTGCGGGTCAGGCCGGCAATGCCAGCGGCCCGGCGGTCACGTCCCAGCGCCGCTCGCCCAGGAACCAGCGTGCCGCGTGCGGCCCGTGCAGCGCAAAGGCGTTGCCCGACACGCGCACCCAGTCGCCTTCGGGCAGGCCCAGCACGGGCGTGTCCGGCGACAGCGTGGTGAATTCGGCCAGCCGCTGGTCACGCGTTTCGCCGCGAAAGCCTTCGATTTCCACGTTGTAGTAGTGCGGATTGATCTGGAACGGCACAAGGCCGAGCGCGTCGAAGCCGCCTGGGTCCACCACCGGCATGTCGTTGGTGGTGCGGATGGTCGGCGCGGCCAGGTTCGAGCCGGCGCTCCAGCCGATGTAGCGCGCGGCGCCGCTGCGTACCCGCGCCGCGATCGGCGCCAGCAGTCCCTGCTGGCGCAGCACCTGCAGCAGGCGGAACGTGTTGCCGCCGCCCACCACGATCAGCGTCGCGGCGGCCACGGCCGCCTGCGGGTCGGCCTGCTCGTGCAGGCTCGCCACCGCGATGCCGGCCGGCGCCAGCGCCTCGCGCACCTGCGCGGCATAGCCGTCCCAGTCGCGCGTCACCCCGGCGTAGGGTACGAACAGCGCGTGGGTGCG